>JAPKMT010000026.1 GCA_026645735.1 Flexilinea sp.
GGCTGGCAAAACAGCGATTTGGTAATACGCTGCCAATTCCTGGTATGCAAGGTTGATGCTGGGTTCGTAGTAATCCGGTTTCATTACCCCTGTTTTCAGGTTGTCCGGAATCACTATTTTCACCACACCACCGATGAATGAAAAAGCCCTGACGTGTCCGTTGTTCCAGTTACATTGGTTCTCTCCAGATTGGGCTTCTGCGTAAGTGTAGTTGCTGGCTGGTAACACAGCCACAAACACTGGAGCCATGAAAACTTCGCCTGTTTCGGGATTTATAATCTGGATTTTCTGCCCGGCATAATCCACCTGCATCCGTTCGCCGCCCACATGGACATTGCGCATGATGGGTTCATTGTGCTCTTTTTTCCACCGCCGGTAATATTCTCCAAATTGCGAGTGCTTGTACCCATCCGGATGCTTCTCAATATATTCCATCCAGACCAGCTGCAGTGTTACTCCTTTTTTCCGCAGTTCTTTGCGTACCTCTTCCCAATCCGGGAGCAACTTGGATTTGGTTTCTGGCACGGGGACTGGATCGCCAAACAGCTTTTGATATAGATCATCTTCACTCAGTTCCTCCAACGGCCAACTGATCCCGGCTGCTTCTGCCCGACGCAGGTATTCCCCAACAGTGCTATTGGAGATATTGCAGGCTCCGGCGATGGCTCGGTTGGATAAGCCTGCTTCATGTTTTAAACGCAATATTTCTCTGATTTTTCTCACGGTTAATCGCTCCTGGGCCATGTTATCCTCCTTGTTCCTGGAAGATAGCATGCCATAGTTTTGGATTAACCAGTATTTTTTTGTCCCCGTTTTTTTTATAAAAGTGTGCGGCTTATTCCGGTTTGAGTGTGCGACATGCTCCGGTGAAGGTGTGCGGCATACTCCGGTTTAACTGTGCGGCATGCTCCGGTGTATGCAAAAATTTCAATGATTCGAAATATGGAGAAACATATTTCCTTTCTCAATTCGATACACACATCGATATTTCGAGCTGCTATAAAAAATTAGATAAAAAATATGCATAGAATGCAGTCTGGTAAAATTATTAAATTAATTACAATGGAAGAAACAGGATGTTTCAAATTTTGGAGAATTTTATAAATATTACGGAAATAAGAATCTAGTACGTATGGAAAATCGTCATCGATTCAAAATTTGGATCAACCGCTTGGATGAAGCGTGAAAATTTGAATAATTCTCCTTAAATTTCACACCGCTGGAAATTCGTTAAAACAGAGCACTGATTTTGTTATAGAGAAAATTCATGAAAAAAAGAAATTCCGTAGCCATTCTGCGCTGGTTATCCTTAATTCTCATATTCACAACCGTTTTGCTCCTGGGACTGGAACTTATTTTTTACAGTCGCATGCGGTCAACATTTCCACCCAGTTTGACAATAGGGGATGTTCCTGTCGGAGGGTTAAACGCAACCCAAGCCGGAGAACGTCTTGTCCAGGCATATGGTATCCCGATCGAACTGGTATATGGGAATGCGCTTATACAGGTCAGACCATCTGCGATTGGTTTTACGTTGAATCTGGATACGATGCTCGCAGCAGCTGACATGCAGCGCATCACACAGGAATTCTGGACGGGATTCTGGAATTTTCTCTGGAACACGCTGCCAGCACCGGCGCCTGTTCCGCTTTCCGCAGAAATCTCACAGGAACGTCTGGTTGCATACCTGCAGAATGAAATTGTCCCGCGATATGACATGCCCGCACGGGAACCCATTCCGGAACAGGGTGGATCGCGTTTTACTCAGGGAGAGCCCGGAAGAGAATTGGATATTGATCGATCAGTTATTTTGATTTCAGAAGCATTAACCTCACCTACCAACCGTAGTGTCAGTCTGCCATATAACAAAACATCACCATCGCGGGCTTCTTCGCAAAATCTGTCTTACATGATTCGCCAAATTTTGCAACAAAATAAATTTGATGGTATTGCTGAGTTCTACATCATGGATCTGGAAAAAAGGGATGAAATCAGTTTCGCTTATTCGAAAGGCCAATCAGTACCTACCGATATTGCATTTACTGCAGCCAGTACTATAAAGATCCCAATCATGGCGTATACGTATCATTATCGGGAAGAACCTTTACCCGCTCAAATTCAGAAAGACCTTGAATTAATGATCGAGATTTCAGAAAATGCTCCAGCTGATGATCTTCTGGAGTCGGTAGGAGGAGCCCTTGCACCATTAACATTAACAGACAACCTTAATGAACTCGGATATAAAAACACATTTCTCGCCGGATATTTTTACAATGGAGCGCCACTGCTAAAGCGCTATCAGACTCCTGCCAATTCCAGAACGGATGTGAACACAAACCCTGATCCGTATAATCAGACAACGCCAGCTGAAATCTCACAGATTTTGGATGACATCTATCAATGTGCGAATTATGGAGGGGGAGCTCTTCGGGCAGTATTTGGTGATGCGATAAAGCAATCTGAGTGTAAATACATGCTGGACTTACTTTCGGCTAACAAAACGGCCGTTTTATTGGAAGCCGGAATTCCGGAAACAACCAAAATCGCCCACAAACACGGCTGGATTCTCGAAAGTGATGGATTGATCCACTGTATCAGCGATACAGGAATTGTGTATTCTCCCAATTCGACCTATGTTTTTACAATGTTTTTCTATGATTCGAACCAATTGGTTTTTGATCCTGTGAACGTTATGGCATCACAGATTTCCAGTGTTGTATATCAATTCTTTAATCCCAATCTGGGATAATCAAAATTAAGTTTATTGATAAAAGCCTTATGAATAAGAAAGTAATTTCGATAGAAGATACCAACAGAAAAGAACATTTTCTTTACTTTAAGAATATCGGTTATCCATATGTCGGATTAACGATCCATCTTGATATTACCCATTTTTCCCAGGATTTGAAAGCAAGAGGAAATCCATTTTTCTTATCCTTTTTATATTATGTCGTGAAAGCCGCAAATACAATTCCTCAATTTCGCAGAAGAATTGAAAACGACGGAATTGTTGAATATGACTATTGCAAGGCTTCTTGTGTCATTCTCAAAAATGACAATTCTTTCGGTTACTGCACGCTTGATTGCAATAAACCGTTCTCTGTTTTTCTGGATGAAGGGAAAGAACGCATCGAAAGAACAAAAGAGACAGGCAATATTCAAGAGGACGAAAATGTTGAGTCACTTTTTTTTATTTCCTGCATTCCATGGGTAACCTACACATCCATTACGCAAGCAGTTCCTTTTCCACCAGACAGCAATCCACGATTTACATGGGGCAAATATACACAGCAGAATAATCAAACACTCATACCAGTATCCGTATTGGCTCATCATGCATTAATCGACGGCCTTCATATTTCTCAGTTTTTTGCTGAATTGGAGAATTTACTGTCAGCATAACATTGTGCCATTCGTTTTCTAAGAGATGCTCAAATGTCTTTCAATCCGAAAGACAAATCAGACATATTGAATGGCTGTTTCAGCGATTCGATATATGAACAGTCTTATCGAATAGAGAAAGGAAATATGTTATTGTGGTGTTTTGAGCGAAGCTCAAAACACCACAATAACAATTTATTTTTTTCCAAATTTTGAATTACTGTGGTTGTGTTCCATTTGCTGTAATGGATAACGGGTAAAATATGGTAGAAACATAGACACATTCGCTTGATCATTGAAATTTTTACCGCTGAGAGAATGTCAATCAAAAGGGCATATTTATGGAAAATCAAAACATTAGTAAACAGAATTGGCTGGACAGTCCGGTAAACAAAGCGTTTCCAGAATTTTCCAGAGAAAAATTAATCATCACAATCATTATCATCCTTGCGATCCTGAGCCGTTTTCTGCTGCTTGGGAACCGTGTCATGTCCCATGACGAGGTCAATCATGTTGTACCGTCCTACAATCTCTATAAAGGAATGGGATATGCGCATGATCCGGTTACACATGGTCCATTTCAATTTCACATTTTGGCACTCGCTTATTTTCTCTTCGGTGATAACGATTTCTCATCCAGAGTCCCGGCAGCTTTGTTCAGTGTGGCTGCAATCATTTTTGTAATTTTTGCATACAAACGTTATCTGGGAAGTATTGGTGCTTTAATCGGCGGATTTCTATTCCTGATATCCCCTTTTCTGCTCTTTTATGGAAGGTATACGCGCAATGAAGGATTTATCGAACTCTTTGCAGTAATGACATTGTATGGATTCTTGAGATATTTTGAAAAACGAGATCATTTTTCTTTGTATCTGATTACCGTGGTGACCGCTTTCCAGTTTGTCACGAAAGAAGTCGCATTTATCTACACAGCACAATTTTTACTTTTTTGCGGATTATTGTTTCTTGCTGATTTTTGGAAATTTTTTCAACTGAATCAATACAATCGAAGAAAAATCCTGATTCAATTGCTTAGTACAGCTCTGATTTGCCTGATCGGAGTCAGTCTCTTCACTTTGAACAATCGGAGTGAAGCCCCTGACCGAAACTTCATAATTGTTTCTGTAATATTAGCAGCCATAGGCGGCATTGGATTTCTTGCATTTATTATTCATTTATTGATCAAAATAGGGTGGGCAGCACTGCGTGATCTGCCTGCTTTCAACTTAATTGTGTTTGTCGGTGCACTCATTTTGCCTCAACTGACCGCTTTCCCTGTTAAAATGATCGGGTTTGATCCTTTGGATTATTCTGCGCAGGGCATGATTCGAACAGGAATCGTCCTGTCAATTCTATTGGTTTTCTCCATGGTAATTGGTTATTGGTGGTATCGAAGAGTATTCCTAAAAGCAGCAATCCTTTTTTATCTGATTTTTGTGACGTTCTATACTACTTTTTTTTCAAACGGACAAGGCTTTTTCACTGGAATTATTGGTTCGCTCGGTTACTGGTTATCCCAGCAAGAAGTACAACGCGGTGGCCAGCCATTCTATTATTATGGCATGATCCTGATTCCGATCTATGAGTTTTTATCCATTGCTGGATCCATTGCTGCCATCTACTTTGCTTCAAGATACCGAAAGTTTTTCCAAAAAACATCCTTGATGCTTTCGGAACCTGATAACGATGGGATCTTGAATCTGGATGATGAAAAATTTGATATTGAAACCGAAAACTGCAATCCGATAGAAAGCCTGGATTTTTTAGAAATTAATACGAAAGCACAGGAAGCGGAAGTGACTTTTGAGTCTGATGTCGATTCTGACTTCAACCAAATAAAAACAACCGATCGTCTGCTAATCTGGCAGGATGGCAAAATCCCGACCTTACTGTTGTTTCTTTTCTGGTCATTATCAGCATTGTTGGCCTATTCAGTTGCCGGTGAAAAAATGCCCTGGCTATCTGTTCATGTTGCAATTCCGCTTGCTCTATCCGCATCCTGGGGAATTGGTTATCTATTTGAAACGATGCCATGGAAGAAAATCTTCTCATGGCACGGGCTGGCAGCAATTGCCGGAACGATGATAGGTATTTTTGCGTTGATCGGTATTAACTCATCCATGCAAAGTGCAGTAAAACCCTTTTCAGGTAAAGAATTAGCCCAACTAAAAACAACAAATCAGTTGATTCTTTCATTGATCGTTCTGATTATCATTGTGATTCTGTTGGTTCAAATTTGCCGGAAATGGTTAAAAAAGGATACTTTAAAATTTTATTCATTCATAATGATGGGTATCCTGGCTATTCTCCAGGCAAGAACTGCTTATAATGCATCCTTCATAAATTACGATTATGCAAATGAACTGCTTGTTTACGCCCACGCCGGACCTGGACCCAAAGTTGTCCTGAAACAGATTGAAGAAATCGCTGCCAGGACCGGACAAGGAAAATCGATTAAAGTCGCTTATGACAATGATGCATTGTATCCATACTGGTGGTATTTCCGTGATTACAGCGCAAAATTCTATTTTGGTGAAGACAATCCAACGAGAGAACTTCGGAATTACGATATCATCATCGCCAACACAACCAAAGAAAGCCGTCTGAAACCAATTGTCCAAAATGGGTATTACCGATTTGAATATATTCGTCTGTGGTGGCCGAATCAGGATTATTGGAATCTTACATGGTCTAGAATCGCCAATGCGATCCTGAATCCGGGTATGCGATCGGCTTTATTTGATATTTGGTTGAACCGGGATTACAAGAAATATGCACAAGTAACTGGAAAATACACTCTGACACAAGAGACCTGGGAACCTTCTGCCCGTATGGTCGTTTACATGAAAAAAGATTTGCTCCAAAAGATGTGGTCATACGAGAATTTCGATGATTTGACGAAGAACCAGGATGACACGATCGAGTTTATTGACGATGAAAAATTCTCTGAGATCAATCCGGTGGTCACCATTGGATCGCAGGGTGTCGAAAAGGGACAGTTTACCGCGCCCAGAGGCGTCGCGGTTTCCAAAACTGGACGTATTTACGTGCTTGATTCCGATAATCACCGGGTCCAATATTTCTCCAAAACCGGAGAATTCTTAGGGATGTGGAACGCTGCAGAGAAGGGCGGATTGAATCAACCATGGGGTATTGCGGTTGGGCCGGATGGAAGCGTCTTTGTAGCTGATACCTGGAATCATCGCATGCTCAAATTTGATGAAAATGGCATCTTTCTGGCTGAATGGTATGCGAATGATCCGGAAGACCTCACTAAGTCATTTTATGGACCACGTTCCGTTGCAGTGGACTCAAAAGGTCGAGTTTTTGTTTCAGATACCGGCAATAAAAGAATCATGATTTATGATCAGAACGGCAATTTTATTGATAAGTTTGGAACCCCCGGTATGGCAGCCGGCGAATTAGATGAACCGGTTGGAATCGCTTTATTTGAGGATAAACGCCTGGCAGTTGCGGATACCTGGAATCAGCGGGTGCAAGTATTTGATGTGGAAGGTGACCATCCCTCCTATCAGGTTATCGCTTCCTTTGAAGTACAAGCTTGGTATTCACAGTCTCTCGATAACAAGCCTTATATTGCTTATCTTCCATCAGGCAATATCCTGATAACAGATCCGGAAGGATACCTGATATGGGAATACAATCCGGAAGGTCAATTAATCCGATCTTGGAATGGGGGCGGCGGAAATATCGACAAAACATCCATGCCCACCGGAATTTCGGTTGATACAGAGGGCTCTGTCTGGGTTGTTGATACATATGCCAATCAAGTCAATCAATTTTTTGTTCCGGAACTAGCAGAGAAATAAACTTTACGGGAGTTTTTGGAAAATCAATAAAAAATGGATTTGTCATCCACGGAAAGCGATGAACAAATCCATTTTTTGTATAAATTCTCAGTAAATCGATTTTTGGATTTTTTGTTCTGATCAATTTTGAAAATTTATTTTTATGTTGTTATTAAAGGAATAAAGGTTGAAAAGATAGAATCATTCAAGTGAGCCTTAATACCTCATCTCACAGATTTGCTCATCCACACCAGTCGGCTTTGAACAAAAAAACCGGCATTTAGAAAAGATCTGACATAACAGCCTTTCGGGAAATTGATTTGGACAGGTTTTGTAACAGAATAGCGATTTCTTAAAGCCATAAGAATAGTATTCGCCCGATCTTCATCGCATGAATCCGTGGGAATAAACCATAATGTGTCTGAAAAAGTACTTGTTGGCTGCCAACCTACCCAACATAAAATCTGATTGTAAGGATCAACAATCTTAAAAAATTCCGCCCTCTTTTGATAAAGAATCCAGGGAATTTGATTAAACAATCCAAATTGAAATATTCTGGGGTCATAATTCAAATTCCATAATATCGTTTCCGGATACCATTTTCTAAAAAAGATTTGATAATTCCGTTTTTCATTCCACGCTGGTTTTTCATGCCGCAGTTCAATGGAATTGTTTGTCCCGGATACATTAACTGGACAGATCCAACCTGTTCGTCTGCCATCTTCCTGAAAGCCAAGATTTCGATACAACCGAATCACATCACCCGTTTCTTCCCGAACTTGAAGATAAACCGCATCAACAAAATGTGACTTTGCATATTTCAACGCAGCTTCAATCATCGTACGACCGATTCCCTGTCGTCGATAATCCGGATGGACACAAACATTCGCAATTAAATATGCAAAATGATTCAAAACACGAATCGGAAATAAATTGATATTTCCGATAATCGTTCCGTCCTGGTTAATACAGACATATCCATTAATATTCAGTTCATTATTGGGAAGAATTGACCAAATCGCTTGTTTTTTTATCGATTCGGCAGTTGTACGCAATTTTTTGATAAATTCGATTCCATCAGGATCAAGATAAGCGTGAAAACAAAACTCAATTAAATCAGGAATCTGAAAAATATCCTTTCGTGCATCAATCTCTCGAATTCGATATGTTGACTGATTATTCATAAGAATTGTGCTGAAGAAGTTCCAATCGAGTAAACAGAAATGGATAGAAACCAAAAATCCAGAAAAGCAAAATGAAATAACGCAGAAAGTTTCCAAGAAGCTGACCAAAATACTGGTTAAAAACACCTTTCAGTGCTGTCTTCAAAAAGAGTAAAATAACCAAACCTACAATCAGTCGAATGATGTTCACCCATGGTTTATTGGATTTTAAAAACCTGATTTTGCGATAATCCCAGTAAAATCCGCAAACGGCACCGATCATAGCGCCCAATGTCTTCATACCATCAGTTTTTAATGCAGCGTCAGTTCCATCCGGGTAAGGTTTTAAAATGGTATAGAGTGCACCGAAAGCCGCTGCAGCAAAAACAATGAACAGATACAGGCGATCCTTCTCAGGATGACTCTCAATTTTTCTAAATATCCATTGGTTAAGCAAAAGCAGCAGGAATCCGACGATGAGAGAAATCGCTACGTCCTGCAACGTATGTACACCCAAATACAATCTGGAAAAAGCAACAAGGAAAATTATGCAGCTATTCAAGATCACCATCCATAAGTGCTTTCGAAACCAAAAGATAGCAGATCCATAAACCGACACTGCGTTTGCAGTGTGACCACTCGGAAAAGAAAAACCTGTCGCACTTTGCATCGCATCTGGAACCGGAGACAACTGGGTACTTCGAATCCAGGGGCGATCCACGCAATAGGTGATTTTCAATAGATGGTTGACAAATAATGCGCCGAAAAAATTCATCGCAGCAAAACAAGCCAGCTTTTTATTAATACACCAATAAATCAAACACATGAGGGGAAGCAAAATTAATTCTTCCCCGAATTGAGTTATAAAAAGAAAAATATTCGTTAAGAATGGATTACGGATTTGTTCAAGTTCAAGAAGAATCTGGATATCAAATGGCATGATTTCAGTCTCCGTTTCTGATTGATTATATGCTTGCGATGGCTGATTGACAATGGATGGATATTAAAAACAGTAATTCGGATTTTGGATTTTTGGAAAAGAGTGAGGATACTTATTGTTTCTTCTATTTTAAAAGCCCGTCAGTCGTTCGATAATCTGTTTAATAATTGAAATTTTTAAAAAAATATATATGATAAATAACATCAGTACTTATTTCCACTTCCTTTCTGTAATCAAACGATCCATTTTATGGAACCTTCTAGCAATGAATAAAAACGGATTTCTGCAATGAAAAAGAAAATTTTCCTACTCATTTTACTCTTGGCGGTGGTTATCTCCACACAAGCTTCAGGACAGACTGAACTGCCTGATACGAAATCATCTGTCAGCAAAGCATTGGTATCAGGCTCTCCAAATAAAGCAGCCATACAAATACGAAATCAAACATTGGATTGGTTACAGGATGAAACAGATGATTCGGATGACATTGAATATGCTTTTTTTGGAGATATTGGCATCTTCTATGTCTATACAGAAGGAGTAGTTACATCACTATATCATTTGTATGGAACAGTCTTGGATCATTTTGTGGATATTTATCTTACAAATACCGGGACGGAACCGGTCACCCTGTATGTAGAAAGTGAGATCTCAGGATACAGTACACCTGTTTCAGATACAGTTGTGATCTATCCGAAAGAAAAAATCGAAATTCATCAAAACCCTCGTCTAAATACGGATGCCATCGATCAATTAAACTCCCAAATGCCCGGATATTTTACCATCAGCTTTACTGCACTTAATGAGGGAGAAGATGACCTGCTCTTAAAAGAGAGCAAAGAAATCCTGATTTATTCGAGACGGGATGTTGTTTGGGTGGAAGGATTTGAATGGAAAGGAATTAAAGAACTGTATGCAGCATGGGTAGAACCCAATGATCCCGCAGTCGAAGAATTAATTCGCAAGGCGGCGAATTATACAGAATCTGGCATTATCACCAACGGATATGGCGGGATTATCAATGACGAAGATGGAAGCGTCTGGGACCGTCTGCAGGCAATCTGGAAAGCTGAAGAAGAATATCACCTGACATATATCAGTACGATGAAAGCATTCAGCCCCGATACAAGACAAAGAGCCCGCACTCCCTATGAAGTCTTGACACAATCCAGTGGGAATTGTATTGAATTGGCAATCCTTTTTGCTTCCGTCGCAGAAGCGCTGAAATTAGAAACTGCGCTTATTTTTGTCCCCGGTCATGCCTATGTAGCGATCCGAACCGATCTGGAAAATGCATTTTACTATTTTATTGAGACAACTTTAATTGGCAGGGCTGATTTTTCTGAAGCTGCCGCAAAAGGAAATGAAAACTGGAAAGAACATCGACCTTACGTAGACGCTGAAGTCTCCGGTTATGGATGGGTTAATATTTATGAAGCTCGTGAAAAAGGGATTTTACCGATGCCATGGAGATAATCTCAGAAGCTCATTCAGATGAAAATGAATATATTTTTTATTCAATAAACAGGAACATTCTATGAAAAGATTTCAATTATTACAAATGATGATGATTATAATGCTGATTTGTACAATTGATGTTTCAGCACAATCATTGCTTTTCCAATCAGAACCAAAACAACGATCCGATTCTTTCAATTACCAGAATGATATGTTTCATGAAAAATCTTTGGACACATCTATCGCTGCAACTGCTGCAGATTCGGATATTGATTATTACTTTGTTGGAGACATCGGAGTTTACTACGTATATAAAGATGGATTAATAACCTCGTTGTATCACCTGTACGGAAATGTTTTGTCGAATTTTATTGATGTTTATCTGACTAACCGAGGTACTGAAGCGGTAACCATTCTGGTAGAAACCGAAATTCTCAATTACAGCGGCTCCGTTTTTGATACCGTTATAATCGAGCCAAACGAAGAAGTTGAGGTTCATCAGAATCCGAGATTAATTCCTGAATCCGTCAACAAATTGAATTCCCAGCAGCCTGGATTATTAAGTTTTTGCATTACACAGCTTAAGGATGGCGAAGATGACATTCTGGTTCGAAAAACCCAGGAAATTCTCCTGTATTCACGGCGTGACGTTGTCTGGGGAGTCGATAATTTCGATTACCACCAGTCCATGGAGCTATATGCAGCCTATGTTACACCCAATGATCCTGCAGTTGAAGAATTAATTCGCAGAGCTGCAAATTACACTGATACCGGCATCATTACCAGTGGATATGGCAGCAGCATTAATGATGAAGATGGCAGCGTCTTAGATCGTCTGCAGGCAATTTGGCAGGCTGAAGAGGAATACGATCTGATCTATGTCAGTACGATGTTAGCATTTAGTCCTGGTACAGCGCAAAGAATGCGCACTCCGTATGAAGTGTTGGAGCAATCCAGTGGGAATTGTATTGAACTGGCAGCCCTGTATGCTTCAGCCGCAGAAGCGTTAGATTTGGAAGCAGCGATTATTTTTATACCAGGTCACGCGTATCTGGCTGTGCGCACTGATCAGGAAAACGCCATGTATTACTTCATTGAAACAACACTGATCGGCAGAACGGATTTTTCAGAGGCATTGACAGAGGGAGAAGCGAATTGGGATGAGGATCGCCCGCAAGTCGACGCAAGAGTAGACGGATACGACTGGGTAAATATCTATGAAGCGCGCGAAAAAGGTATCCTGCCAATGCCATGGAGATAGTTGCTCTCCGATTTTTTGATAGCCTATCATGAATTTAAATAAAAATCAGATGACATTACCTTGATAATTTGATGGCAGAACGATAATCACGCAATGTCAAATTCCTGCGAAAAAGTAGTGAATAGAATCCTTTACCAAACAAAAAACAAATACCAGTCAAGTCATCTTAAGAAAGGGTGATCATTAAAAAAGATTACTTCCCTTTTGAAACCATCCACACACCATCAAGGAATCCTCTTCCTATTCAGCGGTTCGAAATTTAAAAAAAATAATTGCTGAGTCGCTGATGGATAGCGGGATAGCCGTGTATAATGAAGAAACTGTGTTTTAACAGCTTCTTTTTTTTATTCGATTGGCGGATGTAAATAATTTCAAGAGAGGGCTACTACCATGGAGAAAAGAATATTTGACACGATTTTGTACATCACAATAATACTGCTCTATCCATTTTATTCGTTCATTAATGTTAGCGCGTATACAAATGATGGTTCGTGTACTCCTGATTCTTTTTTTCCGGAATCCGGGAATTGCGGGTACGAAATTGAACATTATGACATTTCATTTGACTGGAATGACCAGACCAACATCCTGACCGGAGATGTTCTGTTGAGGATTAATTTGTTGCAAGATTTAGACGAACTACCGCTCGATTTCAGCAGTCATTTCAGCATTCAAGAAATCAGCGCCGATGGGATATTGTCATCTTTTTCTCAAGATGAGGACAAATTACGGATCCATGGACCTTTTTCTTCCAGCCGATCTACTCTGATTAGAATTCAATATTCTGGTCTGGCAGAAGAAAACTTTATACTAATCTCCTCGCCATCTTCAAAAGTTGAAAAAGATCACAAACCTTTCTGCATCATCAGTGAGCCAAATTTCGCTGCTGACTGGTTCCCATGCAACAATTTCCTGAAAGATAAGGCAACTTTCACAACAAAAATCACCATTCCTGCCCGATATGCAGCAGCAAGCAACGGCCGTCTGAAGAGCATACTCCTGCCGGACGGACAATTGATGATCCCTGAAAAAGATTTTCAATTTTCGACAAATGATCAAGCAAAAGGGAAAACGACATATACTTACGAGGTCAGTGAACCAATGGCAGCGTATCTCCATACAGTTTGCATCGATTCGTTTGATGTGGAACAAATGACAACCAGCGATGGCATTGTTCAGTTAGATTTTCTGCAAAAAGATTTAAAAGCCTACAAAGAATTTAAAAAATGGGCAGCTCTCTCTTCTGATATGATCGCCTGTTTTGAGCCAATACTCGGTGAATATCCTTTTAAGGACGCAGGAAGCATAGTCGTCAATAAAGAAATCGGAGGGGCATTAGAGAACCAGACACGTTCTGTCTATGGTGTAGAAATGAGCTATGCGGGAGAAATCGGCTACGCGCATGAAATAGCCCATCAATGGATAGGAGATCTGGTCGGCATTTCTGATTGGAGTGATCTATGGATCAAAGAAGGTTTTGCTACCTATGCTGAAGCATTATGGTTTCGCTGCACAGGCAGACAAGAAGATTACGAACAGATGCTGCAGGACAACTATACGATCATCGCGAATTCCGGTATTCATATCTATGATGCGGATGCATACGCCAGGCATTTTCAGACAGAAATTGGATCCTCCGAAATTATTTTCAAAGATTCAAATTCCATTGCTGAAGGACTGGAGTTGATCTGCAATCAGAAACCGGATGAGGAAGTGCAGCATATCATCGAGACTTCTCTCATGAAAAATCCTCTCACCGAAAACGATTTCTGGGAGCTCGTTCCTCAGACCTGCAGAACAATTAAAATGGATCCTACCAAACGAAAAGACATCCAGAGTTTCCTTGGCATTCAATTCGAAGACGATCAAATGAAAACCGAATTGATTGGTCCAAAATCCATTAACCACGAATATGAAAACATGTATGGGCCGCAAGCGTATATGGGTGGATCTTTAGTATTTCAGGCATTAAATCAAGAATTAGGAGATGATTTATTCCAAAAAGCGATGCAGACAATCGTTCAAGAATATGCAAATAAGGTGATGAACACAGAAGATTTCATTCGCGTTTTCAGCGAGACTGCCGGTTATGATCTGAGCGATCTGATTCACCAATGGCTGCTATATGAAGTTGTTCCGGATATGCCCGGTTCCAGTACATATGCAGAGGTTCTGAAAATTCTGGATCAATAATTTTTACCGATCAACCTGGTTTGTAAAATATCAGTTAATCCAGCCGTTTAGGACGGTATTGTAATGCCTCAGCAACACATTCTGATCGGATTTCAGAATAATGATTCAGATCAGCGATCGTCCGCGAAAGTTTCAGCAATCGATGATAAACGCGAGCTGAAAACTGAAAACGATCCATTGCCGCTCGCATGAAGCGGTCTCCATCAACATCCAGTTTACAAAATTTACGAATTTCTGCCGGTCGCATCTCCGAATTGCAGGTTACTGCGGCATTTTCTGCAAAGCGCTGCCTCTGGATCTCGCGGGCGATTTCCACTCTTTCCCGAATCATTGCGGATGATTCGCCAATCTGGACGGAACTTAATTTTTGAAAATCGACTCTTGGCACCTCGAGATGAATATCAATTCGATCCATCAATGGTCCGGAAATTCGTTTTTGATACCGCGTAATCATCATCTCTGAACAAGTACAGGCTCTGCCAGAGTCGCCGTAATTTCCGCAAGGGCATGGATTCATGGCTGCAACCAGCATGAAATTTGCAGGAAAACATACCGATCCGGAGGCTCTGGAAATCGTTACTACTTTATCTTCCAGTGGCTGCCGTAATACCTCCAACACGCGCTGACCAAATTCCGGGAATTCATCCAGAAAAAGGACACCGCGATGTGCCATAGAGATCTCCCCAGGATGCGGATGATTTCCCCCGCCCACCAAACCGACATTACTGATGGTATGATGCGGGGATCGAAATGGACGGCTCTGAATCAGGGGCATATCGGACGGCAATTGATCGGCAACTGAGTAAATTCTGGTTACATCCAGCGCCTCATCAATACTCAGTGTTGGCAGGATGGAAGGGAGAGCACGGGCCATCAGCGTTTTTCCCGTTCCGGGAGGACCAATCATCAACACATTATGAGAACCGGCTGCGGCCAACTCCAATCCGCGTTTGACATGTTCCTGACCTTTGATTTCACTGAAATCGGTCAGTACCTCCGGAATTGTCTGCGTAATTTTCAACGATTCCTGCAGCTTGATCTGGTTCAAACCGGATAAATGTTGATATAAAGACACCAGTGTACTTACCGGATATACTTCAATATCAGGGATCAGCGCCGCCTCCTTTGCATCAACAGCCGGGACAAAAACACGTTTGAAACGAGCCTCTTTTGCGCATGCAGTAATCGGAAGAATCCCGCGAACATGCCGGACAGAACCATCCAAAGACAGTTCCCCAATGATCAAACTGTCTTTCATGGAATCAGAAGGAATCACACCGCTTGCCAGCAGAATTCCGACAGCAATTGGAAGATCAAAAGAGGGTCCCTCCTTTCGTAATTCTGCCGGTGCGAGGTTGATCGTAATCTTCTTGCGCGGGTACTCAAGCTCAGAATTTCGGATGGCAGCGCGAACACGTTCTTTGCTTTCCTGAACAGCGATATCAGGCAGCCCTACAATCACCGTATACGGCATTGAGTGATAAGAAGCGTCCACCTCCACTTCAATAATCGTTCCATTCAAATCGGCGACTGCACAAGAATATATTTTTGCAAGCATTGTTTATTCCTTTTATATTATTTTTATAATATTCTTCAATATGATTATAAATCGATCTTACTGGCAAAACCTGTAATTCGTCATAGCAATATTTTCACAATAATTCCCCTTACTGGAATAATCAAAACAGTCTGCTATCAAATATTTTCGTTTTTAGTTGGAAAAATTCAGCACATAAAAAAATGTATTTCCAAAAATATGACGTTCATCATATTGGTTCCTTTTTTTTGATGTGATAATATGTTATCGATACCGTGAACGATAACAATGCGGCAAAATAATTTTCCAGGATCTGCTTTTGACTGGAAAAGAAATAGTTACTTTTTTTTATAGCGAAAGGATCTATCAATGAAGAGAAGTATTATTGCAGTAGTTTTAGTTTTGTCCATCCTTTTGGGCGCCTTTATTTCCGTTTCTGCAGCTGATCAGAAACTGATCGGCATTTCCATGCCGACAAAATCATCAGAACGCTGGATTAAAGACGGCGAAACCATGGCGAAAGTCTTCGAAGAATTGGGTTACAAAGCCGATTTACAATTTGCCGAAGATGATATTCCAAACCAGGTTGCTCAAATCGAAAATATGGTAGCCAAAGGTGCAAATGTGCTTGTCATCGCTGCAATCGACGGCTCCACACTTTCCGATGTATTGGCAAAAGCGAAAGAAGCAGGCGTGCTGGTTGTTGCATATGACCGCCTCATCTCCAAGACCGCTGATGTCGATTTCTATGCAACTTTCGATAACTTCGGAGTTGGTGTTATCATGGGTCAACAGATCGAAGAAGGTTTGGATCTGAAGAACCAGGCTGGCCCGTTCAATATCGAATTATTTGCCGGTTCACCGGATGATACAAATTCAGCCTATTTCTACAACGGCGCAATGTCGATTTTGCAACCTTACATCGATTCCGGAAAACTGGTTGTACAAAGCGGCCAGATGGGACTGGAAACCTGCGGTATTCTGCGCTGGGATGGTGCTGTTGCCCAGGCTCGAATGGATAACCTGTTGAGCGCATATTATACGGACAAACGTGTAGATGCAGTACTTGCTCCGTACGATGGTCTCTCCCGCGGTATTATTTCCTCACTGCGCGGTGTTGGGTATGGCACAGCTGATCAGCCTTGGCCGGTTGTAATTGGACAGGATGCTGAAGTTGCTTCCGTAAAAATGATCATCTTAGGCGAACAGCAATACACAGTTTACAAGGATACCCGCGAACTGGCAAAACAGGCAGCGACGATGGTTGATGCAGCATTAAACGGCAAGGAAGTTCCTGTCAATGATACAACCACCTATGACAATGGCGTCAAAGTAGTCCCGTCCTACCTTCTGACCCCATACAGTATTGATATCAATAACTACAAGGAAAAACTGATCGACAGCGGTTATATCACTGAAGATCAACTGAAATAAACTGATTTCTTAAAAGAACTGGTGTGTGGAAATACGCACACCAGTTCATTTTTTTTATAATTTCGCATTCATATGAAGAAGCCGGCAATTCGAGATTTTGACGACTTATCGGATTGCAGAGAAGAAGCTGCTGGCGTAGCTTTTATTTTTTAGAACGAGAACAAATCGTGAGCGGGCTTCTTAACAAAAATGAAACAAGGAAAATAGAATATGTCTGAAGTAATCCTGGAAATGCGGAACATCTCAAAGACTTTCCCCGGCGTTAAGGCGCTCGATGATGTGAGTTTTTCTGTTCGGAGAGGCGATATCCACGCATTAGTGGGGGAAAATGGTGCCGGTAAATCCACCCTGATGAAAGTTTTAAGCGGTGTATATCCTTTTGGCAGTTATGAAGGACAAATCCTTTTCATGGGGGAAGAAAGACATTTTAAAGATATTGCTGACAGTGAATCCGTCGGAATCGCAATCATCCACCAGGAATTAACCCTTGTTCCAATGCTCTCCATTGCAGAAAACATATTCCTGGGAAATGAACCACGCAAAAACGGAATCGTAAACTGGCATGAAGAAGTACAAAAATCAAAAGAATTTTTGAAGATCGTCGGGCTAAGAGAATCTCCTCAGACACTGATTACAGATTTAGGCCTCGGTAAACAACAGCTTGTAGAAATTGCCAAAGCGATTTCCAAAGAAGTAAAATTGTTGATTTTGGATGAACCCACTGCTTCACTCAATGAAACGGACAGTGAAAAACTTTTAGATTTATTAGTCGAATTCAAAAAACATGGCATGACCTCCATCTTAATTTCTCATAAAATTCAGGAAATTAAGAAAGTTGCCGACGTAATTACAATTCTTCGCGATGGCGCGACTATCGAAACTCTGGATAAAGGGCGGGATGAAATTACAGAAGCGAGGATCATCCGGGATATGGTGGGGCGTGACCTGACGCACCGGTTCCCTCCCCGTGAATCGATCATCGGAGATTCGATTTTTGAAGTACGTAATTGGAATGTCTTCCATCCAACTCACAGCGATCGAAAGGTCTGCAAAGAAGTCAATTTAACCGTCAAAAAAGGTGAGGTGGTCGGAATTGCCGGTTTAATGGGAGCAGGCAGAACCGAATTGGCAATGAGCATTTTCGGCCATGCCTATGGGAAACATATCACCGGTCAGGTACTGCTGCATGGCAGGGAAATCGATGTCAGCTCCGTTGAAAAAGCGGTTAAGAACGGTATCGCTTATGCGACAGAAGACCGCAAATCATTGGGATTGGTTTTAATTCAGGATGTGAAAACCAATGTGACACTGGCTAACCTTGAAAATATAAAAGAAGGAATGTTTATCGGATCCCACAAAGAGTTAAATGCTGCAACTTATTACAAAAATAAGCTCAGTATCCGTTGTTCCAACATCATGCAGAAAGCAGTCAATCTTTCCGGTGGGAACCAGCAAAAAGTGGTCATCAGCAAATGGCTTTTTGCTGATCCTGAAGTTCTCATTCTGGATGAACCCACTCGCGGCATCGATGTGGGTGCTAAATTTGAAATCTATACGATTATCAACAAACTTGCCAGCGAAGGGAAGGCAATTATCCTGATTTCATCAGAGCTGCCGGAAATCCTGGGTGTTTGTGATCGGATTTACATTATGAATGAAGGAAAAATTGTTGGCGAAATGCCCGTGAAGGATGCTTCACAAGAGAAAATCATGGAAAGAATTATGTTAACACAGGAGGTTATGGGCTAATGAACACGTTTAAGTCCATCATCAAGAATAATATCCGCCAATATGGTATGTTGATAGCGCTGGTCTTCATTATGATTTTCTTCTGGATTTCTACGGACGGAATTTTAATGCGCCCAGTCAATATCACAAATCTTCTGCTTCAGAACAGCTATATCATCATTATGGCTATCGGAATGCTGCTGATCATCGTTACCGGTGTTGTCGATTTGTCTGTTGGCTCAGTCTGTGGATTTATCGGCGGTCTTGCAGCCGTCCTGATGGTCAGGCATCATTTCAACGTTTATGTGACCATGCTGATTTGTCTGGCGATAGGAGCCGCTGTTGGTGCCTGGAATGGTTTTTGGGTTGCCTACCAGAAGATTCCCGCATTTATTGTAACATTGGCAGGCATGCTGATCTTCCGCGGACTGGTTCTTTGGCTCCTGAATGGAGAATCCGTCGGTCCTTTTCCGGAAGAATTTCAACGAATTGCATCCGGTTTTATTCCGGACGTATTCCATTATCCCGGATTTCATTTAACCTCGATCGTCATCGGTGTCATTCTTTCCATCATTATCGTATTTTTAGATTACCGCAGCAGAAGAAATAATCAAAAATATGAATTTGAAGTCCTGCCGCTGCCTTTCTTCATTTTCAAAAATTTAATTGTGGTTTCGGCGATCATGGGACTGTGCTATGTTATGGCTTCTTATAAAGGCCTGCCAAATGTTCTGATTTTGATGGGTGTCCTGGCTGTTATATACACGATCATTACGAACAAAACTGTTCTGGGGCGCAGAATCTATGCGATGGGTGGCAATGAAAAAGCGACAAAATTATCTGGTATCAACACAGACAGACTATCCTTCTTCTGCTTTGTGAACATGGGCGTTCTATCAGCGTTGGCCGGTATGGTTTTTGCCGCCCGTTTGAATTCAGCCACACCCAAAGCCGGTAACAGCTTTGAAATGGATGTCATTGCAGCGAATTACATCGGTGGTGCTTCGACCACAGGTGGTGTAGGTACGGTTGTCGGAGCGCTGGTCGGCGCTTTCATTATGGGTGTATTGAATAACGGTATGTCCATCATGGGTATTAACATTGACTGGCAGCAGGTCATTAAAGGTATGGTTCTGCTGATGGCAGTTTTCTTTGATGTAGTACAAAAGAATAAAAGCGGAAAATAATCTCCTTTTTTTTCGTTAATCTCCTTTCCCAAAATAAATAGACACTCCTGGTTTTTCGGAGTGCCTATTTATTTTTTCAATTTATTAAAAATTTTTTTATATTGATCAAAATCAGGAAGGCTTATGGATTATGAGCTTTTCCGGATCACCAATCCGGTATCCAGCACAATAGTCTGATTGGTATAGGTTTGGCTTTTATTTTGAATTTGTTCCACAAGAATTCTTACTGATTTTTTACCTAATTCCCGAAGAGGATGGGTAACCGTTGACAAAGAGGGAGTAAAATATGCCGCCTCAGGTAAATCATCGAAACCGATCACAGCAACATCCTGTGGAATACGAATTCCATGCGAGTTTGCATAATGCATCGCACCCAATGCCATATAATCATTGCTGGTAAAAACAGCATCCATTTCCGGATAATTTTGAAATAAAGTCTGGAAACAGGACTCACCACTCTCCGCCAACCAATCCCCTTCTACCCATTTATTAGGAGAAGGCTTGATTCCATGTTCACGCAAAACGTCTTCCCAGCCCTGTTTTCGTTGCTGTGATTCAAGCCAATCCAGAGGACCGGCAATGAGACCAATATTTTTACGCCCAAGTGAAAACAAATAGTCGACTGCTTTTCTGGCCCCGTCATAGTTGTTGATTGATAAAGTCGTGAAGTTTTGATCAGGAACACATTTTAGAAATACAATGGGGGGACAATAAGAGGGAAGTCTTTCCTGTGTTTGGCGAATGCTGCCTTTCACGTCCGGTACTGCATAAATAATCCCCTCGACCTGCCGCTCCAGCAATGTCTCAATGGATTGGACAATATTCGGGGAATCAATCTGGAATTCCTGAATAATAATTAGAGAATAACCGGTTTCTTCACATGCTTTCGTAATCCCGTCCAAGGTATTTGCAACACCTGAATATCGTAAACCACCGATCACCACACCAATTGTCAAACTGTGTTGTTTCACAAGACTGCGTGCTACAGCACTCGGATAATAATTCATCTCTTTGATAGCAGTCAGAATTTTTTCTCTTGTTTCTTCAGAAACATCCGGTTTATTGTTGATGACGCGGGATACGGTCTGTGTTGAAACCTCGCAGCGATTAGCAATGTCCGTGATTGTGGTTTTTCTTACACGTTTATACGGCATTTGATTCCTCTGTATTCTTCATTTACAGTTAAACAATCATTCAATATCATCCAGGAAAAATTTTGAATTCTCAGATAGGTGAATTATACATTGATAATCAAGAATTGTGAACGTTACCGTTATCGATAACAATTCGTTTTACGGATAACGTGATGGTTCTTTTTTTCAATGGTCTTGGAACTATTCGTTTTGCAACGATTCCAGAAAACTCCTAAGATAAAACACAGGAATTGATATAGGATGCATTACCTGATCGGTCACACCCTGTATTGCGTTGCAGGCTGACAATGTAACGGAGAATTATTGAAATTATTTTTCTTTTGTACTAATCAAATAAACGGTCTGCATTTTGAGATTTAGACCGGATTTTGAGGAAAGAGAGGGATCGATTTATGGTTCGAAATGATGTCAGACTATCCATCATTTTAAAAACTTAGCGAAACTTCGTAATATGAAAAGAATGATTTCGAATCACTGCAGGAAGTCAGATTACCAGAAATTTGCAGGTTACAATAATTAGGGGCTAAACAGTATTTTATGCAAAGCCCGTCAGTACTTATCACGCGTCAAATAATTGAGGTATAAACAATGAACCAATACGATATTGTCGTTATCGGAGCCGGACCAGGCGGTTATGTAGCAGCGTTGAGATCATCTGAGCTCGGTTTGAAAACAGCGATCATTGAAAAAGAAAATTTAGGCGGTGTCTGTCTGAATGTAGGCTGCATTCCTTCAAAATCATTATTGAAGAATTCAGAAATTGCCCGGACACTCCGCAAAAATGCAAAAACCTTTGGGATTAGTTTTGAAAATCTGCAGCTGGATTATGCTGCAGCAGTCGAAAGAAGCCGAAAAATCTCAAAACGATTATGTATGGGTGTGGCATCATTAATGAAAACCAATTCGGTAGAAGTTTTTGAGGGTCATGCAACTATTCAGCAGGGAAAAAAAATAACAGTACAAAACAAATCCGGAGATTCGACAGAACTGACTGCAAAATCGATTATTTTGGCTACTGGCGCACATTCCATTGAATTACCGGGGATGGAATCCGATGGGGATAGAATTTTAAATTATCAGCAGGCTATTTTGCAAACCAGGCTCCCCAAGTCAGTTGTGATCATCGGAGGAGGCGCAATTGGTGTCGAATTTGCCACGATCTGGAATGCTTACGGAGTGGAAGTAACGGTTGTTGAGATGAAAAAACATCTGGTCCCAAACGAAGACACTGAAGTAAGTGTCGAGCTTGAACGCATGTTTAAAAAACAGGGAATTAAGGTGAAGACAGGTTCAGCCTTAACCCGTGTAGAAAAAACCGAATTTGGTGTCGCGGTTCTTATCCATTCCGAAAATGGAGATTCACAAATCGACGCTGAACAAGTAATGATTTCAATCGGATTCCAGCCTAACAGCAGCGAAATCGGACTCGAGTCAGCAGGAATTCAGATTCACCAGAAAGGCTGGGTACTGACTGATGAATATTGCCGGACAAATATCCCGGATATCTATGCCATTGGCGACCTCACCGGGAAAATCATGCTCGCCCACGCGGCATCTGCGATGGGAAAAATCGCAGTTGAAAAAATTGCAGGACTGAATCCGGACCCATTAAATGTGAATTTGATTCCCCACACGACTTTTTGTTTTCCGCAAATTGCCTCCTTTGGCCTCACAGAAGATGCTGCTTCCGAAAAAGATTTACCGATTCAAGTCAAAAAAGCAAATTTCATTGCAAACGGTAAAGCGCTTGGAATCGGGGAAAATGAAGGTTGGGCCAAGATAATTGCCGATGCATCCACCGGAATAATTTTAGGAGCATCGTTAATTGGTCCGGAAGTAAGTGAAATCCTTCCAGTCCTCACACTTGCCGCTAAAAATCAGCTTACCATCCAGGATATTCACAAGAACATTTTTGCACATCCGACTCTCAGCGAAATCCTGATGGAAACTGTCTAAAAAAGCAATCATCGTATTGTTTAACAAAAGTACTGGTTTATTGCTCCCTTGACAGAGATCTCATCTTCGTTCTTTTCTATTGTGGTCCAAGATCTTCAAATTTTCTGACGATGTCAAAAAGGGACGCAACGAACCAGTATTAGAAAATGACTGATTTTTTCTTAAGGCAGAACAATGAAAATTACCTTTGAAACGGCAACGGTTGATAATGCTTTTGAAATTACTGAATTACTGAATACCGTCACATTACAACTGCATCATAAATCGATTATGCAGTGGGAGTACCCCTGGGATCAAAACAGCATTGAAAATGACGTACTTTCCAATTTGGTCGAAATGCTGTTGGATAATGGACGAATTATCGCTACATTTTCAATAAGTCCATTACAGTCCAATCCATGGGCGTCTGAGAATCTCGTTGATGCCCTATATATGTACCATATTGCCATCCATCCGGATTATCAGGGATACGGAATCGGGAAACAGATTATGCAGCACGCTACTGGTTTCGGTCTAGCTCAAAAAAAGAACATATATCTGGACTGCTGGGCAGGAAACACCAAACTGAAAAATTTTTACACGGAGTCCGGATTCGAATATATCGGCGATTTTCCTGAAAAGGATTATCGGATCAGTGCTTTTTGTTTTTATTGCAGATTATAGACAGTGATTTGTTATTATGGATCATTGAAACGATGGAATCTGGTCGTTTCGCTTTGAGATACTTTTCTGTTTTTTGAAAGAACATTGCTCAATAAATATTTTTTCCAAAATTCCGAGAAACAGATTTACCCTTTGAATTGATCGAGAAAAAGAGAATTGGATCGTTTTCAAGCGATTCGAAATATAAATGTGTGTTTCGAATTCGCTAATCGTTTGCATTCGTTTTTGTCTTTTTCAGAATTTCGTGATAGAATTTTAGCGTTTGGAACAACAAACGATGGGATATGGTGCAACGGCAGCACACCAGACTTTGAATCTGTGGATCTTGGTTCGAATCCAGGTATCCCAGCAATAAAAAAATATAAAACAAAAATTTCCGCTGGATTTATCGATTAGAATTACATCACGGCGGATTTTTTTGTTAAACAATACGGAACGGGTATTACATGTTTTTACCGACAACGAAAAAAGAATTAGAAGTTCTCGGATGGGATCGACTGGATGTTATCCTCATCAGTGGTGATTCCTATATTGATTCGCCACACATCGGTGTATCTGTGATCGGACACATCCTCAGCAATGCCGGTTATCGTGTAGGTATCATTGCACAGCCGGACGTTAATTCTCCGGAAGATATCACGAGACTGGGTGAACCAGCTCTTTTCTGGGGTATCTCAGCCGGTGCGGTGGATTCGATGGTGGCAAATTACACCGCTTCCAAAAAACCGCGCAAACAGGATGATTATACGCCGGGAGGAATTAACAACCGACGTCCCGACCGGGCAGTTTTGGTTTATACCAATCTGATTCGGCAGTATTTTAAAAACACGAAGCCGATTGTTTTAGGAGGAATTGAAGCCAGCCTGAGACGGATCGCTCATTATGATTACTGGTCCAACAAGATACGCGGTTCCATCCTGTTTGATTCAAAAGCAGATTATCTGCTGTATGGGATGGCCGATACATCGGTGCTGCAGTTAGCGGAAGCGCTTGCAAAAGGCAAAGATCTCAGCAAAATTCGCGGACTGGCATACAAAACCACTGAAGTACCTGTAAACAGCGTTATGTTGCCATCGCTTGAAGAGGTCAGCAAAGACAATCTGAAATTCATTCAAGCTTACAAATTATTTTATGACAACAATGATCCTTTCAGCGGAAGGATTTTGGCACAAAAACATGACTCACGGTACTTAATTCAGAATCCTCCGTCAAGAATTCTTGCGCAGCAGGAAATGGATGAGATTTATGGACTCCCGTTTGAGCGAAGGCAGCATCCATATTATGAAGCACAAGGCAAGGTCAAAGCATTAGAAACGATCCAGTTTTCCATCACAACCCATCGGGGATGCTATGGGGAATGCAACTTTTGCGCGATTGCAGTCCATGAAGGCCGTATTGTGCAGTGGCGATCTGAAACTTCGATTTTAAATGAAATAAAAAAGATTGCATCCATGCCGGAATTCAAAGGATATATTACTGATCTGGGTGGTCCGACAGCCAATATGTACGGATATGAATGCAGCAAAAAACTACGACAGGGCGTATGCCAAAATAAGCGTTGCCTTTTCCCATCGCCTTGTTTGATGCTGAAAATTGACCATCACCCATTAATCAGCTTAATGCAAAAAGCCAGGAAGATTCCGGGAGTCAAAAAAATCTTTATTGGTTCTGGAATTCGTTATGATCTGCTGCAGCATGATCCTGGTTCAGGATCACAATACTTACAGGATCTGTGTGAGTTTCACATTTCCGGTCAGTTGAAAATAGCCCCGGAACATGACAGCCCGAAAGTGCTGGCCTTAATGGGAAAACCCGGAAAAGATGCACTTATCAAATTTCGCGATGATTTTAAGCGCATCAATGCACGTATCGGGAAAAATCAATTTCTTACATACTACTTCATTGCAGCCCACCCAGGTTGTACGATAAAAGATATGATGCAATTAAAAAAATTTGTTTCGACTGAATTAAAAATCACACCGGAGCAAGTGCAAATCTTTACACCGACACCCTCGACCTGGTCTACTGTTATGTATGCAACAGAAACGGATCCTTTCACTTTGGAGCATATCTTTGTAGAAAAAGATCCGATGCATCAGCAAAAGCAGAAAAATATCGTGCTTGAAAAGGAACAAAACAAACAATGGCCCAAACGATCCTGATTTTCAACCGTTTTGCCCACAAAGGGAAATTGAGGCATTCTCTGGAAGAAGTCCAGCGATGCTTGCAGCAAGCCGAGATTGACACGGATACGGTATTTACGAAATTTCCCGGTCATGCCATCGAGTTGGTTGAAGAAAAGGTACAAGAGGGATATAAGAGGATCATTGTAGTCGGTGGTGACGGGACAGTCAATGAAGCGATCAACGGGCTTGTCAAAGCACAGCAAAAAGGCTTTGGATCTGCCTGCCTGGGAGTGATACCCAATGGAAGAGGCAACGATTTCGGTTTTTCGGTGAAAATTCCCTCGGACCTGCAAAGTGCTGTGGATGTCATTAAAGCTGATCGTCGCATAAAAATCGATATCGGTAGTGCCGGGGACGGAACTTTTGAACGGTTCTTCTGTAATGGATCCGGATTCGGTGTTGACGCTGCCATTAATTATCATGCCGCAGTTTCGAAATTAAACGGATTCCCGTCTTACCTTTGGGGCTTGTTGAAAGCTATATTTTTGGATATCCGCCAGCCAATGGCAAAAATCACATGGGATGAAGGTGAATTTGAAATGCCTACCCTCCTTCTGGCTGCAATGAACGGTATGCGGGAAGGCGGGGGTTTTAAACTTGCCCCTAATTTTCGGATCGATGACGGGAAATTGGATGTCTGTATCGTTGGCAACAATCAACCGATCTCACGGCTTCTGCCATTGATTCCGCGTCTGATTAATGGAAAACTGGATCATCCGCAAATAATTACTTTTAAAACCAGTCAACTTCAGGCAACGATTGAAGGAAAAGGATTATTTGGTCAGGTGGATGGTGAAACCATTTTTTCATCCGGTACAAAATTCATTGTATCGGTTTGCCCATGGAAAATTGACCTCATCGCTGGTTTATCTACGAATTGAAATTCAGACCAGCTTTCTGAATCTTGAGAGAAATCCTGCAGGTTTGGACGCAATCAGAAGAAGTTGTGGCTAATTTCATTCCAGTTCTTTTGTAATTATCGAGGATTTTATGGAAATCAAGAAAAATTACACCCATTACAATGCAATGACATGGGATCGTTGGGCATCAGAAGGGAATGAGTGGTCAATTCCGATTTCCCATGAGTTATTCCTTAAAGCACAAAAAGGTGTGTGGGATGTCCTGTTAACTCCTTGCAAACCTGTTCCCCATGACTGGTTTCCACCTTTTAGCGGGACAAGGATCTTGGGACTTGCCAGCGGTGGCGGGCAGCAGATGCCTGTATTTCGAGCGTTGGGAGCTGAGACAGTCCTCTTTGATCTATCAGACAGACAGCTTCGATCAGATAAATTCGTCGCGGATAGAGAACAGTATTCCATTCAAATCATCAAAGGAGACATGACCAAACCGCTTCCATTCGCGGATGAATCCTTTGATCTGATTTTCCACCCGGTTTCCAACAGTTATATCGAGGATGTTCAACCGGTTTGGAATGAAAGTTACAGAGTTTTAAAGAAAAATGGCATTCTGCTTGCCGGATTGGATAACGGAATCAACTTTCTCTTTGATGAAGATGAAGAGGGAACGGAATTAAAAATGGCACATCATCTGCCCTATAATCCATTGAAAAATATGGATGAATCTGAACTGGAGATGATGTTTTCCAACAATGATGGCATTCAATTCAGTCACACGATTGAAGAACAAGTAGGCGGACAATTGAAAGCCGGTTTCACGTTGACAGATTTATTTGAAGATTACAATGATTACGGAGAACTCGCAAAATTTATTCCTACATTTGTTGCTACCCGGGCAATTAAAAAATAGAGTTTTTTTATTGAATAGCATCAGAGAATCAGCCTTGATGGAGAGGGAAAAATGAAAAAAATTCGTTTTGGAATCGTCAGTTGTGCTGGAATCGCACAAAAACAGTTTATTCCGGCAATGAAGCTCGCTTCCAATGCAGAAATTGCAGCAGTAGGAAGCAGAAATCTTGAAAAATCAAAAGAATTTGCTGAAAAAAATGGAATTCCACGCTTCTTTGGGAGTTATGAAGCGCTGTTGGACAGTCCTGACATCGACGCGGTGTATATACCACTGCCTAACAGTATGCACAAAGAATGGTCAATCAAAGCCGCTGCTGCAGGGAAACATATTCTGTGTGAAAAACCGCTTGCCGTATCTGAAGAAGACTGTCTTGAAATGGAAGAAGCCGCCCGAAAACATCAGGTTTTACTCATGGAAGCCTTCATGTACCGTTTTCAACCGCTCACGGAGAAGATCATCCAGGAAGTCCACCAGGGAATATTAGGGGACAGGATTACAATTCAATCCACGCATTCTTTTTTGCTGACTGACCAAAATAACGTTCGTCTTAGTGCTGCATTAGCAGGAGGTTCTTTAATGGATGTTGGCTGCTATTGCGTCAATGTGACCAGAACACTATTTCAGGAAGAACCGGAAGCTGTCTCAGCAATTGCCCACTTTCACCCGCATGGTGTTGATGATCAGATGAATGTGATGGCAAGATTCAAAAGCGGCCGATCAGCAGTGATGAGCTGCGGTTTAGTCTCCAATTATCCCTCCGGTTATTTAATCAGTGGAACACGTGGTTTTATCCGTGCCGAATATGGTTTTCATCTTGGCGTAAACCATGGCATTGTCACTCGAAAAATTGATGGAATCGAAACAAAGCTGCAGGATGAGACCAACGAGTATACCCGTATGATCGAACACTTTTCTGATTGTGTTCTTTTCCAAAAGCCACTGCGTTATGATGCTGTAGAAGCCTCAAGGAATATGGCTTTCATCTGCGCTGCGCTCGAATCTGCGAAAAAGAACGGCGCCTGGGTCAATTTGTCCAACCAATAACCAGCGATTCGAGATATGGATAAGCTTTCCGAATTGTAAGAGAAAATATTTGTTGTATTGTTTTTGCGCTTCGCGTAAAAACAATACAACAACATAGATTTTTTTTTATTTCAAACTGCAGACCAAAAACCATTTAATAAAGGTCCGGTCCTCAGGAAATTTTAATCAGGAAAGAGCAGGTTATGGCCTCTGATCCGGAAGAATTAAAATACGATCCGATGAAAAGGATCCGGGATGAAATTTCCCTTCATCCCGATTTGTATTTTGCGATTTTTTCTTTCATTACCGCGTTCTTATCCTATGCAGTGCTGATGACGCAACTCGGCTTATACGGGGATGACGCAAACTTCTTATGGGCCTATCATCGTGCCGGACCGGCAGAATACAAGCTTTTTTTAGGATGGAATCGCGAAATCGGGTATTTATTTTACCAATTTATTTCGCCTTTCTTACAGGATCATATTCTTGCCTGGAGAATTCTATGCATCATTCTCAGATGGCTTTCAACAATCCTGGTATATCGTATTCTAAAAAAGTCATATCCGGAACACACAATCATCATTCCCCTGGTTTCCATGTTGTTTTTACTTTACCCTGGATTTCTGGAACAATCCATCCCGGTTGAGTTCACGCACCACTTCACCACATTATGCTGTTTGCTGAGTTCATTTCTCATCATGCAGCAATTAATCATCAAAAAACAAAATTTTTGGATCCTTTTCCCAATTTCCCTTTTGTTTGAATTTTTGGGGCTGTTTTTAATCGAATATTTTGTCGGTCTTGAATTTTTCCGACCGATTCTTATATGGACAATGCTTTCCCAATTAAAAAATCGGAAAGAAAAGCTGCGCAAACTAATTCGCTGGGAAATTCCCTATGCAGTACTATTGCTGTCTTTCATCATCTGGCGGGCTTTTTTCTCGCAGAGCGGATATATCCAGCCGACTGTGATGCAAGGATTGTCCAACCAACCGCTGCAATATGTGCTGGATCTGGTATCGAAGATTTTCCTGTATTTCATAATTGCTGCGATCGACGCATGGGGTTTGATTTTCCAATTTCCAAATGGACTGAAAACCATTGCTCTTTACATCCTGATCTCTGTCAGCACATTTTTGTTATCTTATCTGTTTTCCTTAAGTATTCGTAACCATCATCCAGAGACAAAGATTCATTCCGATAATGAAATTTTGCGCTTTTTCGTGGCAGGGTTATTCTGTTTTCTGGTTTCTGGAATTCCTGCCTGGTCAGCCGGGCTGCAATTGGAATTATCCTTATTCTGGGATCGCATCACGCTCTCTTTCATGCTCGGAGCATCCATGATGTTTAGTGCCGTGCTAGCGCTCTTTCTACGGAAAAAGTATCAACCTGTTCTTTTTTCGCTGCTTATCGCAATCATGGCAGGATATCAATTCCAAATCCAGAACCAATACCGGAAAGACTGGGATATTATACAAAACTACTTTTGGCAACTACGTTGGAGAGCACCCGATATTCAGCCTGGCACCATGCTGCTGGCAGACCAACTGCCTTTTCAATCGATCACTGACAATTCTCTCAACGCATTGTTAAACTGGAATTATGAAAATCCCACAAATCCAGATGAAGAGCCCTATAAGTTTTTTCAAATCAGTGCTCGCATGGGATATTTGCAGGGTTTTTCAACGGATAAAGTGGTATCGCATAACGATTTTCAAGGCAACACTTCCGATTCGCTCGTGATCTATGGAACGCCCAGTACCTGCCTGAAAGTACTGGATAAGAACGATGACAGCTTGCCGTTTCTGAATTCCGTGACGCGCCAGAGTCTCAAACTCTCCAATCCTGCCCTTATTATTTCTGAGCCGACCAGAGAAATCCAATTCCAGAATTTTTTGGGAGTCGAACCGCCGCATACCTGGTGTTATTATTATGAAAAAGGTGAGCTTGCAGCCCAGAATAAAAATTGGGCAGAGGCGCTTGCAATTGGGAAAGAAGCCATGGCAAAAGGTTTCGTTCCTTCGACAGCTGTTGAATTGAAGAGCTTCGTCTTCAGTGCATTGGCAGAGAATGACCTTGAAACAGCAGCGCTTTGGATAGATCAAATCATGCGTGAAGAAGGCAACGAAGCATTTTTTCAAAAGCAAACCGCAGCATTCATCAGAGAAACTGATCTTTCAAAAGATGCTGGTTTGCTGATGGAGAAACTGATCGTGTACAGTCAAAAGGACAATCATTATTAACTGTCTGTTCTGCAATAAAAGTACTGAGTTTTGTAATGAAAATAAAATCACAGTCAGAAAACAATAATCGATTTTTTAGAATTATTCATAAAAAAGATCTTTTCGAAGAAATGATTGTTAGTTTTGCTGCTGCGTTTCTGATTCTGATTGATTTTTCATTCTATCGACAATTCCGTGGGATCTCTTTTTCAGTCAACCATCCGGAAATTAATGCCGGATACGGAAAATTCGTTTTGGTATTTCTTATCCTGTGGGTTGTCTTTTTCTTTGTTGTATGCGGCTTATTGAAAAAACGGACAATCCTCGACCATTGGCTTTTTTATGGAGGAAATCTCAGTTGTATGCTGATGGCGGTTTTTTCGCCGGATTCTTTCCATATCAGTGTGATTCTTCTTCTGATTACGGTTGTTCTCAACCGTTACTATTTTTTCCTCAGAGAAAATTCTTTACCGATCCATTTTACGGAAAAACCGACTTTCCGGGGGCTGCTGGCATTCATTTTGTTCTACAGTATCATAACCGCCAGTGTGGGAATCATCCGCCATCGCATTTTTTTATCTTCCGGCAATGATCTCGGGACATTCGATCAGATGTTTTTTTCCATGTCAAAAACGCTTTTACCTTGGAATACCATCACGGGATCACCAATAAACCAGTTCACAGCCGTACACTTCTCCCCGATTCTTTATCTGCTGCTGCCCGGTTATCTGATTTTCCAGAGTCCGGAATACCTGATATTCATGCAGTCACTTTTTGCAGGCCTTGCTGCAATCCCCCTGTTTCTGCTCTGCAGGTTAAAAAAAATCAGTTCCGGAATGAGTCTTCTGATTGCGGCAGTTTTTCTGCTGCAGCCCGGTATTTTAGGCGGTCTGTCCAAAGATTTCCACGAAAACGCACTGCTGCCCTTTTTCCTGATTACTTTTATCTATTTCTTTGAGAAAAAAGATATCAAAAAAGCGCTTCTCTTTCTTCTATTGACGCTCCTGGTAAAAGAAGATGCAGCCTTCTATATTCTATGTTACGGATTTTATGCGCTATTGCAAAAAAGATTTCCTCTCAGGAACTTTATCCTGATCATCGGACTCCCGTTGCTGTACTTTTTACTCGTTTCCGTTTTCGTTCTCGATACAAACACCTTTGCATATCGGTATTCAAATCTAATTTCAGGACAAACGGATGGCTCATTTTTTCAAATCATTAAAATTTTATTCACCAATCCGCTCTATCTTTTTTCGCAATGTTTTACCGCGGAAAAACTTCAATTCATGGGCTGGATTTTCTTCCCGCTGGCACTGCTTCCGCTATTAGGACTGTTTCGTCTTTCGGAAGTATTTTTATTTATCCCGATGGTTCTTCTGAACCTGCTGCCAACTTTTTATGGACAATATTCCATTGACTTCCAATACCATTTCGGGACCATCTCCCTGTTCGTCTTGATCCTCGTCCGGGTAATTGCATCCGTAACGCAAGTACAAACCCGGCGATGGCTGTTATTCACCGTATTTACTGCGGCGATCCTGTTTTCTTCCTCCTATCACATATCGAAAACTGCCTATTATACTGAATTTGTGAAGAACTATGCGAATTATCAAAAGATGGAACAAGCCATGAAGGAAATTCCAGCAGAAGCGGTGGTAACAGCATCAAACCATCTAAATCCCCATTTGTCCGCACGCAAAGAAATCTATTCACCGGGATTTCATCCCGATTCGGAGTACGTCGCCGTAGATCTGCGCGGAAGTGACAATCCGGCAGATTTTGGTGCAATAGCCGCCTTAATTTCAAGTGAAAAATATGGAACAATCGAATTCCTGCCGGACTGGTATCTGATTCTGAAAAAGGATGTATCCGGCGCCTTGGACATGCAGGCTTCCGAATATCTCGAATCCAGAGCCAACGATTCGAAATATGAAAAATAAAAAATTATTGTTATGGAATTCTTCTCGATTGTTCTTTTTTTCAAAGCTTCTATGTAGATTTACAAAAAACCGTTATTTCTGATGAACAAAGGAGACTTGATCATGGAAAAAGTTCGTTTCGGTATAATCAGTTGCGCTGGAATTGCAAAGAAACGGTTCATTCCTGCGATTGCAGAAGCATCCAATGCTGTACTCGTGGCGGTTGCCAGCAGAAACCTTGAAAAAGCCAGACAATTTGCTTCCGAAAACCAGATTCCGGCAGCTTGTGGCAGTTATGAGGCCTTGCTTTCACAAGAAGACATCGATGCGGTCTACATTCCTTTGCCAAATGGATTGCACAAAGCGTGGGCTATAAAAGCGATGGAACAAGGCAAACATGTTCTCTGTGAAAAGCCCCTGGCTCCGACACAAAAAGATTGCGAAGAACTGGCCGCAGTCGCCCACTCCAACGGCGTCATCTTAATGGAAGCTTTCATGTACCGCTTTCATCCTTTGACAGAGTTTGTCATTCAACAGGTTCAAAATGGGGAATTGGGCGACATCCACGCCATTCAGGCATGTTTCTCATTTGTTTTGGATGATCCGGACAATGTACGCTTTCAACCGGATCTGGCTGGTGGATCCGTAATGGACGTCGGTTGTTATGGCATCAACTGTACCCGTACGTTTTTTCATGAAGAACCTGAAGCCGTATCCGCTATTGCTCATTATTCCAAACCGCGTGTGGATGACCGAATGACAATTTTTGCCCAGTTTCGAAGCGGAAAACAGGCGCAGATTATATGCGGTTTCAGTTCTCAGGCGCCTGAAGGATACATGATCAGCGGATCAAAAGGCTGGATTGCATCATGGAATGGATTCCGGTTGGGTGTTGAACATGGAAAAATCATCCGGGAAATCGACGGAATTCGTTCTTCCTTTGAAGATGCAACGAATGAATATACAAAAATGATTGAACATTTCTCTGACTGCGTGATTCACAAGACATCGCCGCGGTATGATGCGATTGAATCCGGCCGCAATATGGCAGTAATCTGTGCCGCTATCGAATCGGCTGAAAAGAACGGAGAGTGGGTGCATCTGAAATCCGGATAATCGGGATCAAAAAGCGCCTATTCCCAAATTTAAATTGTTCCCAAAGATTAAGGAAATGATCCGGGACAACTTTTTTGCTGTTCACGCAAAAAAGTTGTTTCGTTTTCTTCAGTATTCTCATCAAATTGAGACGATCAATTTCGGTTATCTTTCAGTTGATTGTAAAAAACTTCAATTTTCGTTAACACGGATGATATATCAGCACGTTCACGAATTCTGACATCATTCAACTGTGCAGCAGACTCTCGAAGGCTCTCATTGGTTAACGCAATGATCACTGCTCTTGCTAAATCCTCGGGGTCATTTGGATCCACGAGCAATCCATTTTTCCCCGGTACGATCCACTCGCGCATGGATTCGATATCTCCTGTGACCGGCAAGCAACCGCATGCCATCGCTTCCAGCAATGAATTCGGGGTACCGTCATGTTGGCTGACAGACACAGTCACTTTTGCCCTGCGAAAGATAGCCCACAAAACCTCCTGCGGCATCAACGGCAGCAAAAGGACCTGCCGTTCGATCTGGAGTTGTTTTACCCATTCCAGCGCTTCCGGCTGATTCGCCATGGAAAAACATACAAACAGCGTATTCGGACATTGATTCAGAATCAGTGGAATACTGCGGAAGAAAGTATCATTGCGCACACTTCCCGGACGAAAACCGCGCGGATTGACAACAATATCCTGATTTTCCGGCAACCAGCGCAGATTCTCTTCCTCTCGTTCTGCATCAATCCGTAGTGCTGGAAAATCAATTCCGCCATTACCCGGAACGACCATGGAGAACTGATATTCCCGAAAACCCCAGCCTTTTCCCAGACGAATATCGCGTATCGTATCAGCTGCCAGACCATCCGCCCGTTCCAGTGTTCGGATGGTCATTTTTTTCATTGCAGATGAACCGGATGCATGAAGCGTTAAATCATTTCCCCAAATACTGACCGCAAGAGGAATCTTTTTCGGAAGAAATGAAGCAGTCATCCCCTCATAAGGAATTCGCAGCGCATGCACCAGATCCGGTTGGATTCGCGCAGTAATTTTCGAGAGTTTTTTCCCGTAATAAGGGATGACAAGCGGGCCTAAAAGATAACGCAGTTTCAGGAAAAATGAACGAAAGCGTTCAATCAGCATCCGTTTCAAGTCCTTACGGTCGCTTTTTTTTGATGCAGGATTCGATGGACTGGCTGTCTGATTGGCGGCAAATTGTGCAAAAGCAATTGGCAGCACAAAAAAATCATCCAAAAATTCCATTCGTTCGCATGGATAGCTGGATACCAGAATAACCTGGTGATTCAGTTTCTTCAGGCTTTCCAACCAGTGTTTGGCAGTCGGGCTGCGTCCATCAGCAACAACAAGAATTTTCATAAATCAGAACTGTGCTTTCACGCTAAAGCGATGTTTTTTTTTATTATGCATAGAACGACTTTCCGGTAATTGAATCAGTAATTAGAAATTTGGAAAAGCTTTTTGAGAAAAAAGAAAAAACTTGTTGTTGTGTTGTTTTTGCGCGGAGCACAAAAACAACACAACAACAAATAATTCTCCCCATATTTCGAATCGCTGCAATTGAATCTGGTTGTCCAATCGCAGCAAAATCATGTTTGATTTCTCCAAATTATGCCGTCACACTTTGGATGGCTTCGATAAATTTACCAGTCATTGATTCCAGATTAATCTCATCACGTACAATACGAAAGGATGCTTCACCCATTTTCCTGAGATGTATCGGATCCGAAAGAAGGTTGCGGATTGTCTGGATCAGATGATCCAGATCGCCGGGACGAATCAGTACACCGTTTTCCGATCGAATCAAATCATTCTGTGTACCATCTGCCTCGGCAGCGACCACCGGAAGTCCGGATGCCATCGCTTGCTGAATCGCCAATCCACCTGTGCCCGGCAAGACAAACAAATCGGCATGATCAAATTTTTCTTTGAGTGACTCATTATACAAAGCTCCCCAAAAAATCGTTTCAGGAAAACAGGTGGCTGATATTTCAACCAGTTGTTCGCGTACCGGTCCATCACCGACAATCCACAGAATTGGATGGAATGATTCTTCCAGAGCGCTGCAGGCACGGATCAGCAGATCTATTCTTTTACGTTCCTGCAAGCGTCCAACGTAGAGAAGGATGGGGGATTTTTCCCAGGATGCAGCGATAATCCGCTGCGGCATGGCTTCGCGCGGTTTGGGAGCTGCAGCATTTTTTGCAACAAAGACCCTGTCTGGTGAAAAACCAGCCGCCTGATAATCTGCGGCGCCCGCGTTGCTGTAAGTGATTAATGCGTCAAAAAACCGTAAAAACCAGCGCTGGGTGAAATCAAGACCTGAACCGGTCCCCAATCCCCAGCCGATGACCGGCCTTCTTCGAATTCGCATCCATAACGCTGCAATGATTGATAAAGGATAACGCCGGTTTGCTTCCAGAATCAATACATCCGGATTCCATGAAGTCAGCCATTTTATAATATCCATCTGCAGGCAGATGTAGTACTTACCAGAAAACAGATGAACATTTTTTCCTTTCCAGACTTTGGCATTCACGGGTGTTCTGGAATGGTCAATCATCTCATCCGGGCGTGACTCGCCGGAAAAAATCTCCAAATTACCTTGCAGCGCATCTGCCAGCATGTCAAAAAAGGGCACCCTGTATCCAGCCAGCACGCGCTGCACCAAACCGATTTTCATACGATCACCTTTACTTGTGAACCATGAGAATTCTTTTCGACTTCGATTCGGGAAGGGAAAGCATCTTTTAATTCGTCCAAATGGGTGATAACCAAAACTTTCTCGAAACTGTCCTGAATAGCCGTTATCGTTTCAATCAATTTTTCGCGTCCATCAGCATCCTGACTCCCAAAGCCCTCATCAATAACCAGCAACTGAAGGCGAGCACCCGCCCGTTTCGCCAGAAGCTTGGAGAGCGCCAGACGAATGGCAAAATTCACACGGAAAGCTTCTCCTCCTGAATATAGCTCATAATCGCGGGTTCCAAAACCGTCACTGATGATGATATCCAGTGTCTCTTTTTTCGCATCCCGTGTCTTATCCTTGTATTCCCGCAGCGTATTGAGCTGGATGGACATTTTATCGTCGGTCAGATTACGCAAAATTTCGTTTGCGCTGTCTTCGATTTCCGGAAGAGCCTGTTCAATTAGCAAAGCCGGAATTCCATTTTTCCCAAACGCTTTTTCCAAAACCTTTAACCTGCTGATCAGCGTGTTCAATTCCGTTTTTTCCTGCTGAAGCACAGCTTTTTTCTGCTTCAGTGATTCCAAAACTTTCACACTCTGCTCCGCTGCTCCTTTTCGAGAACGCAGCGCATTCTCCTCCATTTGTGCAACATCGAACTGCTTTTTCGCTGCGTTGGAATCCACTTGCAACGCTTCTAATCTGGAAAGAGACGCTTTCTGATTCTGCAGAAAGTCAAATAATTCCTGAATTTTCTCTTCATTTTGAGCAATCTGACGCGTCAGATCTTTAATCTCGCGCTCCAGCGGTTCTAAAGCTGCTCTTGCTTTCGAAAGAATCTGATATTGCGTCTCAACTGATTGCCACGCAACAACACGACTGCGGCAAAGCTCATGAGCAGACGCATCATAATGCAGAGAATCAAACTTTTGGGAAATCTCCTTGAGGCGCGTTCTTTCTTCAACACAAAACTCCTTCTGCGATAACCAATCATTAATCTGTCCAAGCCGCATGGCGCCAGCCTGCTGCCAGTGAGCAACTGTATTCTGATCATTCACGATCCGGGCAGAAATCGGTGCGCATTCTTTCTCTAAAGACAGAATTTTCTGAGAAAGCTGAGTCAGTCGTACCAGTGTGTTTTCATATGACTGCTTCTGTTCATTGAGGTGTTCCAATTCATTTTTTAAGAATCGATACGCTGTACCAAGCGATGAACCTTCCTCCTGAAGCTGGGCCAGATATTTTTGACAATGCTCCTCATTCAGATCCGTACCGCAAAATGGGCAGGGAGCCCCGACAGCATCGCGCAGGTTATCCTGTTGATTTTTAATTTCCACCATCCGGTTTTTCAGCCGAAGGCTTTCTGCCTTCTTCTCCTGCATCGCATCCAGAAGCTGTTGCAGTGCAGCAGTAATATGCTCTCTGGCAGCAGTTTCCCGCTCCAATGCCTCAATGTCCTGCCGCAGCTTTAATTCCCGTTGTTGATCGTTAGCCAGGTTTTCCTGTGCTTTTCGGGCAAGTTCACTGTCTTGTATCAGTGATTTTTGTTCCTCGATTAATCGGGCTTCTTCCTGGTGAATTTTTAGCAAGAGTTCGTTTTTGCTGCGTTCCAACTCAAAGAAAATGGCCTGTTTTTCATTCCAGGAAGCGTATTCTGTTTGTGCCTGTCGGAACTGAACTAATTTCTCTTCGATCTGGGCTTCATTTTTCAGATTTTCCTGATATTGCGCGGATTCATCCGTTCGAATGTTTAATTTTTTACGATCCGCATCGGTCTGATGCATAAGTAACTGTAACTGAGAACCTGTATTCTCCAGTATTTCGCGCTGGGTTGAAATCAGCATTTCCGTATTTTTTGCGTTCTGCCACGCCTCCTGGCGAACTTTACTGCGTAATTCAGCAGCAGCCAGTTCTTCTGATAATTGATCCAGCAGTTGTTTTCTTTGAACTTCTTCTGATAATTCCCGTTCGATTTGTTCCAGCAGACTCGTTACAACTTCCAGACGAGTCGTACGATCCTTGCGTTTTTCAGATGTCTTCCATTGCAGAACATCCCATTGGTCCAGATTTAAAATACTGCCCAATACTTCTTTCCGTTCGGTAGGGTTCTGTTTTGTAAACTGATCTGCTTTCCCCTGCAGAAAAAAAGAGACATTAATGAACGTACGATAATCCAGATGCAGCGTGTTACAGATCAGTTTGTTTGTAAGCGATACAGTTTTTTCCGTAATCGCTCTCCAACGATCGGATATTTCATCCCAAATCTGAAATTCAACCGTTGAAGTTTTCCCTTGTTCCCGCGTCCGGATGATCTTATAAACGCTTTTCTCGTACTCAAATTCAAAGGTTACTTCTGCGCGGCGTTTGTTGATTGCATCGTTGATCACGGACTCATCATTTTTACGTGCTTCCCCGAACAAAGCCCAAGTCATCGCATCCAGCATAGCGGACTTTCCGGCTCCATTTTGTCCGGTGATACAGGCAACATGAATGGATGTGAAATCAATTTCGACATCTTCCTGATACGATAAAAAACCTGTAATCTTTAAGGAACGGGGAATCATTTCTTTTTCACGGGTCCGGACTCATCAAATGATCATCGCAAGGGGATTGCGGATGGATATCCTCGGGTTGATCTTTTCCATTGCGATCAACCAGTACTTTATCAATTCTGCGGTTGTCCATATCCACAATTTCGAAGCGGTAGTCTTCCCAGACAAAAGAATCACCTACACTCGGGATGAATCCAATCTGGCTCAGAATGAACCCTCCCAATGTCTGATATCCAATACGGTCTTCATCCGGCAATTCTTTGATATCCAGCGTATCTTTCAGCTCATCCACGTCCAGCTGTCCATCCAGCAGCCATGATCCGTCAGCACGCTCCACAACCTGCGGATCAAATCCCTCATTCAAACCCGGGACTTCACCGACCAGTTCGCTCAAAATATCCATGAGCGTGATCATTCCGGAAAAGCCTCCATATTCATCCATCACGATGGCCACCTGTTTACCGGAATCCCTCAGATCATCCAGCACGCTTAGTGCGGGTTTGCTCTCCGGAATAAAGAGGGGTGTCTCTGAAATGGAATCCAGATGAATCTGATCACCCCGGATATAACAATCCAAAAGTTTCTTGGAAGAAATCACACCCACTACATTATCCGCATTTCCACGCACGGTCGGAAAAAAAATATCATCAGAATGAAGAATTTCTGAAAGCGAATCCTCAAGCGGTTCATCCAAATCAATCCAGGTCAGTTCCGTTCGCGGAGTCATCATGGCATCCACAGTTCGATCACTCATACGGAACACACTTTCAACGATATCCTGCTCGGTCGCCTCAAAAACGCCGACTTGTTTTCCCTGTTCAATCATGACTTTTACTTCGTCTTCGGAAACTGGCATCGCACCACTTTCTGTAATTCCAATGAGCTTGATACCTAATTCCGTAGACCAGCTAAGAAATACTACCAGTGGTTTGGAGACTTTTGAAAGACCTCTCATTAGTCCGCCCATGCGCATTGATATTCTTTCCGGATTGGAAATCGCCAGTCTCTTGGGAATCAATTCTCCGATAACCAGACTGAAATAAGTAATACCGATGGAAACAATCAACAGTGCCAGCGTATCCGCCACAGGCTGCAGCATTTCAAACTTTTTCAGGAATTGCGCCAATCCACCCGAAAACGCCGATGCGCCCAATGCACCGGTCACAACACCCACCAGACTTATAACAATCTGAATCGTTGAAAAGAAATCACTTGGATTTTCGGCGAGATCCAATGCAATCGCCGCTTTTTTATTACCTTCATCGATATATTTCTGCAGCCGGGCTTTGCGAAGTGAAACTACAGCAGTCTCCGTCATCGAAAAGAGGCCGTTGATGATAATCAAAACGACCAGTATTAACAATTCACTCATTTTTCCTGACATAAAAAATTTCCTGCATCCTTAAAAACACTTGTCAAAGATCGGATTTGTAAAAATCATAACATCCATTAAGAATTTCGTCTCGTCCAATTTTTACTCAGCCAGCGATTCCAAATATGGATTGACTTTTCGAATCAATCAATAAAATAAGACAGACCGCTATTTTTAGCTTCCATTTTCCAAAAAATATTCCGAATCCGCTTCGAGGATTGTCTGTGCAATTGACATCAATATTTCGGTTTCTTTGGAATCGATCGATTGGATTTCGCAGTATTTTTCTAACAGTTCCATCGGACTCATTGCACTGAGACCCTGATCATCCTGAAAACGAATCCGTTGAGACTGGATGGCTTTTCGGACGAGATGAAATTCCAACGCAGTTTCTGTTCTCTTGCGGAGTTCCGTTTCATCCAGAAAAGATTCCCACTTCTGAGGATAATTAACAACCAGACGCACCATTGCGTCGCGCATTTCCGTTTCATTTGGCAAGGCATCCAATACTTCCTGTTGGATTGTATCTGCACTGTTGACAGTTATTTCTGCATTAAAAAATTTTCGGCCATTCAATTTTCGAAAAGAACAGGTAGTAGCGTGATTTTCAACTTCTGCAATCACAAATCCTTTTTCTTCCCTGCATTCTCCGAAATTTACGCGTTCGATGGAACCGCTGTAAATAACAGGCGGCTGAAAGCCTTCATTCAAATCCTGATATTTATGAATGTGCCCCAGCGCAGTATAGGAAAAACAGGGATTTTTCACGAGTCCACTGGAAAGCACCACTTCTCTGCCGAGTGATACGGACTGGTGATTGGGATATTCCGCTCCGGGAATTGAATAATGCGCCAGCAGAACCGCCGGAATCTGCGGATCGATTTCGCTGATTGCATCCTCAATTCGCATGGAAATTTCATATTCCAACTGCTGATGGATTTCATCCGACGTAAGCCGCCGCGTATCCAACGCAGCGATCATCACAGATTTAGGCACCCAGGGCACGGTCAGAACCTGAATCGGCAGCTCATGCAAATCAGCCGGTTTCCAGAGGCGGATCGTCTTCGCCAGATGCAGATAGGGTACTTCCAGCGTATCATATTCCTGCAGTGCATTCGCTCTCGTACTGGCAGGGGATACATCATGATTACCCGGAATCATTAAAACCGGGATATGGGCATTGGACAGCCTTTTCATCCGTTTTCCCCATTCACGCTGAAAAGTCGGCACCGGTGTGGGATCTCGGTACGCATCGCCTGCAAAAAGAACCAGATCAATCGATTCCTGAAGCGCACAATCCACAATCTGATCCAAAGCGTTCAGAAAATCTACTGCGCGAACAGATAAACCGGTTTGAGGATCTTTTTTCCCGGCGGGAGCATAATCAATATGTGCATCAGCAAAATGAAGCAGACGAATCGACATATTATTCAAAACCGATATCGTTCAGCAAATTCTGACATGCAGTAAAACCTTCATGGATTTCCAGACATTTCCGCAAATCAGATTCTGCACTCTCATAAACATCAAGGGCAATGTTCGCCATGGCACGCCAATAATAACTCTCTTCAAGGAACGGCTCCTGCGTGCTGGCCAGCGTTATCGTTGCCAGAGATATCACGTCGTTGTATCTTCCGGAATAGTAATACGCATAATAGGGTCCTGTCTGATACCACACAATACGGTATGGCCTTGTTCCGGCATCCAACGAGGCATAATATTCAAATGCCATATCATAAGACTGCGCAGCGCCATAATAATCATTCATCGCTACCTGCGTTGATCCGCGATTGAAATATGCGAAAAACCAGTCTTCATCATCAGCAGCCTTTTGGATCTGCTCATCTGCCATTTTCAGCGCATTTTTTATCGCCCAATCTTCATTGGTGTAAGGTCCCAGCAGCGCATATAACGCTGCTTCTTTTTCTCCCGGATAAACGAGCATAAACTCAAAATTGAATGACAACCATTCCTGGTGCAGCAATTCATAGCTGATCTTATAATTCGGAGTGTAATAAGAATCCTGCACCGTCCATTCCTGTTTTTCATCGTCGTAACCGGTAATAATATTATAATGACCCATCCAACTGAGGCGGCCGCTGACCTCCTGCATGTAAGATCCTTTTTCAATCAGCACAGGAAATCCGGAAGCAATCATCCGCTTCAGAAGCTGCTCCGTACCGCCAATCCGTACGATAGAGCGCAGACCTGAATTTTCAGCGACAAAATTCTCCATTTCATAAAACATGACATTTTTATCTTTTTCGAAGGGTTTTAACCACTTACCGGCTTTCAGTCGGTCGCCATCCCAGCCCCAGAAAGTCATCGCCATGGATAAGTTCGTCGGAGCACAGTAATTCCAGATTCCATGCTGATCCTCATATTTCACGCCTTGGATCGAAGCGCTGGATGGAAGCGGAATTTCAGTGGCGGTGGGAATCAATGTGCTGGTTGGAGAAGGCGTTGCGGTTGGAACTGCAGTGTTGGTCCGGATTAACGTGGCTTCCGTCTCCTGGATATCCGGGGTTTTCGACAGCTCCAATGTGGCGGTTGAATCCGGCACAGTCTCTGTGCTGTTTTGCAATGGGGTTGGATTTTGGTCATCCGGGATCACTGCATACGGAGACGATTCCTGCGGGATAAAGACAGTCTGGTCCGGCGCATGAAAGCGATAGAAGATGCGTGATTTTACATCATCGATACGAAAGCTGATCAGGTGGCGCGCCGGTGTAAAAAGACCGACGAAAACCAGAAGCGCCAAAATTATTAAAAAAAGGAAAAACGGGCGGAAATCTCTTTCAGAATCCATATTGTCTATTATATCAATCTGTATTTTATACGATCAGTAATTTGAAATATGAAAAGAATTTATTGTTGTTCTTATGGTTTTGCGCGAAGCGCAAAACCATAAGAACAACAAATTTACTTTCATTATTCGAAAAGTTAATCCAAATTTCGAATTGCTGTCATGCGATCGTTCCCGGTTCTGCGATTCGAAATATGGGGAGAATTAATCCGGAAACTACCGTTCTGCTAAAAAAGTTTGAGAATTGTTCTCTTCCCCAAATCGGAAGAAAGCAATTCTCAATTTAATTTTTCCACGAACTCACGTTGGCGCAAGTTATTTATTCTTCATCCTCATCAAAATGAACTTCCTGCTTGATTTGTTCATTTTTAATTCGAACCCACAGGACAATTTTTTGTCCTTCCTCGGTATCCACCAGACGTGCTGCCAGGATGGGAATTTGCTGTTCCAGACCGATAGAATTTCGATAATGAAGATACATTGTGTCCTGCTGGCTCCAGGTCTGATGACAGCGTTCAAGCAGTCCGGCGCCATTCATCGTTCGAAGATTCGTGATCACAACGTCATAATATTCCGGTGATTCACTGATCCCGGAAATCCATTCCGAGTTATCCGGTTCAAATGTCGGTGTTGGGCCTTCAATGATCGTTATTTTATTATCCATAGTATCTCTCTACATTTCAATCATACCATAGGAGAATCAGCAATTCAAAATATGATAAAACCTTATGAGACAAAAGGGAAAGATTGTTGTAGTATTGTTTTTTACGCTGAGCGCAAAAACAATACTACAACAAATTATCCCTCTGATAAAAAAAATCCGGCTTCCACCGGATTTCAAATTACATCACTTCTTCTTCGTGTCCACCGAATTCATTCGGTTTCCGTTGGCGATAGACGATTCGCCCGCGTGTCAGGTCGTATGGAGACATCTCAACCCGCACATGATCACCCAGCAGGATCCGAATGTAAAACTTCCGCATTCTACCGGATAAATATGCCAATACCTCATGCCCATTCTCTAATCGGACACGAAACTGTGTGCCAGGTAATGCCTCAATGATCGTACCTTCAACACTTAATTTGCTATCTTCTTCTTTCGCCATCCTTAAACCTCTTCCTCCGGCGTATTTTACATTCGAGCCTATTAATCACGCTTCTCGAATTGTCGCCGTTTCATTCGGCGCATAGATTTTTTGCGTTCAATGCGATCTGTTTCACTTTTGGAAACAAACCAGCGTTTTTGACGAACAGTACTAAGAATTCCGCTCTTAACAACTTTCTTGCGGAATCGTTTCAGAATAGAATCCTGTGATTCATTTGGTCGAAGAACTACACTTGCCACTTTTATTCACCCCCCCTCATTCATTAAGGGTCCGGAAGGTTTGACCAAACAAATCATCTTGATGCTGATCCAGGTTTTCCTTCCAAATCATTAAGAAAGCATCGTTATACGACACTTCTTAAGCGAAAAAGATTATACACGCTAATAAAATGTCTGTCAATTCAGCCGACTGATATAATTTATGACAGAATTCATTATGAATAACCAGATTCCGGTAAAAGGAGAAGCTTTTTTCGAAAAGCAAGCCGGCCTTTCGAAGCGCTGATCCAAAATTCGAACTGCCGGCCAGTAATTCAAAATATGAACCAAGCTTTCGAATCGATCGAGAAAACTTGTTGTTGTGTTATTTTTGCGCAGAGCACAAAAATAACACAACAACATAGATTTTCGAATTGCTGACTGCCAGCCCGCAGTCTGATACAATCAATTCGAAAACCTTTCATCAATACAGAACGGATTGAGCCGTGAAAATGCTTAGAAAAGAAATTTGGAATGGATAACCGTCGAATTAAAGTGATGACAGTCATCGGGACACGACCGGAAGCGGTTAAAATGGCGCCGGTAATTCAGGAATTACAACGTTCCGATACAATACAGTCCCTTCTGTGTCTTACTGCGCAGCACCGCCAAATGTTGGACCAGGTGTTGCAGTTGTTTGACCTGAAGGCGGATATCG
>JAPKMT010000027.1 GCA_026645735.1 Flexilinea sp.
TGAGGATAAGAGGATAAACAAGTTTCCGGAACGGCATAATTCATCGCTCCATTCGTGAATGCGGATATCCATGTGGTTTAGCGGATGATTCCAGAACTGCTGCAGAAGGCGATCCTCTGGCTCTCGATCTGTTTTGAAAGTGATGCCTTTTCCGATGATATATTGTGTTGTGAGGGAGACAATTCTGCGCGCTAGCGGATTTTCTCGCCAGGCAGTAAGCGAATCTTCAATCGTCTCCTGCAGGTTCCAGCGTGGTCTTTCGCGGATTGCCTGCGGTACAGTGCCGACAAAAAATTCCGGATCTGCAGCGGTATCATGAATGCCAAGCCATTCACGGATGATCTTTTTTGGATGGATGACGGCCATTTTTCTCTTTTCCCCTCCATATTAATAGAATATAAGTTCTAATTCATTGTAAACAGTTTATGCGGCTGATGACAACTACCAATTCTGGCAGCCCGGGATAAATCGAGCGATGGATTTGCAGAGAGAGATTTTGTTGTTATGTTGTTGTTGCGCTTCGCGCAACAACAACATAACAACAATTATTCCTTTTCATATTTAGAATTGCTGGTACTTGACATACTGTGTATAACATAGTAATATATAACAAAAGGTGATATATGGAAATAAATGATGCAGTTCAAAGTATATTGTCTGAGTTAAGACGGGGGGTCATCGTGATCGCCGTCCTCAGTCAATTGAAGGAAGAACAATACGGCTACTCACTCCTGAAACTGCTCGCAGATCAGGGGATGGACATCGATCAGGGAACGCTGTATCCGCTGCTGCGCCGTCTTGAATCGCAGGGATTGCTTCAATCCAACTGGCGAATTGAAGATGATTCTCACCCGCGGCGTTATTATGTGATCAGTTCTGCCGGCAAGGATGCGTTTGTCCGTCTGATGGATGAATGGAACCAGATAGTCGGCACGGTTCAAAAAATGCTTTTGTGAAATTGAAGGAGTTGGAATGATCATTCTGGATCGTTATATTGAGGAAATCGGCAAACATCTGCCGCGCAGGAATCGTTCGGATATTCAAAAAGAAATTCGTTCCACGATTGAGGATATTCTGGAGGATCGTACATCCCAGACAGGCATCCCGTTGGATGATCATCTGGTTCAGGAAGTATTGAAAGAATACGGAGCACCTTCCAAAGTAGCTGCATCCTATCTGCCAGCCCGATATTTGATTGGTCCGCGGATGTATCCTTTTTTCATTCTGGTGTTGCGGATCGTCCTTTCCGTTCTTCTGACACTTGCGCTGGTTCGTCTGGGATTCGCATTATTCAAAGATCCGCTTTCCTGGACAGCTTTCCTGAAAATACTGGGACAGCACGCTCTGAGTTTCCTTACGGCAATTCTTTCGGCTTTTGGGAATATTGTCCTGGTTTTTGCCATTCTGGAGCGTGCCGCTCCGGCTTCACGTTTTGAGATGGAAGAAGAGAAATGGAATCCTTCTGAATTGAATTCCGAACCCGACCCGGACAAGGTCAGCCGAGTTGAACTGATTTTTGAAGTTCTTTTTACAATGTTGGGGCTGGCATTGTTTAATTTTTTCCCTGGTTTTCCGAAGTTCGAATGGATCAGCGGAGATACCTGGATCAGTATACCCGGTTTTTCGGAGGCTTTTTTCCAGTATTTGCCCTGGATTAATGTCCTGTTCTTCTTGCAACTGGCGATTGATCTGGTATTAATCCGGGAAGGAATATGGCGGACTGTAACACGAATACTGTATATCATCATTGAAAGTGGTTTTGTCGCGCTGGCTTGTGTGATGTTAGTCGGACCTTCCCTGATCGATTTGAATGTACAGCACTTTCAGTCAATTTTTGGTGAATCTTCAGAGACAATTATCACCTTGTTCAGTCGATTGCCGCATATGGTCCTGATCATTTTGATCATTATCCAATCCATTGAAGTCGTGAAAATGATTTGGAAAATGCTCAGTCATTCGAAAACCGCGTAGGAATCGTGCAACGCTTCTATTCTTATGCATAATTTAAAAACAGAAGCACTGCAATTGCTCTCATTCTTAAGCGGTTCGAAATATGGGAAGAATTATTTGTTGTTGTGTTATTTTTGCGCTCTGCGCAAAAATAACACAACAACAAGTTTTCTCGATTGATTCGAAAGGTTGGTTCATATTTTGAATGACTGTGAAAAAACTGGATTTGTGTAAAAAAAATTACAGGTACACATGAGAATTAAACCGGTCGGGCTATGTTTCCATCCGGTTTTCGTTAGGCATCCTTAGCAGGATCCTCATCGAAAGGCCGCATAAAAATTTCGTTATCATATTTCATAGCAGCCCAGTGCCCGCTGCTGATTTGAATCCAGCAGGATTCCGATCGTTCCTCTTCGGCAAGGGTTGTGCCTCGCATTAATTGGTCGCAGACGGGAAAATGAATGCCGGGACCGCTGCGAACATTCAGTACATCGCAGAGTACCTGCCATTGAGCCATTCCTGACTTTTTGCCATTGCCATCGGATGTGGCAGGCTGTCCGATTCCATGGGTTCGATCCAGATAAGGCTGAGGATCAATCGGTTTATTTTCACAACGCATCTCAAAATGTAGATGCGGCCCGGTCGAATTACCGCTGTTGCCACTGTAACCAATCATCTGATTCTGCAGGACAGGATCACCTGTGGAAACAATAATCCCGGAAAGATGGGCGTACAGGGTTTGGAAACCTTCTCTATGATTAAGAAGGACATAATTTCCATAGGGTGTTGTGCTGTAATCGGCCAATGCCACATCGCCCGTTTCTGATGCCTGGACAGGTGTACCGGAACATAGCGCATAGTCAATTCCAGTATGTCCCCCGGGATTGGTGATTTTCTCGCCAAATTTCTGTGTGATATGACCGATACCCGAATATGGTTTTTGAAATTCCATTTTTTTCTCCTCCTAAAAACCGTTAATTCGAAATTTGAAAAAGCCTTTTGAGAAAAACAACACAACATCAAACAATCCCTCTTCTATTTCGAATTGTTGTCTAAAAACCTTTATCCAAATCTTTCAATGGATCAGAACCGGGAATGATGAACGTCTCGAATGGTTCACTGATCAAGTCATGATCCAGGCAGGCGGCTAATGCTGCACTGAAAACCAGATCATCGTGTACAGCTTCTCCGCTGATTGGATCCCTGGCGCCTTCTGCTGCACCCCAGCGCATCAATCTGGCTGGTCCCGGAAGGATCTCCGATTGACAGGATCGTAATTGATGAAAAAAAAGTGTTTGCAGCGCTGATTGATCAGTCCCGATTTTCTCAGAGGATGCTTTGTATTCTTTCCAGCGGCCGGAGTCGATGATCGCTAAAAAATCCCATCCCAGTTTACTTTTTGAGGCTGCGGAAAATGTGAATGGAATGACGCGCGAAGCTCCTGTTATGCGGATCAAAAAACTGGAAAGACCGGCACCGATTCCTGTGGCATCGATCATGATTCGTCTGGGATCCCAGCTGCTGATCATCTCTTTCAATCGCTCATATTGTTCACTGAGGGGAACGTTGGTCCAAAGGATGCGCTGCAGGACTGACCAAATCGGCAGTATGGAATTCTCCTGTGAGAATTCTGATGACTCGTTTGCATAGGATATGTTGCAAATGGTAATCGCAGTGGAATCACGCCGAGCGACAGGCTCCGGACTTTCGGTGTGTTTTGTGGAGGATTCATCCGCTCCGGCCACATCAATCAGTATGACAATCCAATCTGCAGGCTGCGGGACAGACTGCGGAGGATGATGACCCAGCATCGATTGAATCCGCTCTTCGTGAAACAACTGTTTTTCGCCTTTGAATTCCTCACAAAAGTATTGCGTTCGGATCATCGGATGCTGTCTCCCCAGTTTTCTGACTTGCTCTTGCACAAAGAGACCGTAGGCAGGCACCTCTGCCGAGACAATATCTGCATCGATGCAAAAGGTGCATTGCTGCGCCAAGTTGCCCGATTGAAAAGATTCCTGCTCGTATTTTCGGGCGGCCACAAGCTCACGGGCGAGCAGTGTATCCGCTGTCCAGGCGGTTCCCCAAAAAACGCGGGTGCTGTTGCGGGAAGCTGCCATTGGTGCGATATCACGCTCATACTTTGAGATGAGCACATCCTGCGCTTCGTCCACTTCCAAAAGCAGACTGGCAGTGGCTCCGACAATGTTTGATTCCGGTGCGCCGCTCAGAAACAGCATGCGGGCTTCTCCGATACGATAGATATAACCGGACTCTTTTTGCCATAAATCCTTTGTGATGATGTTCCGCCGCAGCGTGCTTTCGAGTCTGCGCATGGCATTCAGGCTTTGAGGCTTCCAGGTCGGGCTGATTTTTACAATTTCTCCTCCACTCTGGGAAAACAACATCAGCAGATAGGTTTCTATCTGTGCCTGCAGCTCATTCTTGCCGCTCTGGCGCGGGAACATCACCACAAACGATCTGCCTTCCTGATGGATCACGGAAGAGACAATGGCTTCTGCGGCTTTGCACTGGTATTTTCTCAGCCGAATCCCGGAGAAGGTATCCGTAAAAACCGTGACGTTTGAAAACGCTTCTTTTAGCGATGAAACCAGATCTGACTGGCTTCCGATTTTCATGCAAAAAAAGTTCGAATCAGCGCTGTGATCGACAATAATGCAGATCCGCCGCTGGATAATGTGCTCCATAATCGAAATTGAGTTACTCCATTGGTCGCATCCCGCAGTCTTGTTTCATGATCCAGCGATTGTTTTTCCAGCACTTCGATGTGGTGGCCGATCATTTCACGATGGTGGCCTATCTCAGTCCGTAATGCATTGATCTCATTTTGAATCAGATCGAGCGTGTGTGTCAATTGTTCGTATAGCAGTTCATTTTCCATAATGGCTCTCCTTTTTCTGGTAGATTGCTCCTGTCTGTCAGACCATTTTTCTATTGAAAAAATAATTTCATTCAATCAACACTGCGTAGCTGCCGATCAGTAATTCGAAATTTGACAATGCTTATTGAATCGATCAAGGAACTTTGTTGTTCTTATGGTTTTGCGCTTCGCGCAAAACCATAAGAACAACAATTAATTCTTTTCATATTTCGAATTGCTGGCTGCTGATTAAATGGATTGTTCTTTTCGAATTTCCCGCAGTACCTGATTCAGAACGCTGCTTAATTGATTGTTGTTATCTCCTTCCAATTTTCGCTGCTGTTCGATCAGATTCGCAATCCGCGAACATGTCTTCCCCAGTGTGTCCAAAAGTTTCAGCTGTTCGTTGAGCGGGCGTTCTTCATCCGTCAAACGGTCAACAGCGTCCAGTTGTTTTCCCAGCATCGCAATCAGTGTTTCGATGTCATAATTGTTTTTTGTGCGTGCCATTGACGTATCGGATCACTCCTCTCAAAATAGAATAAAAGTTCTATAATACTATAGCAGATCGACGTCAATACATCAACTACCAAAAATGGCAGTGGATCATAGAATCAACCGGTTTCGTTCTTGTTTTACGCGGAAATTCAGCCAAAAATTCTAATTGCAAGCTCAAAGGGCGCGGGAAAATGCTGAAAACCATTTCGATTGAAATAAACAGGAATGTATCTGCAGGAATTCCTTTTTTAGATTGGCACGAAAATTGCTTAATTAATAGTATGAATTTAACTAAAAAATCAGCAAAAAATGGCTGGGTTTACTCCCGATATATTTTTTGAAAGTGAAAATCCTGATGAAACAACGAATTCCACAAAAAGCAACGTATTTGTTCGTACTGGTTTTGATTGTTCTTATTTCTCTCAGTGTGTTAGGACGCTCACTGAATAATCCAGAAAAAACAATGGACACACCGGTACCCGATACAGCGTTTGAGATGAAAAATCGTGTTCAGATCAGCGATCAGGAATTTGATGCAGTGGTTGCCAATGAACCAGCGCAGTCTTCAGCTATGATGGATACCTCCATCTTTTCCTCATTAACCATGGAAGATCTTTCAAAAATTGAAGATCCGGCATTTCTTTCTTTTGTGACCCAGATCCGAGCCGAAAAATCAGCTTCAACTGCTGCAAAGACATTCAAGGTTTTTATTAAATATCAGGAAGACGAGCGCGAAAAACTGGAGCGTTTGCTTGGCCAGTCTGAAGTGGAAGAAATCTTTTTTTACCGTTTCCTGAATCTTGTTTCCATACAAACCAGCGGAGATATACTGGCGAATGTGCTGAAGGAAGGTGAGGATACAGTAATCAGTGTCAATACGGACAGTGTAAACGAAATCAGCGATATACTGCCGGCAAATGAAATCAGTACTGTCACCTTGGGGGGAGGTACCGAAGAAATAACCGAAGTTTCCCGATTGCATCAGGCCGGTTATACCGGTAAAGGCTCAACCATCGCGATATTGGATACCGGGTTGGATGCCAGTCACGCGGAATTTGGTGACCGGGTGATTTATGAAAAGTGTTTTTCAACCAAATTCGGTGAGGCCGGAACCGATTCAGCCTATTATCTCCCGCTGTGTAAAGATCAGAAACTGACTGCGGATTCCGCTTATCCATATAGCGATTATCCACAAACCGTGACCCACGGATCGCATGTGGCCGGAATTGCCGCCGGAAAAGGCGGAATGGCTCCGGAAGCGAATATTATTGCCGTGCAAGTCTTTTCTCAATATCTTTATAAAGATCAAAGCGGGACACGCTGGGCGACTACCGCTGCATTTGACAGCGATTATTTGAAAGGTCTGGACTATATCTATGGCCTGGCGCAGGAGGGAGTGCCGATCGCGGCTGTCAATCTGAGTCTCGGAAGTGGTGAATTTTACGCAGTATGTGATGACTCCGATCGATTGGGTATTTCTACGCTTTTCCGAAAACTGAATGAACTGGGGATTGTGGTCGTAACGGCTGCCGGAAATTCGGGAACTGCAAAAGGGTATGATGGCTGGATCAGCGCTCCTGCCTGTTATTCCGGTTCTTTTACCGTAGGAGCTCTGGATTACCATGCTGGAAAACCAAAAATTGCGGATTTCTCCAGTTATAACGATTTGGTGGATCTTCTGGCACCCGGAACCAATATTCACTCCGCCTGTCTGAGCGATTATTGTGAAAAATCCGGTACTTCGATGGCAGCGCCTGCAGTTACCGGTGCAATTGCGCTGGTTAAAGGAAATTTTCAGGGAGCTTCCGGATTGGATGCTGCTGCTTTTTTGCAGAACATCAGTGCGGTTTCTTATCAAAAATCAGGCGTTTCCAGAAAAAGCCTGAATTTTCATAAAGTTCTTTCTGAAGAAACAGGAACCGAGTTAAGGGCTGATGCTGCCGTACCAATATCTCTCAAGGCTCCGTCTTCAGTCCAGGCTGTTCCCGGAAATCAGAAGGTTGCGTTGCAGTGGAAACCGGTGGAGGGTGCTGATGGTTATCAGATCTTTTGCTCCGATTCATCCGAAATTTTTGGAATCTGCGCGCTTGCAGTTGGAGAAAACACCACAACTGCAGAAGTTTCCGAATTATCCGATGGAACTTCGTTGAAAAATGGTATGCGTTATGATTTCTATCTGAAGCCGTATCAGGAAGTCATCCAGAATGGCCAAGAGACTATCATCGGTGGTGAAGCGATTTCAAAAAAGGTTTCCGGAAAACCGATGCTGCCGGCCCCATCACAGATTGCTGCAATTACCGATAGCGGGATGATTACTTTGACATGGGATGCAGTTCCGGCAGCAGGCAATTACCAGATTGCATATTCTCGCTATCGCTTCTGGGGATTTCAGGATTCAGAACCGATCACCGGGACGCGTTTTCCACTGGACGGATTGAAAGAAGGAGAAAAAATTTATTTCAAAGTTCGCTCCATGGATGCGGTTAATCCCGATGTGAAGTCCGATTATTCTGCAGTCATTTCCGCTGCAGCGCTGGAAAGCGCTGCTCCGACAATTCCTGGTGTGCTTTCTGACAGGGAGAACGCAAAAGATTCAGAAATCCCGACCATTGCGGCGATGATTCCGGATGAACCGGTTATGGTGAATTCAAGTCAGAAAAGTATCGATCCACAACGCATTGATGAATCAGAAAATGCCGACCTTTCAGGGAATACCGCAGAACCTTTGTTAACCGATCAAAAAGCCTGGCGTTGGGATATGGATCGTCTGCCTTCAACTGGATTCCCGGCGGGACGCCTGGTTACACTGCCAGTATCGTCATCTGACATTCCTTATCAAAACCTTGGCTTCAGTATTGAAATTCCGGCCATTGACAGCCGTTCGCAGATTGTCTCTGTGCCAGCACGCAACGCACAATTTGCAGTTGATTGGCTGGGCAAGGATGCCGGTTTACTGCAGGGTTCTGATTTGCCCGGGAAGGGTATTTCGATCATTGCAGCTCACAACCATTTGAATACCGGCGAAACCGGCCCGTTTCTGTTTTTGATGGATTTGAAACAAAATGATCGAATTTTCATTCGCAATGCTGCCGGTGATATGCAGACTTTTAAGATCTATGCCAATCAAAAAATTGCTCCGGATGAAATTGAGAAGATGGATGCACTGGCAAAAACCAATTGCCTGATCCTCGTGACCTGTGAAGATGAATCCAGCGATGGCGGGTATACGCATCGGAGGGTGGTCTTTGCAGAACCGTTCGAATCAAATTAATACGTTTGGAAAAAAGAGAGAACCTGTTGAAGTGTAGTTTTTGCGCTTTGCGCAAAAACTACACTACAACAAATCATTCTCCCCGTATTACGAATCGTTGTATCTGAGAAAGGAAATTAAGATGGGTATTTATGATTTTTCAGTTTTGGATGTTCAGAAAAATACAGTCTCCCTGTCAGAATATTCAGGGAAAGTCTTGTTAATTGTCAATACAGCTACTGGCTGCGGATTCACTCCGCAATACGAAGCCCTGGAGGCTTTATATAAAAAATATAAAGATCAGGGATTTGAAATATTGGATTTTCCATGTAATCAATTCCTTCATCAGGCACCAGGGAGCGATGAGGAAATCCAAAGTTTCTGTCAGATGAAATATGGGACAACCTTTAATACTTTTTCAAAAATTGAGGTGAACGGGGAAAAAGAGCACCCTCTCTATACCTGGTTGAAAGAAAATGCTCCCGATGAAACAGAAAACCAGGAAGCAGCCGGATTCAAAAAAGTCCTGATGGACCTGGCACAGACTTTTACCGGTAATGGCATCAAGTGGAATTTCACCAAATTTTTGATTAGTCGAAATGGCAGTATCATTGCCAGATTTGCCCCAACCTTCAAACCGGAAGATATCGACCCATATGTCGAAACAGCCTTAAAAGCCTAACAAATTTCATTCATCTTTCTCCTCGAAAAAGCCCGGCGCAAAAAATGCCGGGCTTTTTTGGCGTCAGAAGCCTTAGTGAAAATAGATTCGACACGGAAAAAAATTCTGCTTAAAGTAGGTTAAATTGATCCGATTCATGCAAACATCAATCAAATATTCGCTCTTTGTTTTGTATTTTTTTAATTTTAGATTTCTGGCCATTCGAGTATTTCTCATCTATGGAATTTTTATAAAAAGTTGAGAAATTTATCTTATAAATCAAAAAGCAACATATCTGAGAAATTGCAATTGGTACTATTTTCTAACTGATGTTATTGGTAATGGTAAAAAAAGTTCAAATTTCGTAATATCTTTTTACAGAAGTCACAGATAAATCAGGATATTCATAACATGAAAAAAGATCATATCGGAATATAATGGTTAAGAATCGTGCACGTGCACTATCCCAATAAACGCATTGAATCAAATTTAATTTTTGCTGGGCTTATTATGAATATATAAAATTCGCATAAATGGTCGCATTTTTTCGATTTTTTTCAAGAGATTATTGTTTGTGATGCAGTGCAAAGTTTAATTTCAATCAACCCCACAGGAGGGATTATGGCCAATCAAACCGCCAAGGCTCAATCTTTCAAAGATAAGCCGAAAAAATCGTTTTTTGCTTCAATATTAAAAACGCGCGAGATCGGTGTATTCCTGTTTCTAATTGTATTGTGTATTGCAATGAGCTTCCTGAGTGAATATTTTTTGAAACCCCAGAACCTGTTTAATGTGCTGAGAGGAATGTCTACAACTGCAATTATGGCGATTGGAGTGACAATGATCATCATAACTGGTGGGATTGATCTTTCAATTGGTTCTGTGATGGCGGCTTCAGGAATGTTAACAGCACGGCTTATCACGGTACACGGTTTTTATCCATGGCTGGCTTTTGCGATTGGAATCGGTTTGGGAGTTGTATTGGGAGCGATTAATGGCTTGGTCGTTACACGGCTGAGAGTAAATCCATTTATTACTACATTGGGCATGATGAGTGTCGCGCGTGGTTTGACCTATTTACTCGCAAGCGGCATTCAGGGGACTGTAGCCAGTAATATACCTTTGAAAGACCCTGGTGTCGGGTTCCTGGGTGGTGGATATATTGGGCCGGTCCCCTTTCCTTTGATCGAAATGATATTTTTTGTGATCCTATTTACGTATTTCTTAAACCATACCGTGTTAGGACGCCAGATTTATGCGGTGGGTAGTAATGAATCGGCGGCACACTTGTCTGGAGTCAATGATCGTAAAGTAAAGCTTTTTGTTTACACGTTAACCGGAGCATTTGTTGCGTTTGGTGGAATTATGAATGCAGGCTTATTATCGACAGCAATGACCAATACAGGCACAGGATCTGAAATGGACGTTATTGCAGCAGTTGTTTTGGGAGGAACAAGTTTATCCGGCGGAGAAGGCACAATTATCGGAGCTGTGATTGGTGCGGCGATTATGGCAGTTATTCGTAATGCTTTTGTTCTTCTAAAATTGCCTCAATCTGCTCAAACGATTGTGATAGGTGTCGTAATTGTAATGGCTGTTGCTTTAGATCAGCTTCGGAAGCGTAACAAATAGAAACAGTGTTCGTTGATTGATAAGAAGAATATGTGTTGGCATATATTCCTGAATAATTGTGTTTTGTAACCTGTCGTTGTAACGTCAGGTATAAAAAAAGTAAAGAATCAATGCATAGTAAGGAGAAAGAATCATGAAGAAAAGCAGTATTGGAATTTTGTTGTTTGCTGTGTTGAGCATTATGCTCATCGCTGGTGTAACTGCTGTGTTTGCTGCTGATGAAGCACTTCCGGCATTTGACAGCGTTTGTCAACCTGCAGATGAAGGTACAGTAAAACCGGTCGATATTAAACCTGAAAAACCGATGAAAATTGCTGTTTTGGGTTTGGAGAATAATCCATTCTGGATTCCAGTAAAAGAAGGAACTCTGAAAGCAGCAGAAGAATTAAAACCGTATGGCGTTACTGTCGATTGGATTGTTCCTGGTGATCAGCATACCGCAGAGGTTTTTGGAGCCGCCATTGAAGCTGCAATTGCTCAGGAATATGATGCAATTGCAACAGTTGCCGGTGATGCAGGAGTAGCTCCTTTCATCGATAAAGCCGTAGCGGCTGGAATTCCAGTTGCAACATTCAATGCTGAGACATTAACTGAAAATGGCCGTATGATCTTTGTTGGCGCTGATCTCACCAAACAGGGTGAAGCAGCAGGAAAAGCAATGGCTGAAGCGATCGGTGGCAAAGGAAAAATTGCGATCATAACCGGCTTTTTCGCCGTGGAAGCACATGAATTGCGCCGTAAGGGTCTTGTTGATTATCTCGCAGCAAATTATCCTGAAATTGAAATTGTGGCAACTGTTGAAAATACAGATAAAGCGGATATCGCTTTTACTCAGGCAAATGACTTCATGTCTGCCAATCCGGATCTGGCGGGTATTTATGTAACCGCAGGTGGCCCATTCGGGGCTGCAAAGGCTGTGGAAGATGCCGGTAAAGCGGATTCTATTAAACTGATTTCCTATGATTTTGTTGACGAGACCATGGAATATGTTCAAAAAGGAATTATCTATGGTACTGTCGGACAGGATCCTTTTGCTCAAGGTCACGATCCGGCAATTCGTTTGTTCAACTATTTAGTGGGTGGTCAAGTTCCTGAATGCGCCCGGTTGTTAACGCGTTCTGATCTGGTTACAAAGGACAATATCGATCAGTTTTGGACAAAACCGGAGTAAATAAAGTCGTTTTGAGCCGGATATTTCTATCCGGCTCATCCATTAAGTTTGATTTCTGTAAGCGGTCAGGTGAATATTGGATATTCCTTCACATGACTGCTTTTCCAAATCAAACTTATGCTTTTATGCTGATTTGGGATTTGCTTTAAGAATAATGACCTTAAGAAATGAGTAATTGCTATGACAGACACCGGACTAATTCTAAAAATCGAAGGCATATCCAAAAGCTATGGTGGAGTCCAAGCATTGGACCATGTCAATCTGGAAGTTAACTATGGAGAGGTTCATGCTCTGGTTGGAGAAAATGGGGCAGGAAAATCAACTTTAATGAAAATCCTTGGAGGAATTGTCAACCGTGACAGTGGAAAAATCCTTTTCAAGGGCGAAGAGGTTGATTTCCAAAAGCCGATGGAAGCAATTTCAGCTGGAATAGCGATTATTCATCAGGAATTATCGATGATCCCTGCCTTGAATGTCATTGAAAATATTTTTATGGGGCGTATGCCGAATACAAAAGGACGAATTCACTGGAAAGAAGCAGAAGAGGAAACTGTCCGATTATTGGATATGGTCGGACTCGCGATTGATCCACATACACTTGTCTCCAACTTAAGTATTTCTCAACGACAATTAATTGAAATTGCTAAAGCGCTTTCAAAAAATGCAAGCTTGATCGTTATGGATGAACCAAATTCATCATTATCTGAAAGTGAAACGGATCGATTGTTTCAGGTAATTCAAAAACTCAAGAATCGAAATGTTGCAGTTATTTATGTGTCTCATAAAATTGAAGAAGTGCTTTTTATTGCAGATCGTATCACTGTGATGCGTGATGCTCATTATGTCGGCACAATTAACAAATCTGAGGCAACCGTAGCAAAAATAATTCAGATGATGGTTGGTCGTGAACTGTTAGTCGAATATGTCCCCCCTCAAAAGAAACCGGGGGAGGTTATTCTTGAAGTTCGCGGATTGTGTGGTGAACGTTTTAAAGATGTCAGTTTTTGTTTACATAAAGGCGAGATAGTGGGGATGGCTGGATTGGTTGGAGCTGGTCGTAGTGAAGTCGCTCGAACTATCTTTGGAGATTTTAAAAAAATTGCTGGTGAAATATTTTTTGAAGGGCGTGAAGTAAATTTCCACTCTCCCGCTGAAGCCATTCGTGCAGGCATCTCAATGCTGCAAGAAGACCGAAAAGTGCTTTCTTTGTTTTTCGATCTGCCAATCATTGAAAACATGTCCCTTGCAAATCTTCCGAAAATGACCCGTAGAGGTTTTATCAATTTCCCACTTATTATTGAAAAAGCAAAGGGATTTGTAAAAGATTTGGATATTAAACTTGCTTCAATCGATAATCCTGCGAAAAGTCTTTCCGGTGGAAATCAACAAAAGGTCATCTTGGCACGATGGCTTGAAACGAATCCCAAATTACTTATTTTAGATGAGCCTACACACGGTGTGGATGTCGGGGCGAAAAGTGAGATTTATCAATTAATCCGGAATTTATCGGAAAGAGGCGTTAGCATTCTGCTGATTTCTTCTGAATTGCCTGAAATTATTGCCATGTCAGATCGGGTTGTTGTGATGCATGAAGGCAAGGTGACAGGAACCTTGCCACATGAGGACTGTACGGAAGACAACATCATGGCTCATGCGACAGGTTTACAGGAACAAATGATCATAGGATGTGCATGATGATTGAACGCTGCATCATCGAAAAAGTAAATTTCCATGGTTGGGATGGAATAACACTGCGAAATCACTTGATCTCAATTACTGTGGTCCCCGCAATTGGTGGCCGTTTGATGGCTTATAACCTGGGAGATTATAATTTTTCGTATATCGATCGCAATCTGGCTGGAAAAATGTTTACACCAAAAGAACACATGGGTTTGGATGGGTCTTTGATTTACTGGAAAAACTATGGGGGGGATAAGACGTGGCCTTCCCCGCAAGGTTGGTCTACCGATGAGGAGTGGCATGGTCCACCGGATGCAATATTGGATTCCGGCCCTTATTCAGTTACGGCTCTGATGGAACACGAAGATGGATCAGCAGAAATCGAGATGACTTCATTACCGGATACGGATCGAACAGGTATCCAGATTATTCGCAATTTTCGGATTGTACCGAATTCAACCAGAGTTCAATTGACGCTGACATTTCGAAATACTTCTCAAAGAAATGTACGTTGGAGTATATGGGACGTTCATCAGTTAAGCGCGGAACAAATAAAAGAAGATGGAAGCCTGGAAATGGAAAAAGGGTGTGTGATAACTACCTGTATCAATCCGAAAAGCTGTTTTGAACGTGGTTTCCATGTTATGTTTGGGGAAGAAAACAATCCTCAATGGCAGGTTGATCCTGATAGTGGTCTGTTTATAGCAGAGTATTTATGGCATATCGGAAAAGTTGGGATCGATACGGATTGCGGTTGGATTGGTTTTGCTAATCGAAAAAGAAAAGTTGCTCTGGTAGAAAAATTCCAATTTTTTGAAGGACAGGAATACCCGGATCATGGTTCAAGTCTCGAATGTTGGACAGTAGGTAGAGGTGAAGCTTCTGGTTTGAATTATGAAGGCAGTAATATTTTTCTGATGGAAGCGGAAGTTCTTAGTCCGCTTTTTACATTTCAACCTCATGAAAGCCATTCATTTCAGATGGAATGGGGTACCTGCTGTTTGGATGGTATGGTAAAAGAGGCCAGTGAAGGTGGACTTGCCTCTGAATTGTTGAAAGTTGATTTCCTGGATCATCATACAATTCATTTGACCGGAAAATTTGGTGTCTTTGATCCAGGCGAGCTGCATCTTCATCTGTTGAATTCCGAAGATGAAATTCTAAAAGAATTGATTATTGAAGGCGTAACACCAATACAGTGTATTGATTTCGATCAAACGTTATGCCTACCCGATAACCTGTCTCGAGTAGAGCTACATAACTACTCAGTGACTGATCACACAAGCCGCTTATTAGCAAAATATGCAATAGGATAACAAACAAATGAAAACTCGACAAATCGCATTTCTCCGCCCAAAAGAAATAGTAGCAGAACAAAAAATTAATCCAATTATTTATTTACCAATAGGACCAATTGAATGGCATGGCCCACATTTGCCAGTTGGAACTGATCCTCTTCATGCATCCTATATTGCGGAAAAAGCAGCAGATTTAACAGGTGGACTGGTTTGGCCGACAGCCTGGTGGGGAACAGAACGAGAACGCAGTTCCCAGGTACTCAATGATTTAGGTCTATCTGAGTCAGAATATATTGTGGGAATGGATTTTCCTGCAAATTCACTGAAAAGTGGATATGTACCGGAAGATGTGTTTGCTTATTTAATTCGATCTCAATTGGAAATATTTATCCAAATGAATTTTAGGATTGCAGTCCTGGTGAGTGGACATGGTGCTACAAATCAACTGGATACATTGCAACGACTGGCAGCTGAATATAATGGAACGGGACGTCTGAAGACGCTGGTTGAATTGCCTTTCGTCCTTGGAGATGATGGTCTGATGCACGTCGGTCATGCTTCTTGTATTGAAACATCTATTATGGAAGCTTTATATCCGGAAACCGTTGAAATTGACTCTTTGCCTCCTTTACCCAAACCGATATATAATACCGATTGGGCGATTGTTGATTATCACACCTTCGCTGGTAAACCTGCGCCGGATCGAACGGTTCACCATGATGATGACCCACGTTCTGGCAGCGCGGAGATTGGTTTTGAGAATATGCGAATAGCTATCGAGAATTTAACGCGACGCGTCTCAGAATTAAGGAAGATGTGAAGTATCAGCGATTCGAAATATGAAAAGACTCCTTTGTAATTCATATGGTTTTGCGCGAATCGCAAAACCATATGAATTACAAATTTCCTTTTTCTTTACGAAAAGCATTTCCAAATTTCAAATAGCTGGTGAATCATATTTCTGACGAGAAATTTGAATACCGGGAGGTGAAAAATGAACTCACGTGAACGACTGCAAATGGCTTTGAACCATCAGGAGCCGGATTTTATCCCTTCTGACCTGGGCGCTACCGTTTTGACCAGCATCAACCAATCAGCATATGTACGATTGCGAAGATATTTAGGTCTTCCGGATGTGCCTGTGCGGATCAGTGATCTGGTGCAGCAAATTGTTACAGTCGATGAGGATGTCTGCAACCATTTTAAAGTGGATGTTCTTGACGTGGCACCACGTTCCTCCGGTACATTTCATATCGAAATAAAAGAGGATATGGATCGTTATACTTACTTTTATGATGAATGGGGTATTGGATGGAAGATGCCAAAAACGGGGGGATTGTACTATGATATGTTTGATCATCCCCTGAAAGGGGAGGCAACCAAATCGGATGTCGATCATTATCCCTGGCCGGATCCGGTAGACCCTGCTCGTTTTCAAGGGCTTCGGGAACGTGCACGTTATGCAGCCGAAGTAGAAAAAAAAGGAGTGATCATCGGAGGATTGTGTGCCGGTATCATGGAAATGGCTGCCTGGATGCGAGGTTTTGAAGATTATTTTCGTGATTTCAGCAGCAATACTGAATTTATGGAATACTTTCTCGATAAAATTGTTGAGCTCAAAATGGCTTATTGGGAAAAAGCACTGGCAGAGGCAGGAGAATTTGCTGATGCGGTTGTGGAAGCTGACGATATGGCGGGACAGAACAATATGCTCATATCACCGAATACCTATCGGAAAATTGTTAAACCACGCCATAAGAAGCTATTTGATTTCATAAAATCTCGCACGAATGCCAAAATTTTCTTCCATTCGTGTGGTGCGGTCCGGAAAGTAATCGGTGATCTGATGGATGCCGGGGTGGATATACTGAATCCGGTACAAGTCAGTGCAGTAGGGATGGATTCGGCTGAATTAAAAAAGGAATTTGGAGACCATCTCACATTCTGGGGCGGCGCGGTTGATACGCAGCGGGTGCTTGGCACCGGTTCGGTGCAGGATGTAAAGGATGATGTCCGTCGCCGAATCGACGATTTGGCTCCGGGAGGAGGTTTTGTCTTTGCCGCAGTACATAATATTCAGGCAAATGTTCCTCCGGAAAATATTGTAGCGATGTGGGACACGCTGCACGAATATGGCATCTATTCGTAAGGGGAAGCATTCGACAGCTATCGCTATGATGTTCGGTGTAAGCGCAAAGTGTAAGGGCGAAGCATCCGACAATCACCTATATCCTAACCCTGGATTGCCAGTGTCGGATGCTTCACCCCTACGATCAATCAACCTGCAGCTTTTTTAAAAGTTGGTTTCAGATCCTGATAGAGCTCCAGAAATAATGGATACTGTTTTTCATAGATCTCCGATCCATCAGGATAGGAGACTGTCTGATCTGTTTTCACCAATTGCCGGATGGTATCCGCATAGGAAGTATATAAACCGATTGCTTTTCCGCATAAAATGATGTTTCCAAGATTGGCAGTGTCATGACCGGAAATCGTCGTGATGGGTTTGCGGATGATTTTTCCGAGAATGTCCAGCCATACCTGGCTCTTTAAACCGCCACCGACGGCTCGCACATCCTGAATCTTAATTCCCAGTGATTCCACAGTTTCAATGTTATTGCGTAAACCAAAGGAAACACCTTCCATGATGGCTTTGATGAAATGTGATTTTTCAGTTTTGAGGTTGATGCCAAAAAACACGCCGCGTGCATTAGAATCCCAATACGGAGTCCGCTCGCCGTTTAAATAAGGCAGGAAGACCAGACCTTCACTTCCGTCCGGCACATTCTGAATCGATTCATTGTAACGGTTGAAAATATCACCCGATTCTGATCCCGCTGCATCCGGTGGATCAAAACTGTTTTTAAACCATTGCAGCGATTCTCCCGCTGTCTGCATAATTCCCAGTGTCACCCAATGTTTCGGCAGACAATAATGCCAACAGAGTGTGCGATCCAGATGGTCAATTAACGGTTTATCCGAGCAAACAGTAATCACGCCGGCGGTGCCGATAATTAGCGTTACCTGGCTGGATGAAAGCATACCTGCCCCGAAAGCCGATGCAGAGTTATCCGTACTGCCATTTGCAACAGGAATTCCGGCACGCAATCCGGTAATTTTTGCTGCTTCAGCAGAAACTGTGCCGATGATGACGTCCGATGCTGAGACTTCAGGGATCAGTTTCGCTGGAATCTCAAAAAGATCAAACATTTCCTGAGACCATTTCTCTCTCTGATTGTCGAACAACAATGTACCGCTGGCTTCGGAATAATCGGTAGCCTTCTGTCCGGTCAGGCGAAATTTAAGATAATCTTTGGCAATCAGGATGCTTTCTGTCTTCTCCCAAATCTCCGGCTGATTTTCTTTAACCCAGCGGATGTGCATGGCTGAATAGGTTGTTGATGCGGTATTTGAAGTGTGTTCGAAAATCAGTCCCTTGATGGAAGGATCCTGGTTGTAGCGATCAGCAATGGCAGCGGTCCGTTGATCCATCCACGAGATGGCAGGGCGCAGAATCTGATCGTGCTGATCCAGATACACCTGTGAATGCATCTGACCGCAGATCCCAATTCCTGCAATTTTCTCATATGCATCCGGAAAATCCATTTTCAATTGCTGAGAGCAGTTTATAAACGCATTCCACCAATCGAGTGGATCCTGTTCCGCAAATCCAGGCTGGGGAACTTGGATGGGATATTCCCAGGATCGGGAACCGCATCGCAATCCTGTTTCTGAATACAGACTTACTTTCAGGCTGGTTGTTCCCAGGTCGATACCTAAAAGATAGTTCATGATCAATGCCTCTTCTGTTGGTATTTTTCAATCAGGAATTTGATAATCATTACGAGCAGCAGAATAAAACCCCATAAAGCCAGCGTCAGGAAATTACTGATGCCCATTAAATTTAAACCGCTGGATACCATCTGCAGAATGATCAGAGAGATTAACACTCCTGAAACTTTTCCAAAACCTCCGGATGCACTAACACCGCCCAGCACAGAAGCCAAAACGGTCAAAAGCAGATACGACTCACCATAATCTGCTTTTGCAGAATTAAAGCGGGAGGTCATTACAACGGCTGCTACTCCGGAGAGAATTCCGGAAAGCATGTAAGTTCGCAGCAGTACATTTTTATTATTTACACCGGAGTAGAAGCAGGCGATCGGATTCGATCCGATCATGTAGATCCTTGTTCCGGTCGGGGTCCAGTTCAGAACCAGGGAAACGATTCCGGCACAGATCAGAAGCAGCAGGAATGGGACTGGAATCCCGAGAATATCTGCACTGCCGATTTCCAGCATTGCATCCGGAAAACCGGATATGACGTATCCCTGAGTGATGACAATCGAAATACCGTTCAGCATGACCATCATGCCCAGTGAGGCAAGGATTGGCGGCAGTTCCAGATAAGCAATGAAATAGCCATTAATGGCTCCGATCAGCGCAGCAATGATGAACCCGACAAGGATCGCTCCCGCCACAATCAGAATACTTTGCCAACCGGAAGCTTGCAGTGAGGTCTCGGATGTAAGAATCAATGCCATGACAATACCGGACAGATTGGCAGTGGCGATGATGGAAAGGTTGATGCCGGCAGTCAGCATGGGAATCATCATCGCTAAAGTTAGAATTCCCAGTTCGGGCATCTGATAAGCCATCGACTGGAAATTACCTGGATTCAAGAAATCAGATCCGGTGAGTATCCACATCGTGAGAATGACTACCACCATCACGATGAGCAAAACATGGATTTGAGAAAATTTTCTGGTCATATAAAAAAAGCCTCCGGATCCGTTTTATTCGGTAATGACGCGTTTTCGTATCGATTGTTTACGCCGATATGCCGTAAAGCTGACACTTACCAGGATTACGACGCCAATGATTACTTTGTACCAGAGAGAGGGTACATGCATCAATGTCATTCCGTTCCCTAAAATACCAAGGAGTGTCACACCGAGCAGTGCCCCGAGCACAGTGCCCGTTCCGCCTGTCAGGCTGGCACCTCCCAGCACAACGGCTGCGATGACATCCATTTCTTTCCCGACCAGGGAATTTGGTGCCACGGTTTGAACCAATAACGCTTGAATGACGCTCCCGAATCCGGCCATGAGTCCCATAAATCCATAAACAAAAAGATGCAGACGCCGCAGGTTAAAACCGGCGCGCTGCGCGGACACCGGACTGCTCCCCATCGCATAGATACTGCGCCCTAATACGGTGAATTTGAGAATGAACCAGGCAGCCAGCAACAGCACAATCCATATCAGTGTGATGATGGAAAGGCCATACGGCCATCCTTCAGCAGTTCGAACGGTGATGACCCGAATCTGTGCAAAGTCGCCGAACCAGGTTGGGAATCCATAAAGCCATTTGCCTTTTGTGATGACCGTCAAAAGACCGTAAAAAATGTTCGATGTGGCTATCGTAGTAATCATACTGGGAATTTTGAACAGATCGATGATGGCACCGTTCAGGATTCCTAATGACACTCCGATGACACCGGCGATCAGAAAAATCAGAAAAATGTTGAGCCGATCTCCCATGTTCAACAGCAACACAGCGATCGTATAACCCGAAACTGTCGCGATGGCTGTGAAGGATAGATCAATTCCACCGGATATCAGGACAAACAGCATCCCGATTGCAAATGTGCCGGTCAGGCTGAAACTCTTCAGCAAATCAAAGAAATTTTCGAGTGTGAAGAAGCTTGGGTTGATCAACGTGATAATGATCGAAAAAAGAATGATGGCAAATGCCAGAAAAGATTCGTGACGGATGAGTATTTTTTTCATAGGGAGACCATAAAACAGTAATTTGAAATATGGAGAGGATTCTCTGATGTTCTTTTATTTTTGCGCTTCGCGCAAAAATAAAAGAACATCATGCTTTCTCGATTGATTCGAAAGGCCGGTCTATATTTTGAATGGCCATTCATTAGACCGTACCGTTGACATAATTCTGAATTTCATCAATCGATGTATCCTGTGTGACAAATGTCTTCATCAAGCAGCCTTTGTGCATGACAAGGATCCGGCTACAGTTATGATACACTTCGGGGATTTCTTCGGAAATCATGATGACCGAAATTCCTTTTCTTGCAAGACCGCGAATGATTTCATGAATGGAACGCTTTGCAGCTACATCGATACCTATCGTTGGACCATCCAAAATCAGGATTTTTGGATTTGCAGCAATCCATTTGGCGAGCACGACCCGCTGCTGATTTCCGCCGGACAGCGTCTGAACAGGTGATTGGACGGATGGCACTTTGATGGAAAGGTCTTTGACCCAGTGTGCAATGCTGTCGCGGATTTTTGCTGAATCCAGAAGGTGGCGCCGTGTTGTCATCTGATCCAGTGTCGTTAAAATTATGTTCTGTCCGACAGATTGCGTTGTCACCAGTCCTTGAATCAGCCGATCTTCCGGAACGTAGGCAATTCCGTATTTCAGAGCATCCTGAATGGATTTAATAGTCACTGGCTTCCCGTCCATGAGGATTTCCCCCTGATCCGGTTGTGTTTTCCCGAAAATTGATAAAGCCAGTTCGGTGCGTCCGGAGCCCAACAGCCCGGTCAATCCCAGAATTTCCCCTGGATAAAGATCCAGTGAAATATCTTGATATTCACCTTTTCTGGAGAGATGATTTAATTTAAGAATCGGATGATCACGGTTTCCGGTTGCCTGAAAAGGTTCATAGGCTACCTTCACTCCTGTCATCAGAAATGTCAGGCTGTCGTTGTCCAGTTCTTTGGCAGGATAAGTGCCGATCATCGCCCCATCGCGAAGCACGCTGACTCTGTCTGCAATTTGAAGGACTTCATTTAATTTATGGCTGACAAAAATGGTGGATATCCCTTTTGCCTTCATTTCCAAAACGACAGAGAGCAGGGAATCTACTTCTCTTTTCGTCAGGGAAGAGGTGGGCTCATCCATGATTAATAGCTTGACATCGCGTGTCATTGCACGGCAAATTGCTGCCAGTTGCTGATCGGCGATGGAAATTTCATTGACATTGGCATCCAGCGGCAGATGCACGCCGATTCTGGATTGCGCCCTTTCTGCAATTTGGTTGAGTTCATTCCAGTTAACGATTTTTCGATGATTGGCGACGAAATAATCCAGTGCGATATTTTCGGCAACAGTCAGGTTGGGAAACGAAGATAGATCCTGATAAATGACCTGGATTCCCCGGTTGATTGCATCCATCGCACTCATCGAATGAATCGGAATACCGTTAATTTCAATGACGGATCCCGGATCTGCTTTAACAGTTCCGGAGATGATCTTGATCATCGTGGATTTTCCGGATCCATTTTCACCAGCCAGGCAATGAATCTCCCCGGGATTAATCTCGAAGTTAATCTTGTCCAGTGCTGTCACACCGGCATAGTGTTTACTGACCTGCTTTAAAGAAAGAAAGGGTTCTGCCATTCAAAAACCTCATGATGATATTTTGGGGAAGAGATCCCTCAGTACATCTGCAGCCAACCGGTTCCAGAGATGAAAGACAAACCGGGTCTTCGAAATAAAGGGAGGTTGATTTCTCTCTTCATTAGAAACTGAATTCCATATTTCGAATTCCAGAAGAGAACCTGGATGGTCCGTCTCCTTTCTGATACTGCGAAAAAGAGACGGAATGCAAATGACCGGATGAAAAAAGGGAGCTCCATTCCACCCAGGAATGAAGCTCCTCATAAACGAATTAGAAGCCCAGAGATTCCGCATTCTCGGCAGTGATGGACAGGATCGCATCTGCCTTGACCAATGTACCTTCGACTGTGATTTTGCCGATTCCGGGTATCTCGGTACCGGTTTCAACTTTGTTGCCGTCCAGCATATATTTCGCCAGCCAGACCATGCCGAAGCCGGCGTCGGATGGATTCCACAGAATACCCTGATTCAGTGAACCATCTTTCAAATAGGGGGCAGCCTGAGAAGGAATTACTGTTCCTACAACACCGATTTTATCCGACAGTCCTTTTTCTTTCAGCGCCTGTGCTGCACCGATGGGGCCGAGACTGCCAAATCCAACGATACCTTTCAGATCCGGATATGCTTTAATCAGTTCCAGTGTCTTTTGGCGGGCAAGTTCCTGATCTTCACCGCATGGAATGCGATCGGTGACCAGTTTCAGATTCGGATATTTTTCTTTCGCATATTCAATTCCAGTATCAGCCCAGAAGTTGTGGAGCGGAACGGTTAATCCACCGACGAAAATGGCATATTCACCGGAATCACCCATAGCAGCTACCAGTTGATCGAAAGCCTGCTGTCCAAATTTGACATTGTCAATCAGTTCAAAATCATAATCGATTCCAACCTGATCCGGTGATTCATGGGTCAGAACCAGAATTCCTTTTTCCTTGGCCTTCTTAAAGACTGGTTCGAGCGCTTTTGCATCATTCGGAACGACAGCAATCGCATCGACGCCTTTGGCAACCAGATCTTCAACAATCTTTACCTGCGCAGCCGGATCCGCCTGTGCCGGACCGGTCTGATAGGCGTTAATACCCAATTCTTCGGCTGCACGGTCAACACCAGTTTCCACAACATTGAACCATGGAATACCGGTGATTTTTACAACCACGGCGATTTCGTATGGTTCATCCGCAGCGGATACACTCATTACAACACCTGCTGTCAGCATACAGAGCGCAGCGAAAACAACCAATATTTTTGACAAAAACCTCTTATTCATAAAACTCTCCTTTTATCTATTGTTGCAATTGTGACAGAGTCTGTTTGACTCGATCTTCCAAAAAACAGGAAATACACATCTGTAATTGAAATATTTAGAGATTATTTGTTGTTGATGCTTGGCTATTGTGTTTCGTCCGAAAAACAGTCATCAACAAGGCTTCCCTCTTTTATTTGAAAAAAAATATGTATTTCAAATTAAGGAATCAACACACATCAGGGGGGACATCCCTGATTTATCTGCGTTGTCCGTACGTTTTAAATTTTTCTCCGACTACAACCATTTCTTCTTTCGAGAGGATAACCGGTTCTCCCATGCTCTTGCATTGCACATAGAGCCTTGCGACCAGTTCAATCTCTTCAGCGACGGCAAAGGCCGAAAGGATGCTGGCTCCGACAGTGACAATACCGTGATTTGCCATCAAACAGGCGTTGTAATTCCCGATGGCTTCCAGAATGTTATCCGAAAGCTCCTGCGAACCATAGGTGGCATACTTCGCCAGCGGGACCTTATTGCCGGAAAATCCGACCAGATAATGCACTGCCGGCAGCTCCCAGTTCATGCAGGCGATGGTTGTGGCATAAACCTGATGCGTGTGCACCACGGCGTTGATATCTGACCGGCGGTTCAATAATGCCAGATGGAACTTTGTCTCGCTGGATGGCTGGCGGCTGCCTTCAACAATGCTTCCATCCGGAGTGAGTACCACCACATCTTCCGGCTGCATCAGCAGATAATCCATGCCGGATGGCTTGATGGCGATCAGATTCTCTTTGCGGTTGAAAATGCTGAGGTTTCCGCCGGACCCGGTTGTTAATTGGGCAGCGATTAATTTTTTACCATACGCTACAATCAGATTTCGTTCTTCTTCTAACTTCATGAATTGCTCCTGTTTGTTGAAAGGTGTTTTTATACGTTGGATATATTGATTATATTGTAAAGATTGGGAATCAAGTGCGACAATCATCAGCGATTCTAAATATTGACTTGCTATTCGAATCAATCGGGAAAAACATCACAATAACAAAGAATCCTCCCCGTATTTCGAATTACTGGACAATCATCAGGCACTTCTCCCGAATTTTCCGGAGTCGATGATTGAATGACTGAAGATATTATAACGAAATTGACATCGAAAATGCAAATTGGTAAAGAATTGGATGGAATCTGTTGTTGGGGCGAAGCATCCACCAATTATCGTTATGCTATTCCAGGATTTCTCGAGGCGGATGCTTCGCCCTTACTGATGGCATGAAGATGAATGAGCTTCAATAAATCCAGTTATATCAAAATTCTGCAGAGGGTAATCAACGAGAACATAATAAAATAAAAACGATCTCATTTTTTAGAGATCGTTTTTTGTAGCGCGAGTGGGGGTCGAACCCACATGATGTTACCACCGACAGATTTTAAGTTAGAAGTTAAAAAGCCTGCACAAGTCAAAAAATTGGTATTCGGAATTATACCAAATTGTTTAATATGTTATCTTATTAAAAATCAACTTAAATTTGTGTAGTCCGTTAGTTGTGAGGTTCGTTAAGGTTGATGTCCTTAGAGATTTATGTTTAATTCTCAAATAAGGCTTTCCTGGTTCCTGACAATACCAATCGATGACGCGAAACTGTTGGAATAAACGCGCCGCGGTGATTTCAGAAATTATGGGAAGATCCTTTGTGCGGTAAATCCAGATTTACGGCGTCGACAGCTTCAAGTTCAGACTCTCGCAAATGAAACCACGATCGTAGATGTTGAATTAAGTCCTGAAGGTGAACCGGTCGGTCGTATTCGCGTCGAAGGTCTTGAAGTGCGAATCACTGACGAAGCTGTCTTTGTCATCGAAGGCTCAGGCCAGCAGCTTACCCAACAGCAGTATCTAGATTACTCCAGAGATAAAGTACGGCAGGTTAGCCAGGCTCAGAAACTAGACGATCTGCGCAATACCTGGATTAATGCCGCAACACGCAGAATACTGCTAACTGACTTTCACGCTGCTTCGGTTTATGTGGATGTACTCGCTGACGTGCTTGGGCAAAGCGAAGCGGACCAGTTTAACCTGCTGGGACATTTAACCTTTGGCACACCATTGCGAAGCCGATCTAAAAGAGCTGCTGCTTTCATTAACCGGCGAATCGCGGTTTCTTCAGGCGCAACCCAAACCAGCCCAAGAAGTGCTGTTAGCGCTGTTGGAAAAGTACCGTGCAACTGACGTGGATGAAATCAGTGATCCGAGAATTTTTCGATTACCACCTTTTTTTGAAATGGGGTAAGCACCTGGCGTAGCATACCGCTTTGGTTCATTGGTAAAATTACAAACAAATTTAGCCGAGTTGCAGAGACGAATTTACAATTAGTTAAACTAACTTACTGCGATAATTAGTCCTAAACTAATTATCGCAGTATAATAGTGCAAATGATGAACAATGAACCCCGTTACTCACAATCGCAGGGCTTACTGTTGCTTGAAACAGCAGTTATGGAATTTGGTCCTTTGTTTACATTGGAGCAGATCAAGCCACTTGCTGATACGCAGAAATTATCAACCAGCCACCTCCGTTACCTTTTGAGCACTTTATCTGATGCTGGTTGGATTGAGATCCTAAAGCGCGGTACCTATCTAGTCAAGAGTCCATTGTATTCTGAAGAAGTCCCGGTATATGCGATTGCTGCAGCATTAATTCAGCCGATGGCGATCAGTCACTGGTCAGCTTGCGCCTACCATGGTTTTACGACACAGAATCCGGTCATGGTGCAGGCAACAACCCCAACGAAAGTGATTACACCTGAAATGCGACTTGGAAAGGCACACAGTCCAAGAGGCCGAGCTGTGTGGACAGTCTCAGGACATGATTTTGAATTCATCCATATTGTCTCCAACCTCTTTTGGGGATTCCAGAAAATGTGGGTGAATTCATGGCAACAGGTGAACATTACAGATCGAGAACGTACCGCCTTGGATTTAATCGCCCGCCCAGACATTTTCAGCGGTTTCTCCGCTGCAATTGAAATTCTGGAAAACGCCATTAACCAAATCAATGTGGATCAATTGGTGGATTATGCTTTAAAGTACGATGTAGGCTCTGTGATCAAGCGATTGGGTTGGTCACTTGAAAATCTTGGCTATACAGGGAACAGCCTTGAAGGTTTACGAGTTTTTCCAGTAAAACGGTACTATCTATTGGATCCCAGCCTTAAAGAAACAAGCGCGAATAAGAATTCTCGTTGGCATATTTCTGAAAATCTACAAAGGTCCTAAATGCCAAACGTTCCTCAATTAATCAGATCCGTCACCCAAAAGACAAAAGTTCAGCAGTACATCGTAGAAAAGGACTATGCATTAAGTTACCTTCTCGCTGCGATGAATTCCACAGATGGCCTGGGTGATAACCTGGTTTTGAAAGGCGGTACGGCATTAAAGAAGCTCTATTTCGCGGAATACCGCTCTGGAATATTCTACGCGGGTAATGGGACCGATTAAGCAAATTGATTCTCTGATGGAGACTGTTGTTCACTCCATGGATGAAATTTTAAATGAGCGCGGACCGTTTCAGGTTGGATTGGAACCGCTTCTGTTGAAACAACCTCATCCAGGCGATCAAAAAGCTTACCTGGTGCGAGTACAGTTCCCGGAGCAACGACAACTGTTATGCCGGCTCAAGGTGGAGATCACGGTGGACTAACCCATTCTTAAACCGGTGGAAATTCATCCGGTTTTGCACGGGTTTGCTGAGGAGATTGATGTACGCATCCCGGTGTATTCTCTGACAGAAATCACCGCGGAGAAATTACGAGCACTTTTACAGAGCAAAGCACGGTTGCAGGAACGCGGTTGGGGGGCTAGCAGAGTCTGCCGAGATTATTATGATTTGTGGAATTTGCTGCAAATTCCCGATCTAAAATCGCCTGATTTAATTCCGCTTCTGAATCAGAAATGCGTTGTTAGAGATGTTTCATACACATCCCTTAACGACTTTATTTCCGAAGATCTCTTAGCTGTTGCAAGTAATGAATGGGCACAACAGCTGTTGCCTTTTGTGCCAAATGCACCAGCGGCCGAGGAGCTTTTAAGTAATGTGAAATCATTAATCGTATCAATCTGGGAGTGACATTGTGGGGGATTGGCAAGGAGTACTGGTCAAATTCCTCGCCACCGCCGTCGCCATCGGAGACTGCCGGATGCGTTTGCGCCAGCTATGGTGGGGCAGGGCTTTTGTAGGGGCAACCCTTGTGGTTGCCCGATATCGATTTTGTTTGTCAGGATTTATCCTAGGCTGGGGCAAGTCCTGCCCTTAGTGGGAAAAATACTTGGAAATAACTGGTTGGAATACATTAATGAATTTGGATGTCAGGTCAATCATTTGATCTTGTAATACGTCCCATTGATCAAAATCATCGAAACCATACCCCTCAATAACAGATCTAATTCGACTAGCGCGCTTCGTTTCAAGTCTTTGCCAGTCAAGTGGTTTCCCAATAACTTTCTCAATGCTCTCTTTATAAAGATTGAGAAAATCAAAAAACTTCTTATTCTTGAGGATATCTCCTTGGTCGATATACAATTGTATTTCAGCATCATGTTGTCTTAAAACGATGCTATATGTAACGCCACTTTTACCTGTTGGAATATTAATCCAATTAAATGCGTTCGTAGATTTACTTGAATTAATGATTCCTTTTTGCTTCCCTTTTTCAATAAGCTGTTTCCAAAACACCATTCTGGGATTTGTTTTATCCTCTTTTCCGTTCTGATCCGTTTGTTGTATAGGTTGCCTTTGTGAAGAAATTTCGACATTTCCTTTAAGGTAGGAAAACACCTTATAAATTGTGCAAAATGTATCTAGTTTTTCTTTACAGACAACACCATCAAGATCCAGCCAATAATATGGTTCCTGATTTTCATCTTCCTTATAATGGATGATCTTAAGCCGGAGGCCGTCTGTGATGATTCCCCAGTCAATTTGATGAAATTTCGCAGCATAAAACAGATACGATTCCCATTTTAATCCGGGGGTAATTTCATCAAAGTTTTCACCTGGCTTTATGTAACAAACGATTGCTTTAGGAGTATGGTTAGTTCCCATGAGATTCAAAGTCATGAGTCTTTGTTTTTTTTCATTCGTTGAAAAACCTAAGACATGAAAAATTTCATCCACATATTCCTTCCAAGAAGGTGAATCAGGATCCTGATAATCTCGATATTGTTTAATAGTTCGTAACGTGTTTGCAATTTCATCGAAAGACTCAAGTATTTGATAGTTTTCCAAACTGGGTTCCAAATATTTTTTTGCAAATCGTGTTGGCTTTGATATGTGTTTTTTGTCCTTTATTGCCCAAACACCTTTATCTACTCTTTGAAATAAATCATTTCCTTGGAACTTTTGTGTGTCTGATGAATTTTTGTAAATCGTATCTTGTATGATATTTTTCCAGTTTTTCGGCAAAGAAGCTTGCCTTAATTTTTTCATTTCAAAAAAGATTTGGCTAAAACTTCCTTTCCCGCCTAAATTTAAGAAAGCTTGCATAATGTCATTTAACCAGGTGCTAGAATCCTTAACTATCTGCTCATCAACACTTTGATGATTTGGATCCTCCATAAAGGGAAACTGGTTCTCAATGGATCGTAAAGCCCAGAAACCATTTCCCATTTTTTTAAATAAATCTTTTCCCCTAAATGCATCAGAGTCAGAGGAATAGGTTTCAATGACTCCTTGCATCGATTCAATTGCATGCAAAGGTAATGGCTCTTTTCTTATCCGCCGAACTTCTTCAAGGATATCTTTCCGATGTGCCTGCCCACCTAAATTAGTTAAAGCCTGAGTAATATCTTCAACCCATGTTGCCATCCGTTTATTCCTTTGTGTATTGAAAAATAATATCTGTTTCCCGACATTTCCGTTTCGTCTGATCGATTTCACTTAATTCGAATTTTGATTCTGGTTTTTGAAAAATATCCAAACCACGTCCTGGATAAATGGACCATCCATTATCTGTTTTGATACTCCGGTCATGAATTACTGGACTGAATTCATAACTAAAAAGAATTCCATGTTGAGCAAGATTGCTACTGATTTCTTTATATTTCTGTTCCTGAATTCTTTCTTGATAAGCATCGTCTGCTGATGTAATTAACTTGAGCTTTACTTCTCCAGAGTTGGTATCAAGAATGCTGGTAAATGCAATAAAATTCCGAATTTGATAGTCCAACCGGACATAAGGATCAACGACATAGACTGCTTTGGCACCTTTCAGGTAAGGTCCAAACAAATTCTGGTAGCTGTAACCAGTCTCATCCTCTCGTATTTGAATGGTTTTTGCAGTCAATTCTGTCCCATTTTCTGGTTTAGATGCCGGCTCCTCTGTAGCGCCGAAGTATTGTAGAATCTCTGCTTCGTCTTCATCCGCAGGAACTGAGGCCGGCTCTGGTATAGGTTGAGATGCAGTTGGTACAGGTATTGAACTTGGATCGGAATAGCTTACAAGCCTGTGCCCTCTTTGGAAATCATCAGGTATTTTTGAGTTGAACGTGACCGGAACATATTCCCGGTCCAACTTGCATAATTCATCTCTCACGCGCTGACGTAATTCCAAAGCCGGATTTGCGCAATAACGGTAAAATTCTTCCTCGGTAGGGTCTTGATCCGGGAATAGAATTTTCAATAATCCAGTCGCTCCTGCCTCGACCGCCTTACTGTCACGCATATCATCACAATTCTGCAGCTCCATATTTGTTTTAACATAATCACGATAACTTATGTCACTGCGTAGGGAGTGCAAGATTTCACCGAATATATCCCCCTTGAGTCCGATCGTCTTGGAAGGAGTTTCCTTGCAGATCTTTGGTAAATCCCATCCAGGCAATAGTCCTGAGAACCTGTCAATGAAGGCGGTCTCGCGCAGGAAATTCGGAAAGACACGGAACAAACCCACCTGATCATTCAATGGCCGTTTATTTTGGTCCAAATCGATGTTCGCCAGCATTACCAGGCCAGCTTCGGCATTGATGGAACTGGCACTTCCACGAGCGAAACGGCCAGCTTCAAGATAGGATTTCAAAAGAGCAGTCAATTCCCCGGAGGCATCCGCTTTGACCTTTTGCGCTTCATCGATCACAACACTGTCATATCGGGTGATTAGTCCAGGAGTCTTCCGCGAATCATTAAAGAACAATACGGCTGGTGAAATTGCACCCGAGCGTAAGGCTACATATCGTGACATATTTTCAAAGACGAAACTTTTCCCTGTGTTTTTTGGAGCAAGTTCCACCAGGTTATAACGCGGCTCAACCATTGGGATAAGGCGGCAAACCAATAATATTTTTTGCCTCTCACTATAGAGCTTGTAATTAAAACCCATCGAAGAGATCAGAAAATCAATCCATTCTTGGGTTGTAAAGCTCTTTCGGCATTCGCGGAAATATTCCAGATCCATGTTCGCCAATTGAAAAGGACGGAATTCACGCATCCATATTTGTCCGCGTGGGTTATCGTCACTTTTTGGAACGTAGTAAAGCTTCCCCACTCCCCACAAACCGCTGCTTAAAAGCATTTCATTGTCTTGCACAATTTGAGGGATCGTAAAAGCGGCATTCTCATCTAAGAATGGAATATTGAGGTATCGGTCGCCCTTTTCTAAATTAACATATACCGAAAAATTATCCAGAAATTGGACTTCCATTTGTTCAAAGAGCTGGTTCTTGATCGTTTCTTTTTGACTCTTATCGGGTACATACTTCTGAACAAAACCGGCGATTTTCTGGCGTGCCGTTTCCGTTAATTCAGTGTTATCGTCTAGGTAATGAGAGATAATCCATTCCCGCACGTACGTAGGGATTGCCCTGCTGCCAAAACCGGCTTTATGTACAAAAGACTTGTTGATTACAATTTCGCTAAAAACGTCAATTGCCTTTTGTTCAAATGTTTCCATCTCTCACTCCTTGGACAAGTTCTTCACCGATTGATGGGGAAGGCTTGATGTCAATCGTCAAATACGCTTGTACTTTTCTCTTCAACCATCTTTTTCATCGTGATCTTGGGGAGCACATCAAAGGCGTGCTGCTCACCGTGTGCATGGTACCGGATCCGGATGTGCAGATTGCTCTGTTCTTCAAGGATACTGGTCACTTTAAAACGCGCTTTGATCTGGATAGCCATATTCTTCTTGCCATTCAATAAAGCTATCCGGACAGGTTCGCTTTCTACATTTCCATTCAAAAGGCTGACCTGAATTTGATCCACTGCTGAATCATTGGGATTGCCGATTTCTAGTTCGACTGTTTCCATACGGTAACGGAATTCATTTTTCTTGAGAAGAACTGTTAAATCTTGGGTTAAGATGGTGGCCGGTTCAAAAACCAGATATGGAACAATGATCTCTTCGGGCAGCAGCCCGCCGTGAACGTAGAAATCCTTATCGGTGGGTAGAAATCGGTTACCACGCCTGGCGCACAACACATTTCCCGGATTCATAAAATCATTGGCAGGCAGGAAAAAGCAATCCAGTTTTAAATTATCTGCCAGCCCCGAAAAACGTTTACTGCTTACGGTCACATAACGATGAGAACGGGCTTCGAATCCATTTTTTTTAAAGAAAGCCGGATCCAGATCATTCTGCACAGTCGCAGGGATACGGGTTGAGCCATGATCAGAGACGACATGAATGCGAATATTTTCCTGTAAACCATGTTTTTCAATAAACGAAATCGTATTCTCAACCAGCTTTTCCAGCAAGTGAAAAATATGATCCTGGTGAGACATACCGATTTCATTTGCGGATTGATGCAGCGCTTTATCTATTGCCAGGTAATTCACCACATAGGAGGTTGCGTCGATCGCTTCGATCGCGCTCAAGCTGCCGATATCGCTGATATAGCGAAAAGCATTATCTTTGAAATAAGGCACCCACCCCTTTTCAATCATACCCTTGTAGGTCGTATCATCTATCGCCTGATACCCAACCGCTCCAGCTAACAAACATTTTTTGGAAATCTCCGTTTCGCTGGGGAGCATCGCCAGATACGGCTCAGCGCCGGCCAGGACGTAGCCATGTTCTTGGAACAGATCGCGCAGCATTTCGGAGAATGTCCAACCAAGGTTATCAATCACCAAAACCAGGTTGACAACACCATCACGCTTCAGATCTTTTGCTTTATTGGGGAGGATGTTGAAGACCATGCGTTTTGAATCGGCATGGATGTTATCCCAGTTTTTCATCAGCCACTCCGAAAAACGGTCGCCAATGGTAAACACGTCAGAGTCAAATTGTTCTTGACGATTACACCAGGCCTGATAGGGCAGGTAGGATTCGGTCGCCCAGGAAAGCATCGTATCCACATCCCAGTTAAGATCTGGTGTTTGGGGCTTGGGTGGACGGATCAATCCGCGCAACGTCGCAATTTTTCGGGCAAGCCAGCGAGACTGACCGCTGAACTTTTCCTCGATTTGAACCATCAGCTCCTGTGTGATCCAATCGGAATGATCTCGCAAGTGTTTTTCGATAGTTTCGAACTCCACTAAAAGCAATCCGCTCATCCGATCCAGCAAGGCGGTAAGGTCTTCCGCGCTCGTAGGTTGTATATTGTTCAGGAAATAGGTCACCTGAAGAATAGTCTCTGGAATTTTGGATTCTTCAATTTTCAGATCTTCCAATTGCAGTTTGAGGATCCGAAATAGATCAAAAGCATCTCCTAACAATGCTTCACCTAAATCTAGGTACCTTTGCAGCACACGGAAACGCATGAGCTGCAATTTTAAAGCCGCCGGGTCCGCCGCAAACAATTCCTCCAACTGGCGTTGTTCGCTCGACCTAGCTTTGCTTTTCCACTCTTCTAAACGAGCGTAGAGTGTCCGCGCCAGCAAAGGAAATCCAAGGTTGGCTTTCCATTTCTGAGGATCTACAGTTTCCAATAAAGATGGTAATTTCGTGAAGGGGAATGTCATCGATGTTAGAATGGGGCCGTAATAATTAGCCAGCAAGGTGTCTTCAAAGGTAAAGCCTGGCTGGGGGTGAATGTCGAGTGATAACAGCCCGACCTGGATGATCTCCTCATTGGTCACGCTAGTGGGGATCTCCAGCTCCCAACGCTTGGCTAACACACCACGAGCGTCCACTGTATCAAATACAAAAGTGCCCTGCGGGTAGCGAATAGCCATATTCTTCAACCATTGAATGACCACTGACTGTGATATGACCAAGGCATACTTCTGATCATTCTCGAACGCTTGTTGGATGTCTTTCACCCGCTGGGAAAATTCCGCGATGGAATTCATCTGGTCCACATCAATGCCAAACCCCAAATTATTCGGATCCTGCACAATCTTAATCATGATTCCTCAACCTCGGATTCTGTCGTGCAAGCTGCAGGGAATTCACATGAGTTTGCATACTTGCTCTCACAGTGTCAATAAATTCTTCCTGCGTGCACCTTGAAGCGTGGTTAAATAGCTGCCTTCCTGTGCTGTCCCACTGCCCATGGTGCGCCTTTTGAGCCTGATATCTGGTAAAACGATCAAAAATAAAAGCCAGGATTTCATCCCACGGCAACTGCACCGCGGTGGGAAGGATTGCGTCATTTTTTCTCTCGCCCACAGCGAATAATCTCACCCGATAGATGTCATCCTGATAATAGCCTACTTGGTAGAGCGCTTGGGCGACCTCAGATGCCCGATGCGAATCAAATGCGCCGACAGCATACAATACTCGCTGCATGTTTTCATCCTCAGGATTTGTCCAGGGTCCGTTCAGGCGGCATAAGCCATGTTTGATTTCCGCAAAGATGATGTCAATCTTTCCGTCTGAATTAAAAACAGGATGATCCGGCATGGGATCGCCAGAAGTCAACAACTCAGCGCGGTGCGGGAACCTCAACGCTAGCACATCTACGTCCGTGCGCTGCGAACCGCGCCGATCTGGGTGAACGACAAAGTTAGTGATGGTAGCACACCCGTTCAGACGGAAGAACCAGTAGGCAATCGTCTCGGGATTCATTTCATTCCTCTTTTTCCTCATCAGTACGCCATGATAGATCGTACTCTTTTAGGAAGCGATTCTGCTCATCACTCAAACCGTAAATAGGGGCGATGAAGTCATCTATTTTGTTTATTATTTCAATGCTTTTCCTAGGATAGAATTGTTGGTGTTCGGCACTTCCACCACCTCGATTCGACGTAATTATTTCGGAGTTATTTTTATAATCGCTCATCAATAATGAAACGAGCCTGTCAATTTCATTTCCTTTCTTTAGGAATTCATCATATCCCCTCAGCCCGAAGTTTTTAATTTGGTTCATCTGAACATCAAATTGATTCGAGTTTGCGATCCAATAAAAATAAAAGATAGAAGAATTCAACAACAATAAAAATATGCTTTTATCTACCTCGGAGGAGAAGCTTACCTCTTTTAATTTTGTTGAGATTGTAGTGTTACCCCTCCTGAAATACGGAATAAAATCATAGGCTTTAATCCAATACAAAGCGGCAGAGTGATAATAGGCGGAAACTGAGTTCATAGCATTTGGTTTCTTTAATAAATCGCCTAACTTGTCGGGCGACGCCAATATGTATTTATATGCTTCTGCTCCAACTTTGGTATGAACCTTCGGGATGACACCCTCAGTAATGATCCCAATTTCCGTTGTTTCAGGGTAATGCACAACTTTTTCTTGGTCTTCTTTTTTCCAGTACCATAGTTTAGATGAATGGACAACACACTTACTATTTTCTTCCTTACTCAAACAATAAAATATCGTAATCCGTTGATTAACCCCATCAAATAATTTGTTAGGACGCATCGAATAATGACTTGCATGTAAAGAGTGATAGTTTCTATATATTTCTTTTCTGATATTTTCAAAACTAGAGCCACAAGCGAAAGAGAGAGGAACAACGAAGCCAATATTCCCTTTCTGTTGATTTAACTCTATTGAGTTATCAATAAAATGGCCGAACAAATTGCCAGTACCAGCAGCAAGTCTATGTAGGAAAAACTCATTCTCCTGGAAAGTATCATATGGTGGGTTGCATGTAATGCAACTAAAACCACCCTGAGATAGATAAACCTCAGGAAATTCTAGTTCCCAATGAAAATAGTCATTCGGGAAAATATATGACCTGGCAAGCTTTGCTTCCTTCTTTTGAACCATCATGGCATATTGCGATTCTTCCATGGTGTTACCAAAGTAAAGGCTTGTATGTACATCACAAATGATCTTATAGTTTTCTAGTAGTCGATCAATTTCTTCTAACCATTCTTTCTTTTCCCTTACATCCTCCAGGCTCGCTGAAGCTTTTCCTGCTATTAAACGACTTTTTGATATAACCTTTTCCACCGCAGCTTTAAAATCTGGGTCCCGATCAAATAGATGAAGTTGCTGGATTTTCTTTTTGGTGGTTGAAAGTGGATAATTACCAATTTCTTCTAGTTTCGTGCCTACTAAGCTGTTACCACACTTAAGGTGGTGGTTCAGGAAGGAAAGGGGGTGGTTTTTTGCCATGGATAGGATCCACAGCGAGAGTTTGGCGAGTTCCACCGCGAGTGGGTTAAGGTCAACACCGTAGATACAATTTTCTACCACCCAGCGCCGCCAATAACCTGTGCCAGTTTCCAGACTGCCTTGAATACCAATTTCATTCAGGATTTCAGTGGCGAAGTTGGAGATCAAATTGGTTGCGTTGACCAAAAAATGCCCGCTGCCCATGGCTGGGTCTAGCACGGATAGATTGAGGACTTTCTCGCGGACAAATTCCAACATGTTTTCTTCCAATAAATTACATAATGCCTTGCGCTCGTCTTCATCCACAGCTTGGTTATAAGCGCCAAGAGTTGGGCTCTGTTCTTGCAGAAAGGCGTCTTCCAATCCCTTGAGCTTCTCCCCCACCGTGTTATGTACAATATAATTCACAATGTATTCAGGTGTGTAATAGGAGCCTGTGGATTTACGCTCGCTGGGGTCGCCGGCAAAATAGACGTCCCCCGCCTTGATATAATGCCCTACCACTTGCTTGCCGCCCTGCGAGGCTGGAATGAATTGGATCTTCCCCTTGGAAATCTTGACTTCTGTATCCTCTTTAGCAATGAACAATTTATGTTCCAGCAAACCTTCGTATAGTGTACCCAGGTGGCGTACGCTCATATCACGGTAACTGATCGGCTTTTCCTGGCCATTCCTTTCATGATATGTGGTCAGATTGAAGATGACATTTACCAGGTAAGAGTTACCAATTCGAGTATCCGAAAGGAAGCGGGTAAACTCACTTTCCTGCGGGCTGAAAAGACCGCCGTTATAGGTCTGGTCGATATCGACGAAGATGTGTTCCAGGTTATCCCAGATAGGGAATTTGAGATCGCTCGAACCTTTTCCATCATGTCGAGTGCGGCATTCGCCTTCCACTTTCGACAACAAATCATGGTTTTCGTCGCTCATCAGTCGGCGCGCGTCTGCGTAAAATAAAAAGAGAAGCCGGAACATGTACAGCATGGCTCCGTGATAAATTTTCTTGCGCAGCCCTTCATCATCCAGATTACCTTCCTTGCGACGACGTAGTTCATCCACATACCCCATGCAGAGATCTGAAAGAACACCCTTGCCGCCCTCCTCGCGCTGCTTGAGAGCGTTGGTGAGTTCTTTTTCTATGTAATCGATTTTGTCCTGGGATTCTTTCTTGAAACGGTCAAACTGACATTTGCCATCTTCATGGATAAAGAAGTTATCCGCCTTCATGAATTTGTGGAATATTTGATAGGCCTCTTTGGCTTTATCATCCAGGATCGCTTCCAAATCAATTTCCAGGTAGGTTTCGTATGGTGTGGGCTCATCCTGATGATAAATGCGCCAATGCCTGCCGTTGGTCAGTAGCCCCCATTGGAGATTGTTCTCGCGTAGTGCTCGAATAATCTTTTCAGCCCAATTATGGCCAATGGTCGTGTTATCCAGGTTTTCTTCTGGCAGGATGACATAGCATAGTGAAAGAGGGGTTTCCTTGCCAACGCTCCCCATCGAGAACAAGTGTGTCAAATGATCACTCTCGGAAACGCCCCCCGATGAAGGAGTGGGGGTCGATTGGGCGAAAAATCCCAACGCTGAAAGCACCTCATGGACATAGGATTCTTTCCAGGCTTTCAAGTTATGGGTGTCGGCATACTCCCTGTATTCACCCAAGACTTTCAAAGAGGCTAAGACATCTGCATTCTCGGCCTGGCGAGTAATTTCTTCGAGGTAGATTTCAGAGAAGAGAATTTCGTTGTGATAGTAAGTTGGCATATCGTGTTGTCCTCAGTTGAATCCCTGCGCAGTTTTGTAAATATTAGTTATTTTTCGATTTCTTCTAGAGCATCCTGAATTACCTGGCGAAATTCGTTGTCTGAATAAAGACCAGACTCTGCTAATTCCGAAAGCAGGGATAAGATGGTAATCCTGGCTGATTCCTTATTCTTTGGGAAAACGAAGGTGATCATTTCATCAAAGGCTGTCTTTTGAGCTGGCCGAACGATCTTAAACTTTTCAAGCTCATCAATAGCTTCGACAAGTTTCACTGCGCTGTAATTCCCCTTTTCATCCGCAACGACCAACTTGACTTTGCGATTGCCCTTGATAATTAAAGTGTCTCCAGGAGTCAATTTTTGCCGTTGCTTGCTGGATGTGGGATCGGAACCATCATATGTGTAATAGATCACTCCTTCGCCATCCTCAGTGTCCGCGTGTAGCACGAGTTCACCCTGATAGGTAACCTGATTGCCGTGTTGGGATAGATCGTTTGTGAAATCCACTTTCAACTGGCTGATCTGTGGTGCATTGGTCTCAATATGGTTCTTTCCACTTTGAATTCGTTGAACCATTGTCGGCACAAAATTAGACATCCAAGTGTCAACGCTCCCTAAGGAATAAGCCTCCGGTAATGTTTTAAATAACAACTCGCGGATGTTGGCATACGCTGTAAATTTCACTAAAGGCTTGCTGTCGTTATTATGGTAAGTACCGAAAGGATCTTTTTGGGTGCTGCTCAATCCGTTGTACCAGTTTTTGAACGTTTCCTGGATATCGACGTCAAGATGAGAAGGCGCTCCAAAGATTTCAGCTACCTGGACTAATATCTGGTCCTCAACGCTGGCTTGAATGGCTTCTGCAGTAGCTTTGAAAGCCTTTAGGTGAACCTCGATATGTGTGATTTTTACCGATGTCAGGGTTTCGCCTGGTACTTGCCCAAGCATTTCCATCAGGTCGTACTTAATGAAGCGGAATGGATCTTTCGTTTTTGCCTGACTGAATATCTCTGCCAGAGATTTCTCATCTCCAGAATAGAAACCGAGTGAACGAGCAATGATAGGAAGGCTATCCCACCAATTGACTGCTGCTTGATACGCTTCACTAATCGTGTATACCTTTCCTGCAGGTGCTGGTTGGTTGGTGAAGATTTGGGAAATTTTGGCAAAATACGTCTGATCCTCAGCGCTCACTGGTTCAAAAATGATCACCGTGGAGGGATATTGACCCTGAACCAGGGCGTGCATATCGTCTGTACTTGTAAACTGAATATCTGTCAGGTTATTGGGCTCGCGTTTTAGTCGTAAGCTATCGCCATAAAACCTGCGGGCTAATAATAGGAACAAAGTTACTGCAATTTCACCTTGGCCGTACTCCTCAAAAAAAGGCTTGAGGAACTGCAGTAGATTTGCCTGTCCTTTTCCTTCAAGCGCAGTCAAATCTTCCAGAAGTTTGGCGTATGCCGGCAGAGCCGTCCGGAATTTATTAATATCTTTTTCAGCCTCTAAATAGCGGGTATCTCCCTCAACGGTTAATACACGTAGAGCCTGGTGATCTACAAAACATTTGCGAAGATATTTCGTTCCACCGCGGTTATCTGGCCAGGACCAATTCACCCGGATGGGCTGCGAGAAATCGCAAAGAATATCCCCGGCTTCTTTGAAAATGGCACGGACTTGACCGGATAAATTGATATGCGCCTTATTAAACTCGTTATGGCCAAAAGTATTGCGTTTACTTCCATAAAGCTCCTGGATCATCCTGTTCGCTGCATCATGGCGTTTGCTTTCTTGGACAGGAATCTCGACACCATTTATCCCAAACCAATACATTTTAGCATTGGAAAAATAGTCAGCTCTTGCATCGGTCAGTACTTTATTTGCCTCATCGCGGATCTTCTTCTCCTCCGCTTTTTCATAAGGGCTAAAACTCTGGGATTGTTTTTTAAACCAGTCGCTTTCGAGTGCTTTGAGAGTAAAAATCGCATCGTAAACACTTATTGGATTGCGTGGAATAGCTACACTCACACGCGACTGATTATTCTGAGCAACGGTTTTTTTTGCAGAATCGATGTCGTTTTCATTTTCACAAAAGACATAGACAGCAACCCCTTCATATCCATTTGTCACCCCGGCTGTTTGCAGGCGTTCATGCTCAAGAGCAGTGAAGAAAGGTACAGAATTACCGTTCACACTTCTTTTCTCTGTGAGCATTGATGGAGTGACAAATTGAACTTTGAGCCGTTTATCTTCACTGAATGAGGCATTGTAATCTTTTGCTTCGAGGTAAACTTCATCTCCTCGGAGTGGACTTAGCTCTAAATAGTTTTGAAGCAGGTTGGTTGGACGGTTATCTGGATTGGTTTTAAATTGATCCACAAGCCGTTGAACATCTTTTCTGTCGCCACGCACTAATTCATACACCCCATGGTTGTTGAATAAAATTCCTGCTTCACATAATAACTTCAGGCGATCTTCTACCAGGGTCTTCTCATCAGGGGCAACAAACTCCAAAGCGAATTCAATATTCTGGACAGTATTAGCGATGGCCACATCCTGTGTACTGGCAATCTCGTTTACGAGCAATACCTTGATGATACGGAGCATCAGTTCATCTGCTTCTTCAAACAACTGCTGCTGTGATTTTCGGGCTAAGTATGCATTTAATTCACGCAGAGTCGCTTCGTAATTGATGACGGCATTCTTTACACGGTCAACTAGACGACTATTGGTAGCTTTTAGGCTATCTTTGAAATAATCTACCAGTAAATCTGCAGTGTAAAGAGTTAGTTTGCTTTGATGTGCGATATCATTATTTTCAATGAACCAAGGATAAGAGTAGGGTTGTACATTCACCCATCCCTCTTCTCCAGTTTCAAATTCAGGAGCAAAAAACTTAAATACAGATCGGTTATCCGAACCAGCTTCGCCAGCAAGGCGCAGAAGAGCAAAGGTTGCCAGCGGGTGCATTGGATATATATTTTGTATGATGTTGTTTTTGATTTTTGGCGCTGGCAGCCAATTGAACAAATGCAGCCGGTTGCACTCACTGGAGAACCAGGTAAATTTACTGGATTGAGATTGGATTTGCTGCATCCATTCAAGGGAATCTTTCTTTGGTTGAACAATCGCTGCAATAATATCTTCCATCCCTTGTGTTTGCAGGCCAATTTCAGAAACGCGAGCTTCTAAAGTCTCTGGATTCAGGTCTCCAATTTGTCCGTGATTTCGAAATGCTTTGTGCCCGGTGCCAATGAAAACAACCGTTCCACCTTTTTCAAGAGTGGAATTAGCGCAGTATTGAGCAAAATCAAGAAACGTTGTGTAATTTACAAGGTTTGCGTCAATAGCAGCGCCAAATTCATCATAAAGAAAAACAATCCCTTTGTAGCGTTTCTTGAATTCAGGATTTTTTAGAAAATCAGAAATAATGTCATGAAGGTTATCTTTCCTATATGAAAATTCCGAATCAGTGACTTTCCGGTAACAACTCTTAAATGCTTTCAGCGCTTGTTCATCATATTTTTTCAGACCATCAATCAGATCATTGATAGTCCAATCCGGGAATAATCGACTGATCGCCAATTCAAGATCTGAGTAAAAACGCGTCTCGTTTCTTCGTGATTCCCAATCTTTGATTCTTCGCAATGCTTCACGATAGTGGCTGTCCAAAAGGATATTCGATTCATCTTTCTGTAAAGCCTCTTCCAGCGCCCTTAATACTGCACCTTCAAAATCCAAGTTTAAATTATATCGACAAAGCGCCACCAGGAAACGTCCCGATTTGCGTGCTTCTTTCAGCGAAGCGGCTTTTCTTTCCTTAAGCATCTCTCCCGGTTTCAGGAGGACTTCGTTTTGGGCAGTTTCATAATTTCTAAAAAACGCTTCTATTTCAGGAAGATCACTTGGATTAGCAAAATAATTTGCCATCATTAACAATAAATGAGATTTACCTGTGCCATAGCTGCCAGATAAAAAATAGAACCGACGATCCAATGGATTGAGTGCGTTCGCAATTTTTTCAAAGACCTGCCGATGAGCTGCGATGGGTTTGTATCGTTCCATCCTTCCGCGATTTTTTACAATATCGTAGTAATCTTCATATAGGTCGACGTAACTGGTGTAACCACTGTTTATTTGTACAATGTCACGAATCTTGGTCATAGTAAAAAAGCTCCCTTATCCAACATCGTTGAAATCATTCAACCGGAATATGCGGCTTTGGCCTTGCGAATCAAGTATTTGTAATGACTCAATTTCTTGCGATGTTTGCAACACAACTACGAGTATAGATTTCATACCATCTTTGTAACTATCCCATTGATTGTTGATAAATCTGAAAAAGTTCTGCCGTTCTGTTCTGCGCCAGGTATCCAGCAGAAAGTCAACACGATCAATCACAAGGATTGATTGGCCTTCACTCTGATCTATTAACAGTCCTCTTAATTTTTCCGGACTAAAACTGTCGATATTCTCACTTAGATTTGGAGACTGGATAAAAAATTCCAATAAATCCAAATATTTGCCATCAGTTTGTTTACAAACCTTTTGACAAAAATGGGTCATAGATGGGCTTTTTTCTGGAACTGCATGGATAATTAAAGCCCGATATCGTTCTTGTTCCAAATGACTTATGGCGGCAAATACACTAATTGGCATCATTCCCCTCATAAATCCGTTCTAATACAAATTCCTGCGTCAACGAATCAGATAAACGCACTTGATCGAGGTTGGCCAATTGTTCTAACCGAACTAAACCAGCGTTATGGAGGTCACCTAAGATCGATCGTACCTGGTATTCAGGTAAGTTTAAAACGCTGCCGGGACTGTTTTCTGCCAGGCATACATTCTCAATATTCACTGCTGTAGATCCCGGTGAATATTTATCTCGATAATAAAGTAAACAAAAAAGGAAAGCCAGATTTGGAATGTCGATTGGATTGGATTTCTTAAAATTGCCTTTTCCTTCTTCTTCAAGAATTCCCAACCGAGACAATTCACTACGTGAATATGCAGCTAATACAGCTCCAATCTCTTTCGGTAATTTTTCGGAAATGGTTCTTTCCGAAAAATGAATGGCAAGATCTGAGAAATACTGGCTGCTTATTTGTTCGACTGAAAAATGATCCTGAGACGTGAGAACTTTATTAATAACACGATGCCAAACGACCCATTCCGGATTACTAGATACAACGAAGTGAATAATCCAAAGGGTTTCATTTTTATCGAAAAACGGATCAGATTGGATGACGACTTTCCCGAAAGGGGTAAGGGTAGTAACTCGTGATCGCACTAACCCAAATCCGGTCATCATACTGGTCAAGTTCTCAACTTGTTTTTCGGGAATACCTAACGCTGAGACAATCTCCTGCCGTGATATTTTTTTCTTGTCTCCTTGGGTCAGGAGAAATTGAAGAATCCGTGATATATGGTCAAAACGAGGACGGTAACCATTTGTAAATTGAAGTTTCATAGAGTTTTCTCAAAAATCTAAAAATAGTGAATGGAACAAGCTAATTATCAAAAATTGACATGATAACTGAAATTTGAACCCCTT
>JAPKMT010000028.1 GCA_026645735.1 Flexilinea sp.
TCCTCCGCAGCTTATGGTAACAATTTATTTTGATTCACCGATACTTCTTCGGTAACATTAATTATGATTCACGTCGATAATCGATAAATGCCATTCATCCTATATTTTTTATGATAAAATCATAGTTTGTGTCGGTATGAGCATCTTTACGGCGGGTCGTACATAGGCGCCAAATTTGTCATCTGACCAGGTGAAAACTTTTTTGGAGGCGAATTTATGACAACAGCCCATGCGACGAAATCCTATTCCCGGATTCCAAGTGCTACATCAATGCCTGATCTGATTGAAGTCCAACTGAATTCTTTTCGGATGCTAAAGCAGGATGGTATTGCGGAACTGCTCAATGAAATCTCTCCCATTGAATCTTTTAACAAAGGAATGAAATTATATTTTCCTGCAAAAGATTCGATTACAGAAGAATGGGGACTGAAATTTTCATTTGGAGAACCAAAACATACTGTTGAGGAATGTGTTGAACGTGATTTAACTTATTCTTGTCCGCTGAATGTAACTGTTTTGCTGGCTGGCAGTGAAGTATCTGAACCACTGAAACAAGATATTTTCCTTGGCGATTTTCCCGAAATGACGGAAAATGGAACTTTTATTATCAATGGTACGGAACGTGTCGTTGTTTCCCAGTTGATCCGATCACCGGGAGTTTATTTTGAAGCGCCGGTTGATCGTTCAACAGGTCACCGTCTGGCAATGGCCAAACTCATTCCGGACCGCGGTGCCTGGATGGAATTTGAAACACGCAAAAATGATTATCTGATTTTAAAATTTAATCGAAAACGAACGGTTCCAATCACAATTTTCTTGCGCGCATTATCTGCAGTCGATGACGGAATCCTTGGAGATCCTCCAATCCAGAAGGGGACCGATGAAGAAATTATCTCCCTCTTCTCCGACATTGACAACAATCCGGATCGGATGTTTATTGCTTCCAGTATTAAACAGGAACCGGAATGGGAAAAAGACTACCCCGGTATTGAAATCGGGCATGCAGCATTATTGGAATTTTTCAAAAGAATGCGCCCGGGAGATCCTGCAACCGTCGAAAATGCAAAACAATTCCTGGAAGAGCAACTTTTTGATCAGCGTCATTACGACCTGGAACGTGTCGGGCGTTATAAACTGAATCAAAAACTTGACCTAACAGAATACGTCCCCAACAGTCACCGCAACGTGACCCGATGGGATGTCGTTCGTTTAGTCCGTCATTTAATCATGATCAACAACGGCATGATTGAAAAAGATGACATTGATCATCTGGGGAATCGCCGTGTAAAAACAGTCGGAGAGTTGATATCCAATAAATTGCGGATTGGTCTACGCCGAATGGAACGTGTCATTAAAGAGAGAATGTCGATCCGCGATCAGGAACGCGTTACACCGGTCAGTCTGGTAAATATCCGTCCCGTTGTCGCAGCGCTGCGTGAATTCTTTGGTTCTTCGCAGCTTTCACAATTCATGGACCAGACAAATCCATTGGCGGAATTACGTCACAAGCGTACGCTCTCAGCGCTGGGGCCTGGCGGTCTGCGCCGTGAACGAGCAGGATTTGATGTTCGCGATGTGCACCATACACATTACGGTCGTATTTGCCCGATTGAAACTCCGGAAGGTCCAAACATTGGTTTGATCGGACGTCTGGCAAATTTTGCAAAAGTCAATGAATATGGCTTTATTGAAACCCCCTATCGCAGAGTCTATAAGAACCTAACCAAAAATGATCAGAGGCTGGTTGGAAGACAGGTCAATGAAACACTAACCGATAATTCAGGGAAAGTCATTGTCGAAAAAGGTGAAAGAATCACCGAGAAAATGATTCCAGCTATTAAAAAATTGGACAAATCGGTTATATTCATCACACCTTATATTTCTGATGATGTGGAATATCTATCCGCGGACGCTGAAGACAAATTCGTAATTGGACAATCCAACACGAGAATCAATAACTGGAATGAATTTGATGAAAAATCAATCTCCAGCCGTCATTATTCCGATTTTACAACATCCTCACCGGAAGCGATTGACTACATGGACGTTGCCCCGCAGCAGGTTGTCGGTGTCAGTGCTGCATTGATCCCATTCCTTGAGCATGACGATGCAAACCGTGCTTTAATGGGTTCAAACATGCAGGCACAGGCGGTTCCATTGATCAATCCGGACATTCCTTTAGTTTCAACAGGGATGGAGAAATATGCAGCGATCGATTCAGGACAGGTTTTAACTTCTCCGGAAGATGGAGAAGTGATTTCAGTTAATGCAACACAAATTATTGTTCGAGATACGAACAATATGCTCCATACGCATCAGCTCCGTAAATATCAACGATCCAACCAGAGCACATGTATTGATCAGCGCCCGGCAGTAATCAAAGGACAGCGCATTAAAAAAGGGCAGGTACTAGCAGATTCTTCGTCCACTGTCGATGGAAATTTGGCGCTTGGGCAAAATGTTGTCGTTGCGTTTGTATCCTGGGAAGGCGGTAACTTTGAGGATGCAATTCTGATTTCTGAGCGAGTCGTAATGGATGACAAATTCACTTCTGTGCATATTGAAAAATATGAACTGGAAGCGCGAGATACCAAATTAGGTCCCGAAGAAATCACCCGCGATATTCCAAATGTCGGAGATGATGCGATTAAAGATTTGGATGAATCAGGCATTATTCGAATCGGAGCCGAAGTTGGACCGAATGATATATTAGTCGGAAAAATTACACCCAAAGGTGAAAAAGAGCTGACTCCGGAAGAACGGCTTCTACGGGCGATTTTCGGTGAAAAATCACGCGATGTTAAAGACACTTCTCTGAAAATGCCACACGGTGAACGCGGTAAGGTTGTAGATGTCAAAGTCTTCACACGCGAGGAAAATAATGATTTATCAGCCGGCGTCGATACGATGGTACGTGTTTCTGTCGCGCAACGCCGAAAGCTCACAGCCGGTGACAAGATGGCGGGACGTCATGGTAATAAAGGTGTGGTTTCCCGTGTCGTGCCGATTGAAGATATGCCATTTTTGGAAGACGGAACTCCTGTCGATATCATTCTGAATCCGCTTGGTGTTCCGGGTCGTATGAATATCGGACAGGTTTTGGAAGTCCACCTAGGCTGGGCAGCGCATCGGCTTGGATTCCGTGCCATCACACCGGTCTTTGACGGTGCGACCGAATACGAAATTGAATCCGAACTTTCCCGTTCATGGATGCTGGATAAAGCCTGGCGAGAAATCGGTGACCGCGCCTGGGACTGGATGAATGAACAAGCTTATGATGCCGACCAGATTACGGATGACAATGATGTCAGACTTCTCTATGTCGGAAGCTGGCTTGAGGGCAAAGATTATGATTTCTATCGTCTGAGAAATGATGAATTCTATGCCAAACAAGTAATTTTCTCTGAATGGTTGAGCGAACATGGATTCAATCCGGAGACAATCGTGGACTGGGAAAATGTCCAACCGAATGCTCCGACAATCCTTCCAAAAGACAAGAATGCCATTTCTGCATGTCTGATGCTCTGGATCGAAGAAACAAGCAAACAAATTTCCGGAGATAATTCGAACGGGATTAAATATCATTACGAAAAAACTGAACTTGAAAAGTTGAACGAAGAGGATCTCCGTAATATCGCGACACAAATCAGTTTAAAGACCGGAAAGCCAATTCCGATTGTCGGTAAACAAAAACTGATCAATGCCAAAACAGGGGAATTGTTTGACCAGCCAGTCACAGTTGGAGTGATGACTATGTTGAAACTGCATCACCTGGTCGAGGACAAGGTTCATGCACGTTCAACAGGTCCATATAGTTTAGTCACGCAGCAGCCATTAGGTGGAAAAGCACAATTCGGTGGCCAGCGTTTTGGTGAAATGGAAGTTTGGGCGTTGGAAGCTTATGGTGCAGCCTATACACTACAAGAAATGCTGACTGTCAAATCAGATGATATTCAGGGACGCGTCAGTACCTATGAGGCGATCGTGAAAGGAAAACCGATCCAGGAACCCGGATTGCCAGCCTCATTCAGAGTTTTAGTCAAAGAACTGCAAAGCCTCGGACTGGCTGTAGAAGCCCTTCTCGAAAATGGTGAAGTTGTCAAATTCGGGAAAGAGGAAGAACGGGTAAAACCGCCAAAGATGGAAGGCGGATTGCTGAATTACACCAGCGATGCCTCGATCAGTATGGCTGATCTTGGACTTTAAGACAGTTTTTATAAGTGAATAACAAAAAAAGACGGCTTAAAAAAAGCCGTCTTTTTTTGTCAATAATTAGAAATATCATGAATTCGTTAGATGACTTGTTTGATTGATTCAACGGAATGAAACCAAAAGGAACTAAATCAGGACTTTCTCCCAATCTTCAAAAGATTCCAGATAAAAATCAGCGATCATTTTAATCTCGTCAATCTGTAACGATGCGGAAGAATCATAGACTGCTGCGATATGAAAGCCATTCTGTTTTAATGTTTGCATAGCAAATAAAGAGTCTTCAAAAACAAGAGTTTCGTCTTTCGATGTACCGAGCATTTCTAACGCATGTTGATAGATCAGTACATCACTTTTTCCGCTGCCTACAGCAGTACATGTAACCACATCACAAAAGTAATCTGCTATTCGATGTTTTTTCAAAACCATCTCCGCAATTTTTTTGTCGTTTGCTGTGGCGATGCACATTCGAATGTTCAGATTTTTCATTCGTTCGAGCATCGCAACGACACCTTGCTTAAGAAACACATGATCCTGAAAATCCACTTCAATCATCCGATTGATTTTGTGAAGGATTGTTTCGATGGATCCCTCGATTCCAAAATTCACTTTCAGATAATCAATCGCCTGAAGCATGCTGAATGCTTTAAGTTCTTCATCAAGATTATTTTCAGGAACAATGCCAACTGATTTTAGATAACGGCTGGCAAGTGTTTCCCAAACAGGCGTTGAGTCCAGAAGTGTTCCGTCCAGGTCAAATATGACACCAGTAATTTTCATCGTCTTTTTGTTCAGTCATCCATACATCTTCAAATATTCAAAAAACTGACCTTCATGTCTTCATCTGGATTTTTCAACCGGAAGATCAGAGACTCGATTTCTTCAGTCCACATTATTATAAGATAACCTTTTTTAACAGAAACATGGCTTGTTTTTCCAATGAATTCATTGCTGACGCCAATTGGATACGTGTTTGTGAGATCATAATTTTCTAATTCATATTTCAAACCGGTCAGATAGACACTTTCCGCCGAACTTCCTGCACAAAAAACCGACAGGATGCCCTTCATTCGCTCTGGAAAGGCCATAGTCTCATTATGAATAGCAGAAACAACAAAGCCCTCTCCTATTATATAACCGCAGGCACCTTTTTCTGCCAGGTAGCATAAGACCTGAAAGTTTGCATACGTATGGTCCGGACGATTGCCAAGGCAACCGAATAGAATAAATTGTCGATAACCGCGTTTCAAGCCTTCTTTTACAGCGATCATGGTATCAGTATCGTCTTTTTCAGGAGGAAATCGCAGCACATGCGGATGGTCCGGTATGCAATTCAGAGAATCAAAATCACCAACTACCAGATCAGCCTGAATACCCATTTTTTCAAGATGAGAGTATCCGGCATCAACCGCGATCACAAAATCTTGCTTTTCTGAGTTGATCTTGATTTCGTCAATGGTAGAGGCCCCGATGATATAACAAATATTATGGTTGATAAGCACCACCTTACAGTCATTCGTAATTTTTTTACCAGCCGGTCGAATAAAGCGAAATACCTCCTCAAAATTCAAATGCTGATCATCATCCAGTCAGAATCAATCATCTATAGTGTATGGTACTTCATCCGATCAGTCAATTAAACAGTGATTCGAAATATGAAAAGAATCTTTGTTGTTCTTATGGTTTTGCGTGGAGCGCAAAACCATAAGAACAACAAATTTCCTTTTTTTATTTGAAAGGTTAATCCATATTTCGAATCGCTATTAATGAAAATAAGCAATTTAAAAATATTGATTTGTTTACAAACAAAGCATTCGCAGTTTTTTTTAGAAACTTCTGAGAATAAATATTACCATTTTGTAACACTTTTTTCTTATCCACACTTGACAGTATGACAGTAGAACTTATAATAGTCGCTATGAATAGAAAATCCTCAGCCAATTTTGTCCGACGAGGTTACCGCAGCTAGTAACGATGTTTTGCGGTATTTTTGAATACTTTTTTCTTAATCAATGAAAAACTCCGCAATACATGCGGAGTTTTTTTATTTTGGAATTATTTTAGTATATTTGGAGAGAAAACATGTCACAGGATATTAAGAAAGTTGTCTTAGCCTACTCAGGCGGTTTGGATACATCTGCGATTATCCCCTGGTTAATCGATACTTACCATTGCGAAGTGATTTGCTGTTGTGCTGATGTCGGTCAGGAAGATGAACTGGAAGGACTTGAGGAGCGTGCAAAAGCCAGTGGTGCCAGTAAACTTTATATCAAAGACTTGACGGAAGACCTATGTAAAGATTTTATTTGGCCGATGATCAAATCAGGTGCTGTTTACGAAAGAAAGTATTATTTAGGAACATCCATTGCGCGCCCAATTGTTGCGAAATGGATGGTAGAAATTGCAGAAAAAGAAGGCGCAGATGCGATCTGTCATGGCTGTACCGGCAAAGGGAACGATCAGGTGCGTTTCGAAAACACCATTGCCGCTCTCAATCCGGATTTAAAAGTAATTGCACCTTGGCGGATCTGGAATTTCACATCCCGTGAAGATTTAATACAGTATCTTGACAGTAAAAAAATCGCCTATCCGGATTCAGCGAAAAATCCGAAACTCTTCAGCCGGGATCGGAATATCTGGCATATTTCACATGAGGGTGGTCCTATCGAAAATATTGAAATCGAACCAGATGAAAAATTCTGGGTGCTGACTGTATCACCGGAAGAAGCTCCGGATAAACCGGAATTCGTAGAAATTGAATTTGAAGCCGGTGAAGCTGTTGCACTCAACGGGAAGAAAATGACCCAGAAAGACCTGTTGATGGAATTGAATAAAATTGGCGGCAGAAATGGCATCGGCCGCTGTGATATGGTTGAAAACCGTCTGGTAGGGATGAAATCGCACGGATTGTATGAAACACCCGGTGGCACCATTCTTTGTTACGCCCATTCAGAGTTAGAAACAATCACTTTAGATCGTGATACAATGCACTTCAAAGACGTTGTTGCAGAACGTTATGCGGAGTTGATCTACTTTGGACAATGGTATTCACCACTTTGTGATGCGCTGAACAAATTCTTTGAGTCGACTAATCAAACTACCACAGGCACGGTCCAGTTAAAGCTTTACAAAGGAAACATTATCTCAGCAGGACGCAAATCCAAATATAGTTTATATAATGAAAAAATTGCCTCCTTCGGTGATGTAAGTTTATACGATCATAAAGATGCAACCGGTTTTATTCGCTGTTTCAGCCTTCCAAGCCGGGTCAGATCATCCATGGAAAAAGCTGCCGGATTAAAGTAGAGGGAGTTGGCACGCTGCAATAAGTATTTTATTTCAGTGTGAAAAAACCCTGTATTGCGTTCATCTGATTCGTCAAACGATGTGTTTCCTGTTTAGAAAATTAAAACAGGAAACATAGTTTTTCTTTCTGACGAGCACCAAAAAAAGATTTTTTGAATAGGCTGCAACTTTTTTCGCAGAATGATGAGTTTCATAGATAAAAAATAAAGGAATCTGACAAAATGACAGAAAAAACTTTATGGAGTGGCGGTAGGCTCGAAGCAGTACTGGATCAGAATATGGCAAAGCTGAATCGAAGTCTGGATACAGATCAGCGAATGGCGCAAGAAGATATTCGTGGCAGCATAGCATGGGCAGGTGCAATTTTCGATGCGGGAATTCTCTCGGCTGAAGAATACCAGCAAATATGTGACGGGCTGGCACAAATTTCTCTTGAAATATCAGAAAACAGGTTCCAATTTCTCCAGTCTGATGAAGACATTCATTCTGCCGTTGAACGTCGTCTGACAGAAATTATCGGGAATGTCGGGGGAAAACTCCATACTGGCCGCAGTCGGAATGATCAAGTTGTCACCGATTTCCGGCTTTGGATGAGAAATACGATTGACAATCTGTTAAAAGAGATAACTGAACTTCAGGGCACATTTTTCTATCGGGCACAAAATGATATCGATGTCATCATGTCTGGATACACGCACTTTCAGCAAGCACAGCCGATTCTATTGAGCCATTGGTGGCTTTCACATTTATGGGCACTGGAACGGGACAAGCAAAGACTTCGCGAAATTCGTAAACGTACGAATATCCTGCCATTAGGCTGCGGAGCCCTTGCAGGGACAGCTTTTCCAATCGATCGATTTAAATTGGCTGAAAACCTGGATTTTTCGTTTCCTGCATCCAACAGTATTGATGCTGTGTCAGATCGGGATTTTGTCTGTGATTTCCTTTATTGGGCATCCATGCTGGGAATCCATCTCAGCCGATGTGCAGAGGCTTTAATCTTGTACACAACGACGGAATTTGGATATATCACATTGTCCGATCAGTTTTCAACCGGATCCAGTCTAATGCCGCAAAAGAAGAATCCGGATTCGCTGGAGCTGATCCGCGGAAAAAGTGGAAGTCAGACTGGAAGGTTGACTTCCATGCTGACGATCTTAAAAGGACTGCCATCGGCATATGACAAGGATTTACAGGATGATAAGGAACTTGTCTTTCACGCCGCCGATACTGCCAGCCTGACAATGGCGGTGTTGAACGGGGTTCTGCGAACTTTGAAAATAAATCATGAAAAATGTCAGCAGGCAATCAGTATGCAAGCCCTTGCAACAGATGTCGCCGATTATCTGGTAAAAAAAGGGATGCCTTTCAGAGAAGCGCACCATACTGTCGGCAAAGCAGTCAAACGGTCGGAAATATTGGGTGTTAATCTGATTGATTTGCCGCTTAACGAATGGCAGAAAATTTCACCTATGTTTGATCAGGATGTATTTTTTATCTTCTCACTTGAATCTTCCATTCAACAGCGCTCCAGTTGGGGAGGAACTTCTCGGGAACAGGTAAGCAATCAACTGGCATACGCTGCAAGAATCTTAACAGACTAATCATTTCAGATAAAGAAAAACCGCTTTCTTAGCGGTTTTTTCTTTTTTTATTTTGCGTATTCGACAGCCCTGGTTTCCCGGATAACTGTAACTTTGATCTGTCCAGGATACTGCATTGTCTCTTCGACCTGGTGCGCAATATCTCTTGCCAGATAGGTAGCCGCCAGATCATCAACATCCTCAGGTGTCACGATGATTCTGACCTCTCGTCCAGCCTGGATGGCAAAAGAGTTCTGTACACCCTTATGCGAATTAGCGATTTCCTCCAGTGCGCGCAGACGTTTGATATATAGCTCAAGATCTTCCCGTCGAGCACCAGGCCGAGCACCGGATATTGCATCGGCAGCTTCAACAATCACAGCCTCGACACTTTCCTGATCGACTTCATGATGATGGCTTTCAATAATATTGACAGCTTTTGGATTCACGCCATAACGCTTGGCAAACTCAGCGCCGATTTTTGCATGTGTACCCTCAGTATTATGATCCATTGATTTTCCAAGGTCATGCAGCAAAGCTCCGAGGCGAGCAAGTTCTATATTTGCACCCAGTTCGGAAGCAATAACCGAAGACAATTTGGCAACTTCCACTGCATGCGACAGCTGATTTTGTCCGTATGAGGTTCGATACTTCAAGCGTCCCAACATTTTTACAATTTCCGGATGCAGGCCAACAACTCCGGCTTCAAAGGCAGCCTGTTCACCGGCTTCAACGATCAGCCGCTGGACTTCTCGTTCCTCTTCATTTAAAACTTTTTCGATATTAGCCGGGTGAATTCTTCCATCCTGAATCAGCCGATCCAATGAACGCCGGGCGATTTCGCGCCGAATCGGATCAAAGCAAGAGATCATAACGGCTTCAGGTGTGTCATCCACGATCACATCTACTCCGGCTGCCTGTTCAAAGGCACGGATGTTTCTTCCGTTCCGGCCGACAATTCTGCCCTTCATCTCTTCTCCCGGAAGATTCACAATCGATGTTGTCACTTCACTGACCTGATCGGATGCTACTCGCTGGATGGCTGTAGCGATAATTTCACGGGCTTTTTTATCTCCTTCAACTCGCGCTTCCTGTTCAATCTGACGAATAATTCGTGCCATGTCATTGCGTGATTCTTTTTCAACACGGTCGAGCAGTTCCTGTCGCGCTTCATCGGTTGTCATCTCAGCAACTTTTTGCAGTTCTTCCAGTTGTTTGGTAGACATTTTATCAATTTCATTCATCCGCTTGTCAATACTGCTCTGGCGTTTATTTAGATTTGCCTCGCGCTGTTCGAGTTTCTCAATCCGATGATCCAATTCTGTTCTTCTTTTTTGAAGTCGATCATCTTCCCGTGTCAGCTCACCGCGTCTTTTTTGGATGTCAACTTCAGCATCTCGAAGTACTTTGATTGCATTATCCTTTGCTTCGGATTCGATCACTTGTGCTTTCTCGCGACTGGCCAGAACGATGTTGTCAGCATCAAGCTGTTGAGCTTTTTCAAATTTTTCATTCAAATAACGAGAAAAAAAGTACGTGGCGATTGCAATAGCGACCAGACTGATAACTACTGCCAAAATAATCACAAGGATTATGGACATACCAGGGCTGTTGGAGCCATTCTGAGCTCCAGCCGGTAATTTATTTATATCTCCGGGTCCGACCACTTGAAGCAGCAATCTTCCCGAATTTTGTAAAGTTTCCATTATCATTTTTAATCCTTCATAATTTGAGATAAAGAATCCTCATCAGAACATTCATTCTCTTTCCAGATTTGGTGTACAACACGGTTGATTGTTCCGTAATCATATCCTTTACTGGCCAGATGATTGCTCAGCCGTTTTCGAAAATCCGGCCATTCCAATCCAGCTAATCTCCGGGAATATCGAGAACCAAGATGATAGGCTGTCTGATCATCATCCACATTCCTCAAGGAATCTTGAATTATTTCTTCGGTTATGCCTTTTTGACGGAGCTCAAGCGCAATTAAACGCTGACTTCTGGGGTGCAGGGAATTTCGATTCTCAACCCAATTGCTCGAAAATTCCTGGTCATCCAGTAAATGGGAATTTTTCAATTCAGCAATTATGCTGTCAATCCGTGTTTCCTCATAACCATCTTTTAAAAGTTCGTTGCGCAGCTCTTTTTCAGTACGCGCTCTCCTGCATAGAAAATTAAGAGCACGTTTGCGGATTGTTTCATTCAGATCGTCGGAAAGCAGTGAATCAATCTCCGACAGAGTCAGTGTTTGGCCAATCCGGAGACGTTCTCCTACAGCCCGAGCCAAACCAAAAGCGTAGTCGCCATCTAAGAAGATGCTGATCCGCTGCTGATCATTCCTTTGAACTGTCAGTTTTGTTATTCGCTTTTCTTCCATAAAAAAAACCGTCAAGCGAGAATCGTCTTAACGGTTTTTGTTCTTGAAACTTCGAATCTGCAAGAATGTATAAAATGAACAGTAGATTCTTGCTGTCTGAAAAAAAGCAATTATGTAATTTTTTTCTCAACCTAACGTTTTCTTATTAGCCAACATCCTAAGGATCAAGAAAGAAATAGATTGCCATTTATTCCGTTTTTATCAATTGACCGTTCAGGTCAATACAATTAAGTTCCCAAAAAGTTATCAAAAACCGTCACAGACTACCATACGGATATATTTAATTTTCTGTTTTTGATTATACCTTAAAAAAACAAAAGAAAAATGTGATTTTTTTATCTCAGAAATTCAATATTTTTAATGATTCATCGTAAAAAAATCAGCGATTCAAAATTTGGATACAATAAAAAAATTCTTGATTGGTTCGGAAAGCAAGTTTGTTCTGCGGTTTACTGCATCATGGCACGTTCCAAATTATTTTTTATGTTGATTTACCTGGTTTCGGATTAAAAGAAAAATGTGCAAAATCGGAAAAAATAAGAATTCATATAATATGCTAAAACTAACCAATTTCATACCATATTCGTCATTTTCCTGAAAGAAACGGTATTGGATCCTCGCTTGCTGCAACAATCCTTCAATCATAAGTTCATCAGGCCTGTATCAATCCATGAAGAAAATTACGAAAATAAACTAAAATGAGTTGGATATATTAGAAAAGTGGAAGTTATCTTTTTCCGTGAGGCCTAAAGAAAATCGTAATCAACAAATATTATATATTTTCAATTTATAGTTTTGAATATTCACCCTGTTTGAAAGGCATCATTGCAGCTACTATATGAAAGATATTGATCGAAAACAAAAAATCTTTCTGATTTTTATATTATTGATTATCCTCTCCGGATGGTTCGCGAGATGGATTGGAGTCGAACCATCTCCCTATTTAAATGGCATTTCCAATTCAGCAGAAAAACCCGTCTTATCCTTGCAAGGATTATTTAACGGATTAACAGCAATGTCTGCAGAAACCTGGATGAAAGAAAACATTCCGTTTCGAGCGATTTACATCAAAATACGCAATCAAATTTATTGGTCGGTATTCAAAAAATCGTCAAATCCCAACGTGGTTATTGGAAAAAACTATGTCTTATATGAGCCATGGTATTTGCAGGAATATTTGGGCTTTACCAGAATCGACAACAATTATGATGCTGTGCTGAAAAACATGGAGCAAATTGTAAGTGATTTGAAATTTATACAGGACAAATTAGATGAAGCAGGAAAAATCAGTTACGTTTTTTACACACCCAGCAAGGCTTCGTTTACAGAATCATTTTTTCCAGATGCGTTCCTCAAGAATGCACCAATAACCGAACGGGAACGTTTTTGCAATGTACTGCTGCAGTTATTTGACCAGTATGGCATCCGGTATTTTGACAGCGTAAAGTTTTTCCGTGAAAATTCGCTGAATGTTACTTTGTTCCCAAGATCGGGGACCCATTATACATGGGCTGCTGGAATTACAGCCAGTCTTGCGATGATCGATGAAATCAATGAAATTTCACCAATTAAGTTTCGGAAAGTCAAACCAGTTTTTTCGCAAATTAAAATGCCTATTCATCCGGACAGAGATATCTTTAATGTCCTGAATCTTGTAGATTTGTTTTCCTGGGGAGAATATGAAAATGATCGCTATTATGATATCGATCTGATCAATTTGGAGAATACACAAAAGGCTCCTCGTGTTTTCATACAGGGAGGAAGTTTCCAGGGTCCACTGCGTTATTTGTTCCAAAACAGCAATACGGTCAATCGATATTCTTATGCTGAGAATAAAATCGTTTCAGATTGTGATGGCGAGCGAATAGTGGATCGGATCGAAGACATCAGTGTTGAAGGGAATCTGGATAATGATATCTTCATATTTGAAGTAAACCAGTTTGCTGCAGACAATATGAGTTTCGGATTTATCAGCCAAATGAAAACATATCTGAAAAAAAATGGGATTCCACCAGTCCAGGAAGTCAACAGCAGCGAATCAGAATTTTCGGGTTCTTTTCAAATAAAAGGAGAAAAAACTCCTCACTTTTCTAAATATAATGCCAGGTGACATGGATGACATTTACCTCCAGTATTTTTCTTTTCATTTTTTTTCCGTTTGCGATCATCTCGTATTTACTCCTGCCAGGTTTAAAATATAAGAACTCCTTACTACTGGGACTGTCAATAATTTTTTATGCCTTTAGTGGAATTCAATTCGCAATTGTCCTGATTTGTCTTGTTTACGCCAACTATTTAATTGGTTTTGCCATTAAATTTCAGAAAACGAAAAAAGGATCGGGATTAGTTCTTACTCTGGGACTGTGTATCAATTTCGGTTCTCTGTTTTTTTACAAATATCTGCCGTTTGCTGCTTCCAACATCAACGCCTTGTTCCATTTGAATCTGCCAGAGCAACAGTCCTTCATAATGCCCTTAGGATTGTCCTTTGCGGCATTCAAATTAGCGACCTACCTGATTGATTTATTTCGCGGAAAAGCAGCCATCCAACAGCATTTTAGCTTATTGTTACTGTACTCAATGCTGTTTTCTACGGTTATTTCAGGTCCGATTGTTCCTTACAGCGATATGGTATCACAATTTGAAGGCCGTAAGATCCGATCAAAACAGATGTATCACGGCACAAAGCGGTTTATCTTCGGTTTTGCAAAAAAAATACTGATAGCGAGTTCTTTAGGAGAAGTTGCTGATCGTGCATTTGGAGGAGGAGCAGCGGCAAGCTGTGCTGTTGCGTGGCTTGGAATCCTGTGTTATTCTCTTCAGCTCTATTATGATTTTTCAGGTTATTCCGATATGGCTTTAGGAATTTCAGAAATATTCGGATTCCAATTCAAGGAAAATTTTAATTATCCCTACATATCAAAAAGCATCCAGGAATTTTGGCGCCGCTGGCACATTTCTCTTTCAGATTGGTTTCGAAACTATCTTTATATCCCGCTTGGAGGAAATCGATCCGGAACTCTTCGTACCTATCGAAATTTACTCACCGTATTTTTCGCAACGGGTTTATGGCACGGGGCAAGTTGGACCTTTATTTTTTGGGGATTATTCCATGGATTCTTCATCATTCTGGAAAAAGCTGGTCTTAAAAAGGTTCTTGAAAAACTGCCTGGTTGGATACAACATTTTTATGCGATCATGCTGATCCTGATCGGATGGACAATTTTCCGCTCTGAGACTATGTCTGAAGCGCTGCAGTATTACTCTAGTCTATTTTCATTTTCTGCGATGAATCCTGCACAGGTTCTGCTTTTGATTGATCGGTATTCGCTCTTTATTTTAATTATTGCGGTTCTATTTTCGGCGCCAATTTATCCATGGATAAAAAGAATCCTGGCTGACAATCAATTATTGAAAAATCCTGTTTTTGGTAAAACGATCACAATTCTCGCCGATTTCTTCACGATCATACTGTTGATCTTTACCATCAGTTGTGCTATTGCCGGAGATTTTCAGCCTTTCATCTATGGTAAATTTTAGGTTGAAAGTGATTCATTCGTCAAGATTATTGCGCAGGAAATCCAGTGTGCACAAGTGCAATGGCATCAATCGGAAATTCGCCATTTGAGTCCGCCGGTATTTCAAAAGTCAGTTTGAATTTTCGATCCCGTTCATAATAACGATCGGTTGTCCATGAACCAATTGAAATCCAGGATCCTTCTTGAGAATCCGGAGCAGTTACACTGACCGCTTCTTCACCATTGTCCGATAGTAGAACCGTATTGTCGGAGTATAGTTTTACAGATGCGCTGATTCCGCCTTTGTTGGAGGGCATCCATGCATAAAGCTGATAATTGCCGATCGGCCAACAATCCCTAAATGTGAACACCATCGAGATTTTCATTTTCGGATTCATGATGAGTTGATAGGAATCATCCCAGCTTTGTTCTTCTTTCAACGGAATTCGATAATCTCCTGCAACGATCTCAGCCTGCAAATCATCAAAGATATACTTTGTCCCGGATACAGTCAGTTTGTTGAGCAATGACAGATTTGTTGCCCTTCGGGGCACAATCGCTAAACGGTCGACTGCAACAATTGAATATTCATCACGATCCTCCCAGGATGTTGTGACTGTCAATATCTCTCTCGATGGATTGATATAATAGATTCCCAGACTTCTCCACACATCAGCGGACTGCTGAGGTTCATATTGACTGGTCATATAATTTACACGTTGGGAACCCGTCAGCGGTGTCAGAATCTGTTCACCCAGTTTCACACTAAAATCCAGGGTTCCACCTGAGCTGTACACCGTATCCATCGTATAAATTTCATAGAGGCCTTCTCTTAATGGTTGATCCATAAACCAATGGACCCATCCGCTGCTGTATGTGGCATACCAGTTTTCATCATAGGTAGTTTTTCCCAGATCTGAGGCAATTTTCTCAGAACTTGTCCATAATCCGCTGGCTAAAGAAGGATTCACTTCGGCGCTTTTGTCTACATTGAGCACAATCACACCATCTGGAGCATCTGGAATTTGCGGATCTAACTGCATCCCGTCAGATATCCAATATTCGGAAAGCGGGCCAGGAGTAGCAGAGGGAACAAGCGTTGGTGTATTCGTCGCTAACGGCGTAACAGTTGGCGTAAAGGCCTGAGTCGGCATTGGTGTTATCGGTGTTGGTGTCTTGGTTGGCCAAAATGTCATCGAATTTCGAATTCGGGGAGCATAAAGCCATCCCATATAAACCAGAACAAATGAAACGAGTATCCCTACAAAAATTCTGGGAATAATTTCTCCCCAATCCCGATACACTGTTCTCTTCGGTTTTTTGTTTTTATCAGGAGGCGGTGTCATAGGTGGTTGATTTTGCGGATTTGATGTTTGCCAGAAACGAGGATCCTTCGGTGTCCCATTGAATGGCGAATTGGCAGGAGGCTGATTTTTCGGGTTAAAATAATTCTGTTGTGATGGAGGATAATTCCCTTGGAAGCTGTTTTGTGGATAATTCGGATTAAAATTGTTGTATGGTAAATTTGGATAATTTGACTGATTGCCGTCAGTTGTCTTTTTTTGCGAATTATTATTAGTATTTTTTTCGGCCATCGAAATCACTCACTCATGAAATATTCTTCTGCAAATTGTTTACATTCAAAAAATGGATGGCTATAATTTCGGAATATGCGATCAACAAAGGAATCTGATAATATTCCTGCACCGTTTCTTGATGAACCAGATTTTTTGAAGTAACAGTAATATATTGTTCTTATTTCGAAAAGCCAATCCAAATTTCGAATTGCTGCTTTTGGGGTAATTATAACAAGGAAAACTATTATAATTTTGTCATATGAAAAGACTTCTCCACATTTTTCTGATGTCGATTACCGCTGGTTTTTCCATCACATTAGCATTGTTTCAATTGATGCCGGGGAATAACCTCTACCCCAAAAAAGCACTTATGCTTGCAGCCGTTTTTTTGATTGGGGTATTATTTGCTGCCGGAGTCTGTTTTGTTTTAAAGAAAATCATAAATATCTCCAATAAATCGGCTGTGGTTCTTCTTGTTTTGTCGCTTTGCGCATCACTGGTTCTCACTGGATTATTCCATCTCAGTCTTCCTCAGAAAGAAATCCTGCTGAAATCCCAGAAAATTTCGATAAAGGTCCTTGATGCTTCACTCGGCAGTGAGGATACCGGAATCCGATTTTTATCACTCAACAACGGTTATCGCGGTATTTCTTTTTCCGATTTCGAGCAAACCGGGAATTGGCAGCGGCAAAATGACGAGCTTCTCTTGCTTAATATGGAAGCTCAGGCAACACTTTCCTTCCTGGGAAAAACCGGCAGAACAGCAGAACTCTTTTTCATTTCAGGAGATAAAGCTGGTGTTGTGGAAATTGATTGGGGAAACGGCGTTATAGAAACCGTAGATTTAAATGCCAAATCAGAAGTAACAGAATCGAAAAGAGTAGCGCATGATTTTGGAATAATTGCAGAAAATTATGAGAAAGTCAATTTCTTTTTTAATCTTCTCTCAGTTATTTTTCTCCTTTTCTTTTTTTTATGGATCGTTCAACTTGCTTTGTGGCATTTTATTAGCCGAAAATCAAAAATGTTCAAGATCCTTTTTTTGATTTTGACTGTCTTCACGATCGTTTATCGAGTAATCAGTGTTTATCATTTTCCGTTGGGCTGGGATGAAGGTACTTATTCACGGGCTGCGATGCGTTATTCAGAAAAAATATTGACATTCAGAGCGCTGGAAATTCCCACAATTTTGTATAACCATGAGCATCCAGCATTGGTTAAACTAACCTATTCTATTCCTGCATCGATAGATGGCAGAGATTACTTTTCACGGTTTGGCTGGAATACAATCAACAATGCGAATCTCGGGAAAGAAGATTACACGATTTTTACAGGCAGGATGGTCAGTGCGGTTTTCAGCATTTGGCTGGTGCAGGCAGCGTTTCTTCTGATCCATCCGCTTGCAGCATTCTTTCTGATTATCGACTCTCTGGCGGCTGAATATGGCGCCCAAGCCAGACTGGAAGCTTTGCCAATGCTGTTTTCATTCTTAAGTATCTGGTTCTTCAATCAATTTATTGAACAGATGAAAAGAAACGAAAGAAAAAAGTCTCGCATGTTTCTGATTCTTTCATCACTACTCCTGGGAATGACAGCAGCCAGTAAAATTATTTACTGTGTAATCGCGTTTCCGATGCTGATCATTACAATCGAAACCTTTTTTCAGAAAAAAAATCTGCGGAAAGCCCTGGTTTTATCGCTGATGATTATGGCTTTTTCATCCTTATTATCTTTTTACACATTCAATCCATCGCTTTGGTACTCACCGGTTGAGAGAATTAAAATGATGCTGTCATTCCATGAACAATATCAGACAAAAGCCGGAGATATTTACCCTTTCTGGCAGCCAATTGCATGGGTCACCCGTTCTGTTGCCCATCAATCCGGCAGATACTTTGAAAAAAGTCCGCTTGCCAAAGCCCCCCATAATTTTTTCTTTTCCTGTGATGAGCTGATATTCTTACTTGCCTGTATCGGGGCAAAGGATCTCATCAAGAAGCAGAAAATCTACATCTATTGGTTCCTCTTTGGTATGATTTTTATGTTTCTCTGGGGAACCAAATGGGAACAATATGCCTGTATTGTGGTCGTTCCTATCTGCATCACCGCATATTATGGATGCTTAAGAGCAGCGAATTGGTTGATTTCTGAAGTGAATACATAGAAACAACATCGGATATGGGTCCCCATCAAGATTAATTCCGCATTTTTGTTTCAGACCGTATATTTTATTAATTCTCCCCATGTTTCGAATCGCTGGCAAAATTTTCGATCGTTGTTTGAAGCCTATCACGTGTTAGAATTAAACTGGTATATCAGAAATAAATTAAGTCCGATTTTGAAAAAAGGAGTCAGATGGATAAAAACTCGTTGCATCAACAGCAAGTGAAAAAACAGATCATTTTTCCGACTGTTCTGATCGCACTCTTTGTTTTTCTTTTAATCGGATTGGTAATTTATCTCAGTATTAATTATCCGGAGATTGTTAAAAAGCTTTCGGATTTTACTATTTTCATCCTGATTGCTCTATTGATCCTGGCTGAACTGGTTTTGATCTATATTCTGATGAATAGTATCAGTAAAACCGCTGAATGGATTAAGAAAATTCCGGAAATTGCTGATCCGCAACAGCAAAAAATGCAATCAATGAATCAAATCGTCGATGATATTCTGAAAAAATCCTATGAGCCCATGGTAAAAGTTAAATCCTGGGGTTTTGCAATAAAAACGATCCTGGATAAAAAAACGTCAGTAAAACCTGAATAACTGGAAACAGCAATTCGAAAAAAAGAGACTTATCTGAAAAAAACGGATTAATCATTGTTCATTTTTTTGGATAAACACAAATATAACTGAACAATGAATCACTTTTCCCATTTTTCGTATCGCTGAACTGAAATTCAAGTCTTTATTTATCAAAGTATTATTGCTTTCATCAGAATTGTCTGGTTCTGTCCAACAAAAAAATATTGCGCTGAGGTTATTATGGAAGACAAAAAATGGAAAATTAAAACTTTACTGTGGGGAGCAGGAATCGGTTTAATTACAGGATTGATTACAGCCTACATCAAGATACAAAGAGCAGAATCGAAGCATGAGATGGTCCATTTTAATTCAAAAGATACCGCAAAAGTAGGTTTGGCAGTCGTTGAGATTTTAAAAAAACTCATCTGACCCATGTCTGAATTCCCATACCTTCCATATATTCTGGTTGGTTCCCTGACACGAGATTTCATCATAGCTCCAGGCGGAAAACCGCTGAATGATATTCAAGGCGGGCATTTATTTTATGCCGCAGCAGGATTGTATCACTGGGAAAAACAAATTGGTCTGGTGTCAAGAATCGGTACCCGGTATCCGGATGCATGGCTGGAAAAACTGAAGCAGTTCGGCATGGATATCCGGGGTATTAAAAAGACAAATCTTCCCATCGATCAGCGATTTTTTATCAGCTACAGCGATCATGGAAAAAAGACCAATCAACAGCCTCTTGCTCATTATGCGGAGGAAGGTTTGGATTTTCCGAAAGAATTATTAGGCTACACTGCACCAGTTTTTCATGACGACAGTCTCACGGAAAGAACCAGCCAAACGATTATCGCCAGAGACATTCCGGCTGACTATCTGGATTCCAGATGCATTCACTTTTGTCCGTTGGATTTTCTGACCCATAATTTAATTACGCAGCATTTTTTGCAGCATGGACAAAAAATTATCACCATCGAAGCTGGCGATGGTTACATGGTACCTTCTTTTTTGAAATATCTGCCCAATTTAGTTCATGGTATTAATGCTTTTATCACTTCAGAATCCAAAATCAGACGCCTTTTTTATGAGAAACGGATTGAGGATCTGTGGCAAATGGCTGATGAAGTATCCAATTGGGGAGTCGATCTGGTGGTTATCATGAAAGAAAATCATGAAAACTTGCTTTTGGATGCGGTACATCATAAACGCCTGCGATTAAGCGCCTATTCAACAAAGAGGATCAATTTAGTCGGGATCAGTTCGGCATTCTGTGGCGGTTTTCTTGCTGGCCTGAATGAGACATATGATCCCGTAATGGCACTTATCTATGGAAATGTGGCCGCCTCCTTCGTTTTTGAAGGTAACCATCCCTATTATTCGATGGATGTTTTCCCGGGATTGACGGAAGCAAGAATCGATTCGATGAAACAGCATTTGGTCATGGATTAATAATTTTTCAACAAAAAACGATCTACTATCAAACTTTCAAGGCTTACTTAACCGATAGATTAATAATCAATAAAAATTTTTTACCTCTGATTTGTCAGTAATTCAAATTTTGAAAAAATTTTTTGAGAAAAAAAAGAAAACTTGTTATTGTGCTGTTTTTGCGCTTTGCGCAAAAACAACACAATAACAAGTAATTAGGAGCAGGGATTCGGATTATTGATCAGAAACCAGCAATATTGGATGAGGAATTTGATCCTTTTTATAGAAAATTCCGTATACTATTATTGAGATGAACAGATTTTTCAGAACAGGATTTTATCATGCATTTTTTGAGCTGAAATAACAAAGTATGGATGAACAGACAGATGATTCGATTATATTGATTAGGAGGAAAAATGAAAAAATTCAGTAATTTTCTAACAGGCGTCATCATTGGTGGAATTGCCGGCGTCATTATCACCATTTTAGCTGCTCCTGAAAAAGGAACCGAATGGTTGGAGGAGATTCAAAAAAAATCGCAGGACATACTGGTCGAATTCAACCGTGCCGCTCAGGAATATCGGGAAGAAATGGAAAAAGACTTGGAAAAACGGAGAAATTCCGCGAATTAACAGTTGATCTTTGATCAGATTCAACCGTTTAAAAAAAATGAGAAAAAATTTTTAATTAAAGTATCAATAAAAATTTTGAGAGTCGCATCTTTTCGATAAGTTGATCGATGCTGCTCTTTTTTTTTAATCATCTCCAATCTGTCATCGAAAAGCTTATTTTTCTCGTGTGATTTCAATTTTATAATCAGCTTTTTGCGAGGCATATCGATTGATGGCACTGACGCCGAAATAACACGTTTTCGTTTCAACAACATCAAAATTACAATGGAAAACCATTGGTTCTCCACGATCGACCCGAAGGATTTCTACCTCATAATCCTCAGATGTACTTTTAAGAAAAAAGTTTAAATATGGCTGCGGCACCTGGTTGTATAACCGCAAAAATCCGGATGACTTCCAATTACTCTGATTGGATTCAGCATCGTCATAAAAATTAATCGCTTCAACTCGAATATTATCAATCAGCGCACCATCCGCGACTAGTGCCTGATCGGTAATGTAATCAAATCGAATTGAAATTTTCTTCCCTGCAAAAGAAGATAAATCAATTATCTCATGTTGGACTCCATTGCTGTTTCCGGTGTAACCCCAGCCCAAATTAAAACCTGAGTGGTTTTGGTCGGAACCCAGTCTGGTAATAAAATTTTTCCAGGTCATGCCGTCATCTTCCGAATAAGAAACATATAAAAAATCAAATTGATCCTCAAAAGAAAAATCGATGTCATACTCCAACAGGATCTCTTCCCCGGCTTTGACAGACCTGAAATCAAATTCTCGCTGCAGAGTGGTTTCCGAATTGTTTACCGCATTGCTCCACCAGGAGTAATTCCCACTGATCGGTTTTCGGTTGATCATCGAAATAAATTCTTCTCCAGAAAATTTAATCTGATAACTTCCTTCCGGGCAAATCAGTTTAAAGTAATCGACTCCATATTGCATGACATCGCTCGACAAAACACGGTTGCTGCAGTTGAGCGGTTGGATTGCATCAGATTGAGAGCGAATTGGAAGCTCATAATCGTTGTAATGATAATTAGCGAATGGATGCGCGATCATTCCCGCCAAATTGGTGATAATCCAATCTGAAAAAAGGTCGTCAGCGTTTATCTCCTCATCATTTCCGGAATATGCTTCCAAAGATGCGTCGATTCCATCCAGATTATTCTCAGGCTGCTGAACTATTTTTTTTATAAAATCAATTCCCATCCGATCAGTAATATATTTGAAAAACAAAAATGATCCGCCATAATAAGGAATTCCGGAATCAGTTACAGGCCAATTGGTCAGTGATTTATCCGGATTGGAAAGATACATTTGTTCATAAATCGTGTTGACACGAGTGTTTACTAAATACTCCGCTAAACCGGATAATCCTTCATCTATCGCTGAACCTTCATTTTGATCATGAGCGAAATGGATCATGTGCTGATATTCATGAGCTAATGTGTTGGTAATGTGAAAAACATCATTTTTCATCAAACTGGTATTCAAAATAAATAATTCCATCGCATTGGATTGTGCTGACACCCAGACAGGATCCTCATCTCTGGAAGAGAAATAACCAAGAATATTGGCACCTGTTTTTCCGGTGAATAATACGTGAATCAAAGGATCATGATCAACGCCAGGTGATAATTCACTTCCGAAAACTGCAAATTCATACGGATATAACGCTTGATCAAATTTATTCAATTCAGAGAAGAAATCCTCTGTAATCCACGCTATTGCTTCCCGCTCCACCCAACAGACAATATGTTCACCGATGTACTGAATAATTGCCTCAGTTTCTAAAGTCTCACTGGTATCCGTATTGATTACCCAAAAGGAACGTTCCATTCCAACCTCCCAAACGGGGATAGCAGGAATTTCATCTGGTACACTGCTCACCAAACCGAATCTGCGGGCAATCTGAACGCGATCTGCCGGTTCAACATCAGTCTTCTGTAAAACAGACAGCATTTGATGGGCCAAATATTCATCATATTCCTTTGAATCGACTTTAGATTTGGTTACAAAATTTGAAGTTAAAACTGCCAGACACAGACTGGTTATGATCAACGAATGGTTCACGAGCATCCTCTCATCAAATCAGAATTCCGCTGTACATTTTTGCGATTGCTGTGTCTTAATACTGCTGATAATTCCCGTGCTGGTCCACAGGTAAGGCAACGCAAAAGTATCCAGACTAAAACCTTCTAAAAGGAAAGCAATCAGGACAAAACAACCCATCCAACCGATGGTTTGTATCAGTTTGGACTCATGGTGTATCATCACTTTCGCTCTGAACCATGAGTTCAGGATCCAGGTGAAAAAAAATGAAAAGCCAATTATTCCGGTTTCAGCCAGAATCCTGATCCAAAGACTCTTAATATTCAGCAGAGTCTCAGTTCGAAACAACAAATCGCGAACTTCAACCAGTTTCAATGCATATGCGCTCAAATTTTCCGTCATATAAAAACCTGCATGTCCCAAACCAACCCCCCCAAGAGGAAATTGATTGAAGATTTTAAAACCGCTATCCCAATAGACAAAACGTGCCGCCAGACTTAATTTTTCAGCAAGATACATCAGCGAATCATTTCTTCCGCGTAAATCAAGCTGAAATAAATTTGCCATCCGGTAATCTAATTTACTGAGCGTCCAACCTAAAAACAGAAGAAACATTGCAATCAATAATATAAAAAGAACGATGATTAAGATTGAGACAGGTTTGTATCTTGTTTTTTTCGATACGATGGACTGTCTTCTCCATAATAAAGAGAAAGTAAAAAACAACACTGTCAACAAGAATGCTGCCAAACCCACACGGGACAGTGTCAGATATAGAATCACTATTCCAAACAGGAAAAGAAATCTCTCAAAAGTCAACCAGCCAAAGCGTCGGCCATGTGAAGTAAAACCGGTTATTGCAGATGCAAACCATAACGGCAGATACAGTAAATTCAACTGGTGCGCCAACCATGACGGTTCCAGGGTAAATCCAACAAATCGCTGCCGATAAAGAGGACCGATGGAAAGAAAAAAATGTATATTTTTCATCCACTCCGGATAGCGATAACTGGTATACCAGAAAACGGCTTGTAAAAAAGTCCACAGGAGAACGATAAAACCGCTCCAATTCAAGATGCGCAAAGTAAAACGCAGTCTGGTTTCATCCTGAGACCATAGAGCAGATGCTATATAGAATCCGAAACCAATCAGCAGTGTAAGGATTGCAGATATCGAAGCAGAAAACACACTGGCGTGTTTGTATTCCGGAATTGCATAAAAAAAAGATATCAGTGTTGCAATTAAGCTGATAATGACGAAACAAATCAGCGGAATTGCGTTTGCAGGCAGAGAATGGGTTGCAATGAGTTTCGGCAGGACGTAGAAGAGCAGGATTACGATCAGCAAGAGCCCAGAGGGTGCAGCAACCACATCAGAATGCACAAGCTTCACCACCAAAGGCATTGATGTGATTGGAAGCAAAAAAAAGAATACAAAAAAAACTGCATACCAAATTCTGGATTCAAAAATCCGAAAAAAGTTCTTTTTCAGGTTCATTTTCGTTATCCGATCATCAGGTTTTCAAATCGGATCGCTTTGACAGATCCTCAGAAGGAATTCCCAGTTTTTCAAACGAGTCATGCGAAAAAAAAATGCATACAAGAAAGAATAACAAACCTATTATCGAACCAATTATGGTCAGGAATCCATGGGAGGAACCACTTTGCTTTAAGTCTATATGGTCCAGATTCATTGGTCCGAATAAAATTGCTGAAGAAATTCCGTTTGAAAGATGTCTTTGATGTGCAATCTCTTCGCTATTTTTCTGAATTTTATCTAAAAGAGTCTCGAAATTCGGTTCATCACAGATGACCGGAGGGACACCATTTACTGATTCCTGGACACAAGATTCCATTCCGGTAGATCGAATTTCAAGTATTTCAGCTTGCCTTGCGTGGTTTTGACTGTCCGCCAATACCGAATATGCGGTTTCAAGCCACAAACGGGCGCGTCTTACTGCATCTGCAGCATCCTTGCTGGAAACTGTCAGAGACCAGAAGTCAATTGTCCGTTCAATGCGGATATTTTCCCGGAACGATGCAGGAGAACATGCTTCCAATTTTTGGCAAACGGATTGCAATACCAAATCGGAGTTGATAATATCTTCCGCAATACCAAGCATCCTGTCTTCTTCCAATTCATCCAGTGACCCTGTTCGATTATAGTCAATGGCAGTAGTCAAATAGACAGAAACACTGTAAACACGGGGAAGAATATAAAAAAGTAAAAAACCTGCGATTCCTCCAATAATCATCAGAATCACACATTTTCGCCAGTTTTGAATAATTTTTTCTGCGTAATACTTCATTGTAAAATATTATAAATGAGTAATGGTTTTTTTCCGAATAATCCGCAATTCAAAATATGGATTGATTTTTCGAATAAAGAAAGAAAATTTGTTGTTCTTCAGGTTGGTTCATATTTCGAATTACCGGATTGGATAAAGAAAAATTTATGTCTTAGGTAAAGTATAATAATGATTATTTCAAATGGATTCACAAGGAGAAATGATGAAACAACTCCTGCAAAACATGAAAAATGGTACAACAGAAGTGAAAGAAATCCCAATTCCTCGTCCTGCGAAAGGAATGGCATTGGTTCAGACAGCTTATTCGCTGGTTTCAGCCGGCACTGAAAAAACGCTCGTCGAGTTTGCCGAGAAAAATATTTTTGAGAAAGCAGCATCAAGACCGGATTTGGTGAAACAGGTGATTGACAAAGCCAAACGGGAAGGAGCTCTGACTACTTTTGAAAGTGCTTTCCATCGGTTGGATCAACCGATGTATCCCGGATATTCATCTTCCGGAACAATCATCGCTTTAGGTGATGACATGACCGGATTTCAGGTTGGGGATCGGGTAGCTTGCGGAGGCGGGAAATATGCAGTTCATGCGGAGTATTGTACAATTCCCAGGAATCTGCTCGTAAAGATCCCTGCAGATGTTCATTTCGAAGAAGCTGCTTTTGCCACACTTGGAGCTGTTGCCATGCATGGCTTTCGTTTGGCTTCTCCCCAATTGAATGAAACCGTTTTAGTGATCGGATTAGGTTTATTAGGCTTGATGGCAATCCAGGCTGCGCTGGCTGCGGGTTGTCATGTTCTAGGACTGGATATTTCGCAAGATCGCGTCAAACTAGCCAAAGATTTGGGAGCGGAAGCCTGTTTACGCACGGAAATCGAATCATTCTCAAATACCTTCACAAAAAATCGGGGATTCGATCATGTCTTGATTTGCGCCGGGAGCAAAGATAATGATTCGATTGAATTAGCAGGGCAAATGTGCCGGGATCGTGGAAATGTAATTGCCATCGGTGCAGTGGGTCTTGAAATTCCACGCAAACTTTATTATGAAAAAGAGATCAATTTTCGAGTCTCACGATCTTACGGACCAGGTCGCTACGATACAGAATATGAAGAAAAAGGACATGATTACCCGATCGGTTTTGTCCGATGGACAGAAGGCCGCAACATGGAGAGTTTTATCGATCTCATTGCCTGCGGAAAGATGAATGTCAGAAAACTGATCACACATCTAATCCCCATTGAAGAAGGTCAAAGGGCTTATGAGCTCATTACAGGAAAAAGCGGGGAATCTTTTCTGGGTGTTTTACTCGAGTATCAAAACAGTTTTGAAGCGTACAAACAGGATGAACCGGTACAAATCGCAAAAACAAGTCATCCACTGGCAGTTACCGTAGGGGTTTTGGGTGCAGGAAATTATGCAACAACAACATTTTTACCTGCGCTCAAGAAATGCACAAAACCGATCAGTTTGCTCAGCATTGCATCCGGTAGCGGCAGCAGCGCCCGTCATGCTGCGGAAAAATTCGGTTTTGAAAAAGTAGATACCTCTGGTAATGCGATTCTGGATGATCCGGCAATTAATACTATCGTCCTCCTGACCCGGCATCATCTGCATGGCACTCAAGTGCTGCGAGCAATTCAAAACGGGAAAAATGTTTACTGTGAAAAACCCCTGGCTTTAACAATTGAAGAACTTGAGGCTATATATCAGGCTGTTCAACGCAAATCAGATCCAATTTTAACTGTCGGATACAACCGGCGTTTTTCTCCGATGGGTAAGAAGTTATTCGAATTCTTCTCTGATTGTCAGGAACCAGTCGCGATGCATTATACGATCAATGCCGGTTATATCCCACCGAATCACTGGACACAGGATCCTGCAATCGGCGGACGCAGAATCATCGGTGAATGCTGCCATTTTATTGATGTGCTGCAATTTATCTCACAATCGCATCCAACCAGTGTCTATTCGATTGCACTGCCGGACAACGGACGCTATAACCAGGACAATGTAAGCCTCCAAATAAAATTTACGAATGGTTCTATTGGAACAATCAGTTATCTTGCAAATGGTGAAAAATCTTATCCGAAAGAACGATTGGAAGTATTTGGCGCTGGAAAAATTGCAGTTTTAGACGATTTCCGAACTCTTGAAACTTGGGACAAAGGCAATCATCATCGGATGAAATCCGTTCTGCGGCAGGATAAAGGACATGCAGCATCCTGGCAAATGTTCATCAACACCATCACAGATGGATCGGATTGGCCAATTCCAATGGAGGACCTTTTCTACACCACACTGGCGAGTTTTGCAGCGGTACATTCGATCCAGGAAAACGATGTAATTTCTATTCCCGATTTGAGTATTTTTAGCGAACGGGGAAATTAAATACTTCATTTCAATGCAAAAAATTGTTCGTCTCCTTAAAATACTGCAGTCGCTGCAACCGTTTCAAACCTGGAATTATTTCCTTTACAAGCTCCAACTGCAGTTTGGTATGTACCGAAAAGCGTTGCCTGTTTTCTCGGATTCTGAAATTGGCAGGTTTAAGCCATTGAATAATCCATCGTCAGAACAGATTCTACCATTTTTACTCGCTGATTCAATTAACGTTGAAGAAAATGCTCAAAAAATCCTATCAGGCAGATTCTTTCCCTTTTCGAAAGACACAGAGGATTTTTTATTACTTAAGCCGCAAAATCCGGAGCTTCATTGGACGAAAATTCATCCCGCGGAAAAAGATGATATAAAACAAATTTGGGAACCAGCCCGATTCTCATGGATGTACTCTCTGGTTCGGGCTTGGATGGTTTCAAAGAATCCGGTTTATCAGGACTATTTTTGGAAACAGATTCATGTTTTTTATGATCAGAATCCGGTCTATTTTGGGGAAAACTGGCTATCAGCCCAAGAGTCGGCTATGCGAATCATCACGCTATCTTTCTGTGCAGGATTTTTTTTGCAACTGACATTAGGGGATGATAAGAATCTTAAGATTCTGAAAAGAATAATTTACGAACATGCCTGCCGCATCCCACCGACGTTGTGCTACGCACGAGCGCAAAACAATAATCATTGGTTAAGCGACGCTGCCGGTCTTATGACAGCAGCCTGTGTTCTGTCGGAAGCAAGACAATCGGATCAATGGTTTAATCTTGGCTGGAAAGAATTCCAGAAAGCACTACAGCATCAGATCTTACCCGATGGTATGTTTATTCAATACAGCACGAACTATCACCGTCTGATGCTTGCGTTAGTTCTTTGGGTAAACCAGCTTCTCGCTCTGAAAAAAATCGACTGGCCGGTAGTTCTTAAACAAAAAATCATCCGATCAATTCTTTGGTTATCAAACCATATTGATTTCATCAGTGGATGCGCGTGTAATATCGGCCATAATGATGGATCAAATCTATTCCCGCTTGGCGGAGATTATCAGGATTTTCGTCCGGTACTTCAAGCGCTCAGCAAGCTGTTTCTGGGAAAAACGATTTTCTCACCCGGTCCTTATGATGAATTGCGCTGCTGGTTTGTTGATCAACCGCTTTCAGCCGCTTCAGCCGAAAACTCTGGAAAAACCCAATCATATCTCAATGAAACAGTTTTACGTATCGGGAATGATCACGATTGGGCTTTGATGCAGGTTTCCGGATTTTTGAGCCGTCCAGCACATGATGATCAGTTAAATATCCATATCTTCCGCAATGGGAATTATCTTGCTCTCGATGCAGGAACTTACCGCTATAACAGCCTTCCTCCATGGAACAACGGATTAAAAACTGCTTTTGTCCATAATTCATTGCTAATCAATCAAATCGAACCTATGAGCGATGCAGGCAAATTCCTCTGGCTGGATTGGGACCAGGCAAGAATCCTCAGAAAATCTGATTTGTCTGTCGAAGCAGAACACTTTGCATATAAAAAAATTGGGCTGAAACACACCAGAATACTCGAAAGAGATGAAGGCTGGACAGTCACAGATCAAGTTCTTCCAATCAATTCTCCAACAATCATAGAATACAATTTCCGGCTCCACTGGCTACTGAAGGACCTTGATTTTAAGATACAGGAGGGTGATTATGGATGGGACATGATCACCCAGGAATTCATTATCAGTGTCAGAAGTGCTGCATCGCCCATGAAAATCTTTGTCATTCGGGCAGGCGTAATTCTTCACGCTTCAGGTGTTCCACTTGATAATGAATCGATTCAGGCGATTTCAGGTTGGTTTTCAAAGACTTATGATGAACGGATCCCGGCATTATCCCTGGTTATCACCACCAGATCGAAAGCGCCGTTCACGATTCAAACCAAATGGCGTTTTCCACAATAAAGCTCCGTTCAGACGCAGAATCACTGAATATGAGGAAATTTCTTTCTCTTCATTCTAAAAATCAGTCAATATTTAATAGGATTGATACATACAAAAAAACTAAGAGGGTTGAAAAATTATGAAAAATCCAGCGATTCGAAATATGGGGAGGATTATTTGTTGTTGTGTAATATTTACGCACTTCGCAATAACAACACAACAACAAGGTTTCTCTTTTTTCTCAAAAAGCGTATTCGAATTTTGAATAACTGTGAAAAATCGCTTTTGATGTGCTGAAATTTCGAATATGGTATGATGACAGCCAACCGGCAGTGATAAAATAAAATTCGTCAAAAACACCACTTTCAAACAGGAAAACATGCATATTTTATTAATCCATCAGGCTTTTACAACAATCGGGAGTGCAGGAGGAACCAGGCATTATGAGATAGCCCGATATCTAGCGAAAAAGGGACACAAAATTACAGTGATTACAAGCCCGGTCAGTTATTTGACTGGCGAAAAAGAATCTGCCGGATATAACCCACTGGACAGGGCAATTTTAGATGAACAGATTCATATTCTTTACTGCTACACCAGTAAAGGAATGCACAAAGGTTTTTTTCCACGTTTATTTGCATTTTTTAGTTTCATGGTATCTTCATTTTTTAAAGCTTTATCAGTCCCGGACGTGGACATTGTCTGGGGTACTTCGCCAAATTTGTTTCAAGGTTTCACTGCCTGGCTCAGCGCCAGATGGAAGAATGTCGCTTTTTTATTTGAAATTCGCGATCTCTGGCCAGACTTTGCGATCGAATTAGGTATTCTTAAAAATCCATTTTTAATTTATTTTTCGAAGAAGCTTGAAAAATTCCTGTACCAACACGCAGATCAGTTGATTGTCAATTCGCCCGGTTTTATTCAGCCTATTCAGAAGATCAGCGGCAAAATTCCGGTATTGATTGCCAATGGCTCCGACCCGGAGATGTTCCGCTCCTCCGATCAAGGAGAAGCTTTCCGTAAGCAATACAACCTGGAAAAATCATTTGTTGTGATGTATTGTGGAGCACACGGTCCTGCCAATGATCTGGATGTTATTTTGGATGCAGCAGAAATCCTTCAGAACCGTTCGGATATAAAATTTGTGTTGGTTGGCAGCGGTAAAGACAAAAACACACTGATGGAAAATGCTGCACAAAGAAATTTGAAAAATGTGATATTCGCTCCGCCTTTTTCAAAAGAAAAAATTGCTAACGTGATAGCGGCATCAAATGCCGGCCTGGCAATTTTAAAACCGATTCCTTTGTTTAAAACAACTTATCCGAATAAAGTTTTTGATACGATGGCAGCCAGGAAACCAGTCCTGGTTCAAATCGATGGTGTGATTCGAGAACTTGTTGAAAGATACAATGCCGGTATTTTTGTCGAGCCGGGGAACCCATATGCATTGGCAGTTGCAGTACGTGCGTTGGCAGATGATCCGGAGCGATGCCAAAAAATGGGAATGAACGGATATCAGGCAATCTGCAAGGATTTTTCCCGTGAAAAATCAGCATATTTGATCGAAAACATCCTGAAAACAATGAAGACCCGATAAGATTCAGATTTTTAGCATACGTATGCATGGTTCCCAGCGATTCGAAATATGGGGAGAATTATTTCGAATCGCTGTATCATTTAAAAAAAAATAGGATATATTTCCTGTGCTAAAATTGACTTTATTTCTGAAAACTTTTTTATAAAAAAACGATTTTGAAAGTATCGGTACAGCAATCTTATGTTCACAAAAAAAACAAAAAACGATGTCAACAATAAATGGCTGCAGATGAATCTCCCGCAAGTCGGAGAATTGTCAAAAATCGATCCATGGTGGGGATTGGTTGTGCTTGTTCTGGCACTGATTATTCTGTTGGCAGTATCAAAACCTGATCCATATCAGCGAATCTTAAATTTCACCGAGGATGGAATCTTTGTCTCACTTGAAGTCACTGTTACATCCTTTATCCTGACGATGTTTTTCGGGTTGTTTGCCGGATTAGGGCGTGTCTCGAAACATAAAGCGGTTTATGGGCTGACATCGCTTTACATAGAGCTTGTACGTGGTGTACCGCTGCTTGTTCAACTGCTGGTCTGGTATTTTGCATTTCCTGCAATCGTTATTAAAATTGGGGAGTCGCTAAATATTGAACCCCTGAAAAATTTCCTTGCCAATCCGGTTCTGATGGCGATCATCGGAATTTCTTTTTGCTATGCTGCTTACATGGCTGAGATTGTCAGAGCCGGAATTGAATCACTTCCGACAGGACAGATGGAAGCTGCCCGGTCACTCGGTATGACAAAATGGCAATCCATGCGGTATGTGATTCTTCCGCAAGCGTATCGGACAATTATGCCAGCAGTCGGCAATGAGTTTATATCTCTGTTAAAAGACTCATCCCTGGTTTCAGTGGTTGCTGTCGCAGATCTGACCCGCAGAGGCAGAGAATTTATGTCAAAGACTTTCCTCCCCATTGAAACATGGGCCATGGTAGCTTTGCTGTATTTGCTGATGACGCTGATTTCTGCCCGTATTGTGAAAATCATTGAAAAGAAGACAAAGATGGAGAAGTAACATGGAAGAAAAGCCAATCATTCAAATCAAAGATGTTCACAAATATTTCAGCGGAAACAGCATTCACGCTTTGAGAGGTGTTTCGCTCGACATTTATAAAGGCGAAGTCGTAATGATCATCGGTCCATCCGGATCCGGAAAATCCACACTTCTTCGCAGCATTAATAATTTGGAAGAAATTGATTTCGGGGACATTATTGTCGACGGCCTTTCAGTTGTCAATCATAAAGACATTAACAAACTGCGTATGGAAGTCGGGATGGTTTTTCAACAATTCAATTTATTTCCTCATTTATCGGTTTTGAAAAACATCATGCTGGCGCAGGAAGTTGTTAGAAAACGTAATGTAAAAGAAGCTTTTAAGAATGCAATGATTCTATTGGATAAAGTCGGTATTCCTGATAAAGCAGAGGCGTTTCCTTCTCAACTTTCAGGTGGACAGCAGCAACGTGTTGCAATTGCCAGAGCCCTGGCAATGAATCCAAAAATCATGTTATTCGATGAACCCACCAGTGCACTTGATCCAGAGATGATCCAGGAAGTACTGGAGGTCATGATTCAGCTCGCGAAAGAAGGAATGACCATGGTAGTTGTTTCCCACGAAATGGGATTTGCCAGAGCAGCTGCTGACCGTTGTATCCTGATGGATGAAGGAAAAATTGTTGAAGAATCACCGAAAGATGAATTGTTCCGAAATCCGAAAGAAGAGCGAACCAAAGTATTTCTCAGTAAAATTTTATAAATGAGTAGCCGAATGACACTCCGAAAAACCATTTTCGGAGAATTTTAACATGCAACTTCAATACACATAATAAAGGAACTTCAATTCATGGAACTTTTTGAACAGGCGATTGTAAGAACTCCTTGTGAGAATTTCGCGGATGGAATTACACCGGGAGTTTTGGGAAGAGCTGACACTGCCCTTGCCAGGGACCAACATAAAGCATATATTCGCGCTCTAGAACAATGCGGTTTAAGAGTCACTGTTTTAGAAGAAGACAATGAGCATCCGGATTCCTGTTTTGTGGAAGATCCAGCCATTGTCACGGACCGAGTTGCTGTGATTGCTGATTTTCATGCTCCTTCTCGGAAAGGTGAAGAAAAGAAGATTCTTCCGTGGATTGAAAAACTATATGGAAAGAAAGTTGAGAAAATTCAGTATCCAGGTACTGTGGAAGGTGGAGACATCTGCCAGGTTGGAACACATTTTTACATCGGTCTGTCCCGACGCACAAATGATGAAGGCGCTCGCCAGCTGTCCGCAATCCTGAAAAAATACGGTTTCACCAGCAGTACGATCAGCATCCGGGACTATAAAACTGTCCTGCATTTAAAAACTGGTATGTCCTATCTGGGCGATCATACTTTCATCTCCATTCCACAAATAGCGAAGGATCCGGAATTGAAAAGTTACAACAGGATTGTGACGACCGAAGGAGAGGACTACGCATCCAATTGTATCCGGATCAATGATTATGTAATCATCCCTCAGGGATTTGAGCGTACGATTAAACAGGTTGAAAAAGCAGGTTTTAAAACGATTCCGGTTCCAATGAGTGAATTTGAAAAACAGGATGGCGGATTGAGCTGTCTATCACTCCGAATTCCAAAAATAAATCTCTAATAAGAAAAATGTCGGATACAATCCGGTTGATCCTAAACATTACAATTCAAATAAAGAAAAAGAGGTGTATCGGAATCTCGATATACCTCTCTTTTTGTTCTTGAAAGTTGAACTCGCCTGAATTGATCCAGTTCATTTACTGAAAATGTTTACTCCACTACTGCGAAATATTTCTCAACCAGTTCATCAACCTTGCCGCTTTCCTGTAATTTCTTCAACGCATCATTGAATTTCGCTTGAAGTTCAGTCTGTTTTTTGCAAAATGCAAAACCTAAATCCTCTGATGAATACAGATCGCCAACAGTCTGTAAACCACCCAGGGAATTGACATACCCTTCGGCAACGGTGTTATCTGTCAAAACTGCATGAATTTGTTTGTTCTTGAGATCCATAAAGGCAAGATCAATGGTATCGTACCCCTTGTAAGTAATCAGGCCTTCTTCTTCCCATTCTTGAGCCATCAGAGCGCCGGTTGTCCCGGTCTGCGCACCAATTGTTTTCCCTTTGAAATCTTCTTTGTTTACCAGACCGGTTACGCCTTCATTGATGGTCATAATCTGACCGACTGCGTAATAAGGATCAGAGAACAGCATCGTTCCTTTCCGCTCTTCCGTAATGGAAATTCCTGAGGCACCGGCATCGTACTGGCATTGAGACAGACCTGCAATCACCGCATCAAAAGCAACATTGATGAATTCAATCTTGAGATCTTCTTCTTCAGCAATTGCATTGACTAATTCAATATCAAACCCTGTCAATTCCTTAGATTCCTCGTCGACCATCTCAAATGGAGGCCAAGTCGCATCGGTTGCAATCCGAATGACATCTTCAGATGCTGCTACGACAGGTTGAAAAAAAGCAAAACCACTACTGGCTGCAACAGCCAAAACAATAATTGCAATAATTATTCCCTTTTTCATGATTGAATTCTCCCAAATGGATTTTATTTCGACAATTTTAGCATAGTTGCATATTTTTTTATCAATAAATTCAAAAATTATGCAACTAATCGAAATTCGAATCCGCCTTTGAAATAAAACAAGTAATTTTTTTTATATTTTTTACACATTGCACGAAAATTAAAGAACAAAATATTTTGTTTCAAATATTTAGAATCGCTAAAAATCATGAATTTAAATTGATATTGAAAAAAATTTATGGTTGGCTTTGAATTTATTTATCATCGCTTCAGTCATTAATTTATATCCAAAACGATGGAAACTTACTTTCGTCTTGGACCGTATTAATCGTATTGATTCAATCTATTTTTTAGTAATAAATCTTCTGAAATAGATTTGGAGTCAGGAGTTTCCAGAGATCGACGAAAGACGCAAATATTTACTTACCGGCAGTAACTCGACTAATGGAAGGATTGCGCATGTTTTTTGAAAACCGGTCTTGCTGTCAAATTACTGTCTATTAGCATTAAGAGGAAAAAACTTGTTGTTGTGTTGTTTTTGCGCAAAGCGCAAAAACAACACAACAACAAAGAGTCCTCCCCATATTTTGAATCGCTGGTCATTTGTGTCGAAAAAGGAATAAGATATGTTAAGATTAATTCAGAACAAAAAGCAGTTTTTCAAATAGGAGTTGATATGAAAAAAAGTATTATAAATATTAGTTTGCTGGCACTGATCGTAATCGTTTTGACGTTAAGCTTCACTCCCATGCCGCAGGATCAGACTCCGCTAATCTCGATTGACATGGATGCGCTGATTAAACAGATCGAAACTGCTGTAAATGAGAAATTTGATGCCGCTTTGACAGCATTGGACCTCCGGGTAAAAACATTGGAAGAAAAAGTTGCCTCTTATGAAAAACAGGTTGCCACACTTGCAGTAATAGCAAATATGCCAACTGCGACAAAAACCGCAATTCCGAGAGGAACCCTGACTCCAACTGCGGAGCCTACCCGAACACCGAATCCTTCAGGATATGACTGTGAAGTGATGGTTTACAGCCCGTATTATTACGGGCAGTTCAACCGCGGTTCCGTTTTTTCGTTCCAGGTAGAAATTACAAATATCGGACCGAAAACTTGGGGCAAGGAAGTGACCATTCAATACCTGAGCGGGTTGAAAGCCGAAGTGGATGAATTATATGCATATGCACTTCCAACCGAGAGTGTTGCTCCGGAAGAATCATTTCTGATTAATATACCCATGAAAGCGCCGGAAGAAACCAATGCAAATGGTAAATTCGACTCAACATATGCATTGACAAACGGTAAAGAGAATTTTTGTGAATTCAGTTATTTTGTTTACGTGCCATAATTCAAGTTTTTTTCAGAGTTCTTCTCAAGCATCAGCAATTCAAAAAATTGATATGCTTTTCGAATAGAGAGAGAAAATATGTTGTTGTGGTGTTTTTGCGCGAAGCGCAAAAACACCACAACAACATATTTTTTTTTCATATTTGGAATCGCTGTTCAGGCATAAAAAAAATTGAATTCAGGTTTGATTTCAAATTACGATCGTAATGAATCAACCATCAGATAAAAAAAAGGACGTTCCAGATCTTTTTTTTGGAACGTCCTTAAAATTTTTATTGGTTCATTTCACTGCAATGAACCAATATAGAGATCCGATCCGGATGCCCATAAAACGTTATTCGTATTTAATAAACTGAATCCGGTTACCATTTTTTCTCCACCTTCACCTGAAAAACGATCTGGTACAACATACCGGATAAGATTCAATTTCAATGTGAAATTAACAATAGACTGTCTTTTTTCATCGATCAGATAAAGAGAAGTATCCGGAGATGCATTCATCCGAATTTGGACCATATGTTTTTTTGATAAGTCAATCTGTTGTCCATTCGCATTTTTCAACTCATTAATATATGAACATACAGGATCATAGCCCGTATAATCACAGAAGATCAGCATACCATTGTTTCTCAAAAGATATGAATAGGTTTCATAAACAACAAAATCAACGACATCACGCATACTGGGAGCACTGGCGCCAAAATAACTTTTCGGTTTGATTGAGAAACCGTCTTTTCCAAGAAAATCAAATTTCCAAATTGATTCATTTCTTGCATCCAGAACAAACAACGTATCCGATGTATAGAACAATCCATCCACACCTAACCACCCAAGCGGCGGAGTTCCAAGATGGACGGCTGAATTTTTCCCATCAGCGGCACAATAAAGCAAATTCGCCTCACTGTCAATTGCAGCCAGCACAATATTCCCGATTTCTCCTGCCGGAAGAATTACAAAATCTGCAAAATTCTTTACTGTAAGATTCTGTCCAGTTGTATCCTGTGTTGTTTGATCAGAACGAGAAGATTGTGTCCCGGTATTTTGATAAATCGGATACGTACCAGGTTTGCAATGAAAGGAATCATCCAGTGACAAACCATTGCTGTAGATAAAAAAACGCAGGATGCTTCCTGTGTTTTGATCAAGAGCATAGACATATTGCGGAGTGGACTCAATTCGGATCAGATTCGTACCTTTGGGCAGCTGACTGGATAATGCATAATGATAAACGGTCTGTTTGCCATCCTCGATGCTTTCCAATTCCTCATAAGATTGAAATCGCAGATCGCGAGATGCTTTGGATATGCCATATTGGTCGGCTTCATCCAAATACTCCAGAACTTTTTCCCATGAAATCGTTTTAAGCACTGGATCGACCTGCTGAACTGCAACCTTTGCAGTATCCACCGCAAGTCCGAGGCTTTGACGATATATTTCATTTTTACCACGACCGGAATAGATGAAAAAAAAGATCAAGGCTGTGCTGATGGGGATTAGAAAACCAAAAACCAATAAAAGAATCAGGTTTTTAGTATTCTTTTTTTTTATGGTGGGTGTCTTTGAATTGCTGCTCTTATGAGTAGTTTTTTTTTGCGCAATACGGTCTCTTGCACTTAACCGTTCTTGTTCGTTAACCATTGAATCAGATGAATTTTGTATTGGATCGGAAATCTCTTCTGAAGGTGTCTCTACCACAACGGAGGGCAATTCAATTTTTCCTTTATCCGGTTGATCATGAAATACAGTATCCATTTCCGGATGGTTTATTGCAGCAATTGCTTCTGCAGTGAAATCGTCAGATAAACCTTTTTCCACAGCATCAGATTTCAAACTTTCATCTTTATTCAATAAATTTTCATTGCGGATCCCTGCCAGCGGATCAAAACCAGGCAAGGGCTCGAATGGTATTCTCAACCGAAACAAAGGACGCTGCGAATCCTGATCATTTCCCAAAAGGACTCCCGGTTGATCAGCAAGTTTTGCTGTTTCCTCTGATGGGGCATTTTTCGGGTTCATTTTGCTGTTTACAGTTACTTTCTCAGGTTTTTGTTCCAGATCTTCTTCAAATCCCAAAGCGATATTTGTTGAAATCGGTGGTTTGTATCGATACAGGATCTCTCCATATCCGACTTTAACCTGAATCACAGCTCCCTGCAGATTTCCATGAGCCTGATCCAGAAGATAACGTATCACATTCAGCGGACTCTCACTGGTTGCGTCCAGAATCGCTTCATTCGTCCATCCCCTGGGAATGTAGGGACACATCAAAATCAGATCACCGGAATGAATTTCTGCTTGAAAAAACCGCACATTTTGTTCCCCTTGTCCGAACCCAGTGGAAGTCTCATTGGAAAAATTATCAATGTGATCTGCATAAACAATCGTAGTATTTGCCGGTCCGGTATGGCCGATCATCAGGATCCGATCACGCAAAACTGCGATATTCAAGACAACATTCGGAAGCATCATACCAGGATAAATCTTTTGTAAATGATCACCGATCTTTTTTACTGCGGCATTGATGCCCATTGTGAAAGAACCACGTGCCGAATAATATCCCTCTGAAATAATTTTTCCCCAGGCTACATAATCTCGGTCATATTGACGAAGATTTCCCGTTGAGATTAATAGAATCAGCACATCGTTTTGTCGTGATTTTTCACATTTTTTGGGAGCGGAGAATACCTGCAATCCAGGCAGTTCGCCTAGATTTCTTCCGTTGATCAAATTCATTGGGAGTATATTCAGATCAAACAAAATACCGCCATTTCATCTTCAAACATTTTCAATCTCTCTTTAGTGAATCATGTGCAATTTTTAGGCCAAATACGACAATTTTAGAATTCTTGATAAATGACACCACTTATAAGGAGAGTATTTTCCATCGAAAAAAAATGGGGATCGAAATGAAACATGCTCATTCTTATTTCACTTCTGCAAAATGCTAGTCATATTGGCATGTTTCATAAAAAATTCTTGCGAAAATCCGGATCCTGGTTTTGCACCTGCATTTTAAAAAATCGAGGAATAATTATTTATTATGTTTTTTTGCGTGTTGCATAAAAATAACATAACAACAAGTTTTTGCGGTTGATTCGAAACACATGTCGATACTTCGGATCACAGCACACCAAGAATTCAAAAAAAATTCAGAGTATAATCGTAGGTAAGCACATAAAATGATTCAATTAATTTACGGAGAGAATATGAATCTTGAGGACATCAAATTTCCGATTGAAGGCAACGTTCAGAATTTAGTTCACTTTTCTGATAATCAACATAATTATGCGTTTTCATTTGCAAGTCCTTTTGTGTATCTGCAACCTGAGGAATTAAAAGCAAAAAAAGCATTCTTAATCGGTTCCTATAATCCTTTCAATCCCGGGCAGCAGACTCCCGAAAAAATATTTTCATACTACACAGTTTCTGAAAAAAAAGAACGACATCCGATCAAAAAATTAAATGCCAATCGAAAACGCCTGACACTGATGAATGGGAATCATGAAAAAATTGGGGGCTTGGACATTCTTTCCCCACACAATCGACTTTTTAAATTTGATGGAATGCTTCCGAATTTGTTATATGATTCTCAGGAAAATGTAGTTGGATTCTGCCATTATCAGCCGGTCCTTCGAAGAAAATGTGTATATTCTTTTAAACCCTCCTTTGATCGTCTCAACGAAAACATCCTGATAAATGACATACGGGAACTTGAAAATTCGGGCACAATAAAATGTCATTATGCTTATGAGATCATCCGCAAAGATGCTGATGCAAAAAAAAGATTGGAAGCGCTTTTCTCAGCGGAGAAAAAAGCAGAAATGGTAAGCAACAGAATCAGCAAAATTCAAATAACGGACTCTGAAGAACAAACGCTCTTGTTTTTGACCGCAATCATTGCCTTTTTCTGGGATACATTAATCGATTTGCCGTTGATGGAGAATTGACATGGTCCGTTGGAAAATATCTCTACTTTCTCTACAAAAATTGAAATAGAACCTAGTCATCATTCTAATGCAGAAATTAAATCATTTAGCCAGATTTGACATGACAGAAGGAAATATTGTTCGGCAACTTCTTCTGTTTTCCTGGCCGTTATTTGTCGGAAATATCTTCCAGCAACTTTACAATACGGTTGACTCAATAATCGTCGGGAATTTTATCGGCAGTAATGCATTGGCGGCTGTTGGTGTTTTTTCGCCGATGAACAACCTGCTGATCGGATTATTCACCGGGATTTCCACCGGAGCAACAGTCATTGTTTCACAATCCTGCGGTTCAAAAGACATTGAGAAATTAAATAAATCCATTCTAATTTCCCTTTGGTTAACCGCTCTGAGCGGAATCCTGTTAACAGGTATTGGATTATTTTTGATCAAATGGCTTTTACTGATGATACATACACCTGCTGAGATTTTTGGCATGGCGTTATCGTACTCACGCATCATGTTTCTCGGGATTTTCTCAGTTTTTTTCTACAACATTTTGTGCGGTATTCTGCGGGGTATGGGCGATTCCATCATTCCGCTGATCATTCTGATTCTTTCCAATATCGTGAATGTCGTTTTCCTTTATATTTTTGTTGTGGTTTTGAATTTAGGAATCAAAGGTGCAGCTTATGCGACGCTTCTGGCCCAAACTACAGCTGCTTTAGTAACATTCATATATCTATTGTTGTCACAAAAAAAATATGGCATTCACTTAAGCGGTTTAAAACCAGATTGGTCTATTGGAAAAGAATTAATTTCTATCGGATTACCGGCAGGTTTGCAAAGTGCAATTTTTTCAATAGGCTTTTTACTGCAGCAAAATTTGATTAATAGTTTTGGTTCTGTCCTGATTGCATCCTATACGATCGTGACCCGTGTCGATCAATTTGTCATGATGCCAATGAGTTCGTTTTCTATTGCAATCACTACTTTTGTCGGTCAAAATATCGGCGCATTGAAAATTGAACGCACACAGGAAGGCATTAAAAAGACTCTTTTTTTAAGCCAGTTGACAACTATCGCTCTGGTAGGATTGCTCTTCATTTTTGGTGATAATATTTTGTCATGGTTTACTCAGGATATCGATGTGATAAAAACAAGTACTAGCATTTTACGTACGCTCAGTGTCGGCTATATCCTGGTAAATTCATATTCAATTCTAACAGGCGCTGTTCGTGGAGCTGGCGATACTATTGCCCCCCTCATGGCCAGTTTCTTCTGCAATGTCATTCTGCGTGTTTCTTCGGCTTATCTGGTCGTTAAATTAACAGGCAAATCTAGCCTGATCTTTGTGTGCATTTCATCCTGTTGGACACTCGCCAGTCTTTTTCTAATTGTGTATTATCGAAAAGGAATCTGGCGCAAAAAAATTCGCGGAATTATTTAGGAATGTCAAATCGCGGCAGATTATCAATCATCTGCCGCGCATTTTATTAATCTGTCCCATGATCCTTGAGCGATAATCATGTTCCAGTTCCGAATTATTGATGAAGTGATCTACGAAATTCCAGACTTTTTGCCAATACATCTCAGGTTCCACATACATTGCATAAGCATGAGATGCTTCCGGAATTACCAGAATTTCTTTCACACAATTGGTTGCATTATACAAATGGTAAACCATTTCAGAAGGAACTTCTCTGTCTCTTCCTCCATGAATGAAGAAAATGGGTGTTTTACTCTTTGCAACCTGATTTAAAGCAGAAGCTTCAAAAAAGGAATACCCTGCTCGAATTCTGGTTACCAGACTGGCCGCCAAATTAATGGGATACCATGGAATAGAATGTCTTTCAAAGTGGTGGTTAAATAAACTGATCAGATCAGAATATCCGCTGTCTTCGATTACACAACGGACATTAGAAGGCAGCGATTCACCGGCTGCCATCATCACTGCATCCGCTCCTGTAGATACACCATAATAAACAATTTTTGCATCAGGGTCTCTGTCAATAATCTGATAGGTCCACTTTAGAACATCATTCCGGTCAAGCCAACCCATTCCAAAGCATTGTCCGCCGCTTTTTCCAGACCCGCGACATTCCGGCAGCAGTATATTATAACCTCGCTCATAGAACACTTTTGCAACAGGGAACATCTCTGCAGCCATACCGGCATACCCATGCACAGCGATGACCCACAAATTTGATGGTTTTTTTTGAATAAAACAATACCCGTTCAGTGACACGCCATCAAAAGCTTTTACATTAAGCTCGGAAATTTCAGTTTTTTCCGCCCATAGCAATGCTTCTTCTGCAGCATCAGTTCTGAGGAATTGCCCTCTGGTCATGGAATCGTTTTTCCATAAAGCCGGTCCGAAGAAAAACTTTCTGTTTCTGTTGATTGAATAATCATAGACAATATTTCCGGTTAATCCGGCAATTGCGCTAACAGTTGCTGTACCCAAAATAAAAGTCTTTATTTTTTCATGGACATCCTTACTCATTTTCATCTCCCGCTTTGCTTAGCAATTCTAAACTGAATATTTTTCTCAGTAATTATTGGATTCAATCAATTCAAGTATAACGGATAAAAGACAGTAATTCGAAATTTCGAAAAGCCCGACGTGAATCATAATTAATGTTACCGAAGAAGTATCGGTGAATCAAAATAAATTGTTACCATAAGCTGCGGAGGAA
>JAPKMT010000029.1 GCA_026645735.1 Flexilinea sp.
TCGATTTAGGTGTACATCACAGCAAAGCCGGTCGCTTCTCTTACCCGCCGGTTAAAGAAATTAAGTAACAAATATTTCTAAAACAACGTTTAAGTATGAAAGGATTATAAATATGATTAATTTAACGCGTGGTGTTCCTCCTGTTGATGTTTTCCCAATTGAAGATCTGATTCGAGCTTCTGAAAAGAATTTGCGAGAAGATGGCAAACGTGTTTTGCAATATCTTCATGCACCTGGATATCCTCCGCTGGTTGAGTATTTGGCAACTAAACATGAGGTTGGCAATGACCAGGTCGTGTTAGGCAACAGTTCGTTGGAGCTGTTACAATTTGTCACCCTGACAGAAATGAAACCCGGAGACTATGCTTTCATCGAATCCCCTTCGTATGACCGGGCTAACACATTATTGAAACGATCCGGTGCGAACGTTGTAGGAATCCCACTGGACACTGACGGTGTAAATCTGGAAGTTTTTGAAAAAGAGCTGAAGAAAAATGCCCCCAAGTTGTTCTACATTATTCCGGATTTTCAGAATCCGATGGGAACAACGACCAGTCTGGAAAAACGAAAACAAATTGCACAATGGGCTGTTGAATATAATTTCCTCGTGATTGAGGATGCTCCATATCGTGAACTGCGCTATCATGGTTCAGCAGTTCCATCCATTCGATCATTTGCCCCTGATCATGTCGTAACGCTTTCATCATTTTCAAAAACACTGGCTCCGGGACTTCGTATGGGCTACTTGTATGGTCCGAAAGAAATTGTCAAGAGAGTAACGGCATGGGAAGTGGATACCTATATTGGTACCGTAACACCTACACAGGGTCAGGTTTTTGAATATCTTAAACAAGGTTCTTTCGAACCAAATTTGAAGAAACTTTGCGATTTATACCGACCACGTTTGGATACATTATTGGAAACCTTGAAAGAATATCTGCCGAACGCTGTTTATCCACAACCGGAAGGTGGCTTCTTTGTAGGCGTGACACTCCCGGAAGGAAATTCAATGGAAAAACTATTACCGGCAGCGGCTGAAGCAGGATTTAAGTTAACAGACGGTCGTGGTTTCTATTTAAACCCGCAAGATGGTGATCGTTTCCTGAGAATTCCATTCTGCAGTTTAACACCGGAAGAAATTCGGAATGCAATGGAAAGTTTAACAAAAATTATCGTCCACTAAATAATTTAATTATTCAAATCGCTCGTATTGAATCACAACATTTATGATTCGTGTTTGACGATTCGGAATATACAGTGATTTGAGATAAGTGTAAAATTATTCGTAAAGGTGGTGTTTTTGCGCAATGCGCAAAAACACCACCTTTCGATTGCAATTGCTTATTTCATAACGCTAAATAATAATCGAATTCATAAATAAAAAAAGCAGGAAGGTCTGGTTGGATCTTCCTGCTTTGCATGAGAGAGGAATTTTCTAAAGGTTTCGTTGATGGAAATGCAACAGCCACCTTTTTTGCATGAATTGCCTTATAATTTTTGCAATTCTACTTATTGATTTCTCTTGTCCACCGATTAACTGCCCAGGTAAGCTTCCTTCACACGTGGATCAGTCAATAAATCGCTTGCTGGACCTTCAATAGTGATGTTACCTGTTTCCAGAACATAGGCACGATTGGCGATGCTCAGCGCCATAAAGGCGTTTTGTTCATTCAATAATATTGTTTTACCTTCCTTGTTCATACGTTGGATAACTTCAAAAATTTCATCCACAATTTTTGGAGCGAGTCCCATGGAAGGTTCATCCAATACAACCAAATCTCCGCCGGTTACGATAGCCCGTCCGACAGCCAGCATTTGCTGTTCACCGCCGGACAAAGTAATCGATGGCTGTGAACGACGTTCTTTCAATCGTGGAAAAAGTTCAAAAACTTCTTCATAAGATGCTTTTTTGCCTTCGGGATCTTTTCTCAGCAATGCAGCCATTTTTAAATTTTCCATGACGGTTAGATTCGTGAAAATCCGTCTTCCTTCTGGAACATGTGTAATACCCATTTCGACGATTCTATGAGGAGCTATGTTGGTAATGTCCTTATCTTTAAAATGAACAGTCCCATTGGCAGCACGTTCTAAACCGGTTATGGTGCGTAATGTGGTCGTCTTACCGGCGCCATTGGCTCCGATCAGTGTGACAATTTCGCCTTTATCGACGTAAAATGAAATTCCTTTTACCGCTTTAATGGCGCCATAATTTACATGCAGATCTTTAATTTCGAGAAGCATTTGCGTGACCTCCTAAGTAAGCCTCAATGACTTTCGGATCATTTTGCACTTTTTCAGGTGTACCTTCGGAGATTGTTTCACCGAAATCCAGAACTTTGATATACTCAGCAATTTTCATGACCATCTTCATGTGATGTTCAATCACTAAAATCGCTTTCCCCAAATCTTTCTGTACACGCAGGATCAAACTTACCACATCGTCAATTTCATTCGGATTCATTCCTGCAGCTGGTTCGTCCAATAAGATTACTTTCGGTTCTGTAGCCAGGGCTCGTACAATTTCTAATTTTCGCTGTTCACCATAAGGAAGATTATTCGCAAAGAAGTTCTTTTTATCCTGAAGATCGAACATCTCCAACAATTCCATCGATTTTTCGGTAATGCGTTTCTCCTCAGCATGATATTTTCCGGTACGGGACAACATATTAAAGAAGTTGTAATCCGTTTTGAAGGAGTGCGCCATTTTGACATTATCCAACACGGTTGCACCGTGGAATAAACGAATATTTTGAAACGTACGGGCCAAACCTGCCTCAGTAAATTGATAAGGTTTACAACCAGCCATCAATTTCCCGTCGATGTAGATACTGCCTTGTGTTGGCTGGTAAATACCGGTTAGCATATTAAAAACGGTTGTTTTCCCTGCTCCATTGGGTCCGATGATTGCATACAATTCTTTTTGCTCAAGGTCTAAGGAAAAATCATTTACAGCTTTCAAACCGCCAAATTGAATACTAATGTGATCAGCTTTTAAGATACTCATCGGGAAGCCTCCTCATTAGCAACAATTGTTTTCTTCGTTTTTCGCTGAAACAAATTGGAAAAGCCGATGTGTTGAATACCGCCGGTCTTTAACTTGAGGAAAGCAAACTCTTTGCCTCCAAACATGCCTACCGGTCTGAACAGGATTATGATCACCAGCAAACCGCCATAAATGACCAGACGCCATTCATTCATGAAGCGTAAAACTTCCGGTAATGCCGTCAGGATAAAGGCACCAAGGATGGATCCGCTGATACTGCCTACACCGCCTGCATAAAGATAAACCAGAAAATCTGTAGATTTTGTGTAGCTGAAAACATCCGGATGTAGATAGCGGAGTGTGTGTGCATACATACTTCCTGCGATCCCAGCAATGAAAGCAGAAGTGACAAAAGCCTGAACTTTATATTTTGAGGTGTTGATACCCATCGTATCAGCGGCGACTTCATTGTCGCGAATCGCCAAACACCCTCTGCCATAGGCAGAATCCATATAATTACGGCAGATGTAGATCGTAATAACGACAAACACAAAAATCCAGAATAAGCTTGCCAGTTTAGGAATGCCGGTCAAACCACGTGCAGCACCAACTGCCGGTGTAATCCGGATAATCGACCGAATCACTTCGCCAAAACCCAACGTCACAATAGCCAGGTAATCACCTTTCAAACGCAGCGTCGGCATACCAATCAAGAAACCGAATATTGCTGCTCCGATACCGCCCGCGATTGTGGCAAGCAGGAAAAAGATGGTCTGCATGGTTGGAGGCATAGCAGCAGCGTTGAAAATGATTTTAGAAAATAATGCTGACACATAGGCACCTACAGCCATAAAACCGGCGTGTCCAATGGAATTTTGCCCGGTCATGCCGTTTACCAGATTCAATGATTGGGTCATAATGATATTGACACCGGCCAGCATGATAATCTGGATAACATAATTGTTGAGAATTTTATTTTTCTGCAGTAAGAAAATCACTACATAAATTAAAGGGAGAATGATTACTTCTGAATTCTTTCGCAGCCAGTTCATTTTCATCACCTCTTATACTTTCTCAATCATCGGCTTCCCAAGCAATCCTTCAGGCTTCAGAAGCAGAATAATAATCAGTACTACGAAAGAAATTCCGTATGCCAGTTCAGAATAGACGGATGAAATCATAATTTCGATAACACCCATGATGAATCCACCCAAAACAGCTCCACGGATATCACCAATACCACCAATCACCGCCGCAATAAATGCTTTGTTTCCCAGCGTTGCACCCATCGTCACTGTCAATACTGGATAATTGTTGGCATAAAAAGCGCCGCTGATCGCAGCAAGCCCTGCACCGATGAAAAATGTAGCAGAAATGACACGGTTTACATTGATCCCCATTAAGGAGGATGCATCTTTGTCACAAGAAGCAGCGCGCATTTCCATTCCGATTGTCGTTTTCATGATAATAAAATAGAGAACGCTCATAATCACAATCGACAGAATGATGACAACGATTCGCACTAAGCTTAGTTGGATTGGTCCCACATAAAACAGTACATCCTTCAACAATTTTGGGAATGTTCGCGGATTTGGACCAATAAAAGGAATGGCTCGAAAAAAGTTTTGCGTAAAAAGCGAAACGCCAATCGCGGCAATCATGCTGGAGATCTTCGGTCTGTTGCGCAGAGGTTTATACGCAATCCTTTCCACACCGACACCAATAAAACCGGTGATACTTGCACCGGCAAGAATGACAAAAAGAGCAATTGCAGGCCCAAGCATTTGATCCGCAAAGAATAGGCTTACGATGAAGAAGACAGCATAAGAACCCATCATCAGGAAGTCGCCATGCGCCATATTGATCATGCGGATGATACCAAACACCATCGTATATCCAATCGCTAACAGGGCATAGATACTTCCAAGTTGAAGTCCGTAAACCAGTAGTTGAATAAATTTTTCCATTATCCTCCCTCAAAATTTAACCAATCTGGCACAAGCTTTCACTTGTGCCAGATGGAATTACTTACTGATAAAAATTATTCAGCAGGGGAAACACTACCTACATATTGTGCAACACCATCGCGAACCTGAAGAATAATTCCAGATTTAATTGGATTCCGGAATTCGTCAAATGTTACATGACCGGACGGAAGATCCAATGAGGTTTTCACCATTGCATCGCGTATGCCAGTGCCATCAATGGTTTCTGCATTTTGAATCGCATTCAAAACAATATGAGCAGCTTCATAAGCCATAGCAGAGCAGAAGCTCGGGCGATATCCGGCTAAGTCGGTAAATGCTTTCACAAAATCCGCAGCGGTTTCTGCATCCGGAGAGAATCCTGTTACATAATACGCGCCTTCGATGACGTCTAAGCCGACTAATTCCGGCATTGCTGCATAATCCCAGGAATCACAACCAAGCAGGGTTGCTTCGATGCCCATACCGCGAATCTGTTGCAGAATCAGCGGAATGTTGTCGATGTGAGCAGGAACGAAGACTGCCTCAGGATTGGCATTCTTAATGTTGATGAGCTGGGCGCTGAAGTCTTTTACATCGGCACCACTGAATGCTTCGTTGGCTACGATTTCGCCGCCTAATGCTTCAAATGCATCGACGAATGCTTTGTCAAGTCCGGCGCTGTAGGTATCAGCGTTGTCATAGATCACAGCGGTTTTTCTTAAGCCAAGGTTTTCATAAGCAAATTGAGCAACAACTTTTCCCTGGAACGGATCAATGATACAAGCGCGGAAAACATAATCACCGACTTTTGTTACTGCTTCATTAGTACCTGTATTGGTAATTTGCGGAATTTTTGCAGCCTGGCTGATTTCAGCGGAAGCAATGGTATCGCCGGAGTTATTAGGTCCAACAATGGCTAAAACACCATCCTGCTCAATAAGTTTTTGAGCTGCATTCACTGCAATTTCTGGTTTTGCTTCGCAGTCTTCGATAATCCAGTTGATCTTGACCTTTTTGCCATCGACATCAAGACCGCCATTGGCTTCCAACTCTTGCTGGACCAATCGAATGGCATCAGTCATGTTCTGACCATCAATCGCCTGCGCACCGGAAATGGTGCTGATCATACCGAGATTGATTTCATCCGGTATTACTTTCTCAGCGGAAACTGCACTAATTCCCATTACGAGTGACAACGTTAAAACTACCATCAGTAATACAAATTTCTTCATCTCTATTTCTCCTTATGTTTGATTTTAAAATCATCGTTTTTGTGTATCGACGATTCTAATGGACCTATTTATTTTGTTCTCATCAATTCGTTTTGTACGTTTTCAATCAAATTATATCAATTTTGTATAGTTGTTAAGATAATAAAACCTGCGCTTTTTGATTTTAACGTTCAAAGTCATTTTTGTATAGTTATTCATATTAATTTACAAATTTCCGTTCCATTCATTATGCAGTCAGGCATTTTCTCATAAATTGGAGAATTTCTCCCAAAATGAAAAAAAATTGATCTAATTTCATCCAAATATTTCGAAATTATCTCAGATCCTTCAAGCCGGCGTTCCACTGTATCTACGTTTTTTGCTGATGGATAAACCAGCCTTAACCAGACCGGTTACAATCATTAAAGCGCAGACGATGCTGTCCAACACTGGAACTTCTAATTCGCGGCTCAGGTTTTTATCCAGCCCGCTTAAACCCGCGCATCCCAATACAATCACCTCGGCCAAATCTTCATCCAGCGCTGCCTTTGCCGTATCCAGGAAAATTTCTTCGTCAGAAAGTGATTCCTGTACATTTTTTGGAGCGCGCACGGAAGCGTTATACGCTTCCAAATGGTAATTCCGGATCATCGCCTGCTTATTGGGAATTGAATGAACGGCTGTTGAAACAACAGAAAATGAATGTCCCAACATTGTCGCAAGTTTCATCGATGATTCACCAATTCCGACAACCGGTTTGGTCGTAATTTCTTTCAGCAGATCCAGGTTGGGATCACTGTGGCAGGCTACGACAAATCCATCGTATTGGCTCTCATTTTCCAGAAACAGTTTCAGCATTCCGGGTGCAGCTTGGGCACTATCCATGTAGTAGTCAATAAATTCAGGTGCACCGGGCGTGGAGATTGTGTGAACAATAAAATCGCCATCAGCATATGCCATGGCAGTCTGTTGTATCGCTTCTGTCATCTTTTGGCTGCTGTTCGGATTAATAATCAAGATTTTTACATCATGCATTTTCATATCTGATCTCTATTTATCCTCCGATTGCAGAACAAAAGGATTGATTCGCTCTATACTGTCAACCCGTTTCCGAATAATGTCATCAGGATAACTTAATAGTTTCCCAAACGCGACAGATATCTCTCGGCGTTCAACGCCATCATAGCAACCCTTTGCTTCTAATTCCCCAGCCCGTTGTTTCAGTGATAAATATTCCTGAATAACCGCGTCATTTGCATAATAAAGAATAGAATTTTTACCTTTCGTAAATTCAGCGCTTTGAATGTCGGTAATTAACAACGACTCTTCAACATAATAGCTGGTTCCGAAGCCTTCACTAATTTCTTTCGAAGCTTGAACAAGTAAATCCAAATTTTGCGGATCGATCGGAGGACTGATGGCCAATTTTTTGACACCACAAGCAATCATTTCGATAAAACAATTGATCATACCGAGTTCGAAAGAAATTTGATCGATTTTATAAGAAATTGCCACTGAATCTCCTCACAATTTTTCGCACAGTTGATGGTCCATTAAAAACATGAATAAACAATAAACCCTAAAAAAGGTGTTTAAAATCAATAAACAAGCAAACCGCAGTTTGCTTATCCTGAAAGGGCAGCTATTGCTTTAGACGAACTCGTATAATTTGAACGGTTGGGAAGCTGTTGGAAAGCAATCGATTAAATAACAAAATATCTGCAACCAAAAGATCAGATTTATTCGTTAATCTGATACAGTTATCTAATTCATTGTATTTTGTTATCATTTTTGTATAATTTTTCCCTTAATATGGATTACAAATTATTCATTAAGAAATTCTACATATAAAAAAAGTGGATGTCAAGCAACAGTTCCAGTCATAAAAAACGACTAATTGTTATTCTGTCGCTTTTCGTTGCAGAGGTAAAAAGATTATAACCCGGATTTTTTAATCAGTTGTCATGGTTATTTGACTGTCTGTTATTTTAGGTCGCGGATTTCATTAAGGTTGCTAATGATTCTTTTCTTGAAATGGTTCATGTAAAATATTGAGATTAACGACAAACTATAAAACTTTTTTTTCTTCAGGTTTGTGCAATACAAAGAGATATATTGATCACTGTAATTTTTTTGTACAAAGCAGGAAAACACTACAACACTGATTATTTTTCTTTTTGTCTGAATGGTTATTCAAATTTTTGTATTGCTTTTTTCCAATACAGCGATTCGAAATATGGGGAGAATTATTTGTTATTGTGTTGTTTTTGCGCGGAGCGCAAAAACAACACAATAACAGGTTTTCTCTTTTTTCTCAAAAGGTTTTTCCAAATTTCGAATTACTGTTTCCAATAATCTTGATTTGTAATTTTGAACGCTGATAGTATAATCTTTCTACCAAATAAAAATAAAGAGGGAAAAAATGTACAATCAATCAGATTTACCAGCATGGCAGCAGGATGCCACATCGCCAGACCAGTATCATTGCTGTGAAACCAGACGCGGCCGTGAATTCATCATCCGTCTGATGACTGGCGCCGATCCGGTTTTGGCAATTGAGAATTTTGCGAAAGAACAAAATATTCGTTTTGGTAAAGTACATGCTACATTCATGGGTGGTTTTCAGCCATGCCGATATTATGTCTGGGTTCCTGATACTGTTCACCCGGATAACTGGCACCTCGAAGGTGAAGCAACTAATACGAATCTGACCATGCTCAGTGCGATTGGCGGTATGATTGGGCAGCGTCCAACACCGGACGGCAAAGAAGAACCGTTCGTTGCCATGCATTTTGTCGCCGGCGGCGCGTGGGACTGTGGAACCATCGCCGGTCATCTGCTGGAAGGAACGCGAGTAAAAGGTTGTATGCAGTGTTTTATTACAGAGCTTCTCGATATTGAAGTTCTCAAACCCGTCGACGTCTTTGGTGAAGCTTATACGCATCCGGAAAACTTTTATCGCAATATTGCAAAATAAGAAGAAAATCTGATTTTGTGAAATCGCTGCTTCTTCAGAAAGCTCATATTTCAATAAATCGAATTGCAAAAAAAGGAGGGCGCAATAGTTTTGCACCCTCCTTTTATACTTGCTGTTATGATTTGCCTCTCATTTGCGGGTCCAAAGCATCCCGTAAGCCATCTCCAAGAAAATTGAAAGCGAACATCGTTAACGCCAGCATCAAAGCAGGAAAAATGGTTTGGTTGGGATAGGTTCTTACCACTTTTGAACCATCTGAAATCATCGAGCCCCAGGAAGGTGTCGGAGGATTTACACCAAGTCCAATAAATGATAAAAATGCCTCGGTATTAATATAGCCGGGTATTGCAAGCGTTTCGCTGATTACGAGCGGCCCGATAATATTCGGAAGTATGTGTTTGAACATAATTCTGCTATCTGTACTTCCGATAGAACGAGCAGCTTCAACAAATTCTTTCTCTTTAATCGAAAGTACTTGTCCACGTGTTAAGCGTGCCATCGTCTCCCATGCCGTCAAACCTATACCGATGATAATGAACAGCATTCCCCCCAGACTGTTATCAAGAAAAGATAATGCCTCTCCAAATGTTCCCGGATCTGGTTTCGATAATGCCGTTCGGAAAAATGTCATCAGTAAAATTGTAAAAAGCAATCCGGGAAATGCGTAGAGAATATCCACTATACGCATCATGAAATTATCGACTCTGCCGCCGAAAAAACCGGCAATACAACCATACAATACACCGATAATCAAACTGATCAAAGGCCCGATAATGGCTATGATCAGGGACACTCTTGAACCGTAAATAATACGGCTTAATAAATCCCGTCCGACATAATCCGCTCCAAGAATGTATTTATTCGGATTATCTACAGGCGGTTTCGCATACGGTTCCATCACAGGAAATAATTTTGTCAGCCACGGGGGAACTGCATTTTGTTCCGACAGAACTTGTGTTGCATAATCATATGGTGCAATTTTGTCTGCAAAAATCATCATCAGATAAAGCAAAATGATAATGATACCACCGATCACAGCCGCTCTGTTTTTCAATAAACGACGAAACGCGTCTTTTGTCAGTGATTCTGATTTTTGTGATAACGGATTGCCGCCATTTCCGGATTTTTTTACTGCCTCACTTAAATCTGCTGCCATCATCCCTCCAGTTTTTCAGCAATCCATTTTACTCAAAACGAATTCGCGGATCAAGGAATCCATAAACCAGGTCCACAATTAAATTACAGAGTACCAAAAAAATCGCATAGATCAATACAGTTCCCATAATCACCGGATAATCACGGTTGGTAATACTGTTGACAAAATATCTGCCCATTCCTGGAATACCAAAGATTGTCTCTGTAACAAAAGTACCCGTTAACAAACCGGCAAACATTGGTCCCATAATCGTGATGACCGGGATCAATGAGTTTTTCAATGCATGTTTAACCACAATACTGCGTTCGCGTAATCCTTTTTCGCGAGCGGTCCGTATATAATCTTCGCGAATCACTTGCAGCAAACTTGCCCTCGTCAGACGGGCTATGGAAGCCGAGGATGACAAGCCAAGCGCAAACATCGGCATGATGGCATATTGCCAGTACTTCCAGCCATGTACTGTTGAAAATATTCCCAGTGCAAAAGGTGGTTTTGAGCCCCAGCCAGTTACCGGAAGTACTTTTAACGAAACTCCAAAAATCCAGACCAGAATCGGGCCCAGCACAATTACCGGAACAGAAACGCCAAAAATTGCCATGGTCATGCTGGTATAGTCCACCCAGCTATTTTGTTTCAGAGCAGCAAGAATTCCTAATGGCATACCAATTAACACTGCAACACTAAACGCCAGAAAGCCTAATTGAATGGATATCGGGAGCTGATCTCGCAGCATGTCATTCACGGTTCTTGATCGTGAAGAATAAGAAGGGCCAAAATTTACCCAGCGTATGTAATATTTTCCAATTTTAAATTTAAATAAGGCATCTGCATCAATGGAGTTGGGAAATTTGGTTGTGCTGATGCGGGGAACTGCCAAATCTTTTAAGTACTGCAGATATTGAACCGGAAGCGGCTGGTCTAAATGATAACGTTTTTCAAGATTAGCAATAATCTCTTTGGGAAGCGGTTTTTCTTTGTCGAAGGGGCCTCCGGGAACCGAATGCATCAAGCCAAATGTGATGACTGATACAACAAGGATTACCAGAAACATGTAAAGAAGCCGTCTGATGATGTATCTCCCCATAATTTTTCCTCCGATGCTTTATACTTTTCTATCTCCCGGATTTTTCATTCTTGAAGATAGTATTCAAATAAAGGCGATCGTCTTTCGGAAACTTCCTCCGGAAAAAGTTTTCCCAATTTGATTTTCATATTCAAAAATATATTACTGCGAATTGCCTCGTGGCAATATATTTCGGGATATAAAAAACCGTCTCGGATATTTCCTGCGAACGATTTCTTTTATGATGGCAGCTGTAAATCCAAACGAATCATCAGATGTCTGGATATCATTTTTTGTTACGATCCATCCTGCTTTTTCAAAAACTTTTTGAAGGGGCTGCTTTTGCAGCCCCTTCCTGATTTTTCTTAGAAATCAATAGTACTAATCGTTTCCGGCGCGTTCCTGTCCTTCAGGAAGAATATCCCATTTATTAAAGGATTCCTTGCCTCCCATGACAGAGAATGTACGTTCGACATTCATCTTAGCAAGCTGGACACTGGTATACCAGTAAATCGGTGCCATCACGGCATCATCATAAACCAGGATTTTTTCAGCTTCTGCATAGAGTTCAGTCCGTTTTGCAGTATCCGGTTCGACAAGTGCCTGATTCACCAGGTCTTCGAATTCTTCGTTATACCACATAAATCCGCCTTCCGGTTTCGAACCAGCCAAACCATCCACGGTCGGATTGCTTGAACCACCGGAGGAAGCCTGATCATCAGCAAAGTTTGCTGCATCCGGGTAATCCTGGCACCAGCCAAGACGCCAGACCTGTGGTGTCGCTTCGGTTCTGATTGTCTTCAGGTAAACAGCCCATTCCTGATTTTGAACGGATGCGTCAATCCCAAGAACATCTTTCCACATCTGTTGGATGGCAACAGCAATTTTGTTGTGGCTTTCACTGGTGTTGAACATCAATTCGATCTTAATTTCAGAAGGATCTGTAATTTTCTTCTCATCCATATAAGATTGCAGCTCTGCTTTGGCTTTCTCAGGATCATATTTAATACCCAGATCCGGATATTCTTCCATTGTCGGAGCAGCTACCAATCCAGGACGTGAGAACCATTGAGCAGGAATCTGGCCGCCTTTGACGACATTATCAATCAATGATTGACGATCAATTGACATGGATAAGGCGTGGCGAACACGGGCGTCATCAACAAATTCAGCCTGTGTGTTGAATCCATAGAAATAGGTGCAGAAGTTTGGTCCGATGGAGAGTTCTTTGCCCATAACCGGATCCGCTTTAATACGATCCATTTCAGCAACCGGAACCTGATACATACCGAATAAATTGCCGGATTCATATTCTGCCAGACCGGCGGATTCACTGATAATACGGAAGACAACTTCATCAATCTTTGACTGTGGAATACTGGCAATATCAGCCGGCCAGAAAGGGTTCTTCATAATGGTCAGATGATCATCATGCAGCCATTCTTTGACGGCATAAGGTCCGTAAGTCTGGACAACTTCCGGATCGATCCAGCGATCTGCCATCGCTTCGGTGCAGGCGTCGCCTTCAATCAACCATTGCGGGACGGCATAAGTAACCCACAGACCTGGAATCATGGTATTGGTCGCAATATCACGCAGATAGGTGATCTCAAGTGTTTCATCATCCACTGCTTTTACAGCAACATCATCAGCAGTTGCTTTAGGTTTTTCGACTGCATCAGCTGGAGAAGCTTCTTCAGTTGTCTCTTCTTCAGCAGCTTCTTCTGCGGCACCGCTGGCATAGAATTCAGCTGCACCTACAATATAACCGGTTACCATGAATGCATAATCAGAGGCAGTAGCTGGATTCGCAGTACGTTTTATTGCATATTCGAAATCTTTAGCGGTTACATAACGAACATTTCCGTCACAATCCTTCACTTCTTCGACTTCGTCGGTTTCAGCATTGTATCTTACCCAGGGGATGTCAGTCCGAAGTTTGTAAGTGTAAGTCACAGTCCCATCCGCATTAACTTCGCCTTTGGTAACTTCTTTTGCCATGCCATTTTCAAATTCAGCAGTGACTTCGTTCTGATTCATAATACCGGCAAAAACCAGCATATTCACCTGGTTGGAACTTGTATCTGTCGAAAGTGCCGGATCAATTGTTGGGATATCTGTCTCACCAAGGGACCAGGACATGATCTTCTTTTCAGCCGGTTTTTCTGCTACGGGTTCTTCCACTGCAGGAACTTCTGTCGGCGGTACTTCAGCAGTCGGTTCTTCGACAACCGGTACTTCCGTTGGTGGTACTTCAGCAGTTGGTTCTTCGACAACCGGTGCTTCTGTAGCCGGAACTTCTGTGGGTGGAACCGCGGTTGGAGTCGCTTGTTTTGCGCAGGAACTCAAAACCACACTCAGAATCAACATGACACTTAACAAGATAACTAGATTCTTTGAACGCATTTTTTTCCTCCTCGTTAGGAATAAAAATTTGGTATTGCACAAATTTTTTAATAAACTGCCGGATGTGTTCATAAGTGAAAACTGTCGGCAGCATACACGAACTGTTTACGGGTTTGGTCAAACCTATCTACGAAATATCAAAATGACAGGCAACAAAATGGTCTTTTGCAATTTCCCGAAAAGCAGGTTTTTCCTCAGCGCAAATCTCTTTCGCATATTGGCAGCGGGTTCGAAACCGACAGCCAGATGGTGGATTCACCGGTGAGGGGACATCACCTTCCAAAATGATCCTTTTCCGTTTCTCTTCGACAAAGGGATCAGGAAACGGAACTGCAGACAGCAGCGCTTGCGTGTATGGATGCCGCGGATTGGAATACAATTCATTGCGGTCAGCCAACTCAACGATGATCCCAAGGTACATAACAGCAACGCGGTCACTGATATGTCGGACCATCGAGAGATCATGTGCAATAAAAAGATAGGTCAGTCCCAGTGTGGACTGTAGATCTTCCAATAAATTTACTACCTGAGCTTGAATCGAAACATCCAATGCGGAAATCGGCTCATCGCACACAATCAATTTGGGTTCCAATGCCAATGCACGAGCGACACCAATTCTTTGCCGCTGGCCACCCGAAAATTCATGGGGATAGCGATTGGCAAATGCACCATTTAAACCAACCAGCTGCAACAGCTCCTGTACCCGTTTGCTCTGCGCTGCACCTTTGTACGTTCCATGGATTTCCATCGGTTCACCAATGATCTGTCCAACTGTCATACGCGGGTTTAAACTGGCATAAGGATCCTGGAAGATCATCTGCAGATCACGTCGTTTCCGCCGCAGATTTTCCCCTTTCAATTTTGCCAGATCTTCTCCATCAAAAATTACACTGCCTGAAGTTGGGCGATATAATTGCAGGATTGTTCTGCCGGTAGTAGATTTTCCACATCCGGATTCTCCTACCAAACCCAAAGTTTCTCCGTTGTAAATATTGAAGGAAATGCCGTCCACCGCATGGACAGATCCGGTCTGTTTGGAAAAGATAATTCCTTTTTTAATCGGGAAGTGTTTATAGAGGTTTTCGACCTGTAATAAAACTTGTTTTTCAGTCATTAATACTCCTTGCCTGTTTTTGGATTGACCCAGCAGGCCGTAAAATGACCGTCTCCTTCTACTTGCATCAATCCCGGGTTTTCTTTTCGGCAGCGCTCTTTCGCATAATGGCAGCGAGGCTCAAAAGGACAATAGGCAGGTTTCTCCAGAAGTATGGGAGGAAGTCCGTCGATAGAGGTCAGCCGCCTGTACCCTGTCTCATCCATGCGTGGCAGACTTCCTAACAGACCGATAGTATACGGGTGTTGAGGATTTTTATAAATATCCTTGACCGGAGCAGTCTCAATGATATAACCGCCATACATAACATTGACACGATCTGCCAAACCGGCAATAATCCCCAGATCATGAGTAATCCAGATAATAGCCATCCCTAATTCATCCCGCAGACGCTTTACCAGTTCGATAATCTGGGCTTGAATCGTCACATCCAGAGCAGTTGTCGGTTCGTCCGCAATCAGAATCTGTGGTTCACAAATCAATCCCATGGCAATCATCGCGCGCTGTCGCATTCCGCCAGAGAATTGATGTGGATAATCATTTAATCTTTCCCGCGCATTGGGAATTCCGACCAGGTCTAAATATTTAACCGCACGTTCCAAAGCCTCTTTTTTTCCGGCTTGATGATGGACACGGTATGGTTCTGAGACCTGGTCTCCAATCGTCAGCACTGGATTGAACGAGGTCATCGGATCTTGAAAAACAACACTGATTTTCGCTCCGCGGATGTTTCGGATACTTTCGTCAGTCATGGTCAATAAATCGTTTCCTTCAAAGAGCGCCTTTCCGGCAACCACTTTACCCGGAGGACTCGGTATTAATCGCAGCATGGACATCATGGAAACACTCTTTCCACATCCGCTTTCTCCGACAATTCCCAGCGTTTCGCCTTCCTTTAAATTGAAAGAAACTCCATTTACAGCATGTATAACGCCCTCTCGAGTTTGAAAATGCGTCTCGAGGCCTTCAACTTTTAATAATTCGGCCATGAAACTCTTCCTTTGATGTTAATTTTCGGGAAATCTTGTATATTGATAATGACATTGATCATCATTGAGGTCAATTTTTCGATAAGTATTTTTGCATTCCGTTTAAGAATTATCGTAAAAGTATAAATGGGGGTTTTCAAATTGTCAATTCTCGAGAATCAGGCAATGACAAAACCACTCGTAAAAACCACTCGTAAAAAACCACTCGTAAAAAACCACTCGTAAAACATGCTCTTCTTATGATAAACGATCGATTTCCAATAATTCCGTTGCAGATTCTGATGCTTCATCTGATTTTTTTCCAGCGAAATTCCATATTGCTGTTTTTCTTCTGGAGTTATCCTTTAAAATATTTATACTACAATTGATGAAATAAACGTTGAAGAGCAGCGATTCGAAATATGGGGAAAATTATTTGTTGTTGTGTAGTTTTTGCGCTTTGCACAAAAACTACACAACAAGTTTTCAATTTTTTCTCAAAAGGCTTTTTCAAATTTTGAATTACTGGTTGAAAAGCTAGTCAATGCATGCAAGACTTCATTGCATGGATTCATGAATCGTTAATATAATTAGAAAACCTATTTTTATAAATCTAAAGTTTTCATATAATAAGGTAATGACGGTTTGTAAAGAAGGAGACACCATACAGCTTCAAATTTTCCAACAAGAAAACTCCAAAGTCGTATTCGTTGAAAGTGATGATCTGTTATTAACGGATGTTCAATCAGCTATTCAATTCATTTCAGATATATATGAAGAAAGCAGCTGCAGCAAGATTATCATCAAAAAAGAATCGATCCCTGAAGAATTCTTCGATCTGAAAACAAAGCTGGCAGGGGAAGTTTTACAAAAATTTGTCAATTATCAAACCAAGCTTGCCATCGTAGGTGATTTTCAATCGATTACCAGCAAAAGCCTGCATGATTTCATCTATGAAAGCAACAAGGGACGTGATTTTTTCTTTGTTGCCACAATAGAAGAAGCGTTAGCCAGGCTTCATCGCTGGTAGAACAATCTTCTGACCCTTTTTTTATTCTAAAATTCCATTCACAATTTCACTTTGCTGCATGATGCCAATGATTCGAAACCATCGAAAAGAAGATTCTTTTTCGAATGTCTGGCATTACCCCAGTCATTCCTGCGAAGATTGAATTCAATTTTCATTATCGGATGTGAAATTTCTTTCATCTGCTGTTCAAAATATGAAAAGAATTCATTGTTGTTCTTATGGTATTGAGCTTCGTTCAATACCATAAGAACAACAAATTTTCTTTCTTAATTCGAAATGCCAATCCAAATTTCGAATAGCATGAATCACCCCCAATCTGAATCACTCCCAATCCTTGACATATTGGATATTCAGCGTTTATACTTCTAATACCCCTCTATGGAGGGGTATTAAGGAAGCTAACTATGGAAAAACAAAAATTCGATATCCAGGGAATGTCCTGTGCAGCTTGTTCTGCAACAATTGAAAAAAAAGTCAAAGCTTTGGAAGGTGTCTCTAAAGTTGACGTTTCACTCCTGACCAACAGTATGACCGTAGAATTCAATCCATCTTTTTCCGATGCAAAAAAAATTATTCAGTCAGTAGAAAAAGCCGGATATCAGGCTGCAATTCAAAATGATCCAATTGTCCATCAAAATGTTCATTCAAGAAATTTAATGGATGATGAAATCAACACGATGCAAAAGCGGTTGATAGTTTCTTTTGTGTTCCTGATCCCGCTCCTTTATCTTTCCATGGGGCATATGTTGCATTTTCCGTTGCCTTCCTGGGTACATGGACAGAGTAATGCCATCACCTTCTCGTTTTCGCAGTTTTTGCTGACTCTGCCGATAGTCTATATCAATCGAAAATTTTTCAGCAACGGTTTCAAAGCGCTGATGCATCGCTCGCCGAATATGGATTCGCTGATAGCGATCGGTTCTTCAGCAGCTTTGGTTTACAGTATCTATGCCATTTATAAAATCGGTTGGGGACTCGGTCACAATGATCCGGACATGATTAATATGTTTACAATGAATTTATATTTTGAATCCGCTGCGACGATCTTGTCCTTAGTAACCACCGGTAAATTTCTTGAAACCCGGTCGAAGAAAAAAACTTCCGATGCCATTACCAAATTAATGGATCTTGCTCCGAAAACCGCTTCGGTACTCAGAGATGGAATTGAATTAGCGATTCCTGTTGACGATGTCCGGGTTGGAGATATCGTCATCATTCGTCCCGGTCAAAGAATTCCGGTTGACGGGACTGTTTTCGAAGGTTATTCTGCAATTGATCAATCTGCAATAACAGGAGAAAGCATACCGGTTGAAAAGAAGCCAGGTGATAAAGTAATCACAGCCACGATGAATCAATCCGGATCGATTTCATTTCGGGCTGACCGTGTCGGAAAAGACACAACATTGTCAAAAATTATCGAACTGGTGGAAAACGCCAACACAACCAAAGCTCCAATCGCAAAAATCGCAGACAAAATCAGTGCGGTTTTCGTTCCGATCGTAATTCTCATCGCCGTCATTTCTGCTGTGTTGTGGCTGTTGCTGGGGAAAAGTTTTGAATTTGCATTAACTACAGCCATCTCTGTTCTCGTTATTTCCTGCCCCTGTGCATTAGGTCTTGCAACGCCGGTTGCCATCATGGTCGGAACCGGAAAAGGAGCATCCAACGGAATTCTGATCAAAAGCGGAGAGGCCTTAGAAATTGCGCACACAATTGAAACTGTTGTATTGGATAAAACCGGAACGATTACGGAAGGAAAACCAAAAGTAACGGATATCCTTCCTTCTGAAAATTATACAAAGCATGATTTTTTATCGATTGCAGCATCATTGGAAAAACTGTCTGAGCATCCACTGGCTGATGCTGTACTTCAGAAAGCGCATGAATCAGGAATCCAATTAAGAAAAGCCACTGATTTCCAGGCAGTACCTGGACAGGGAATTTCTGCTCAGATCGATGGATTGCGATATTCTGCCGGAAGCAGAAAATTTATGGAAGCCTCCTCAGTATCGTTATCTTCCTGGTCGGATATGTCCAATAAATTGTCGGGGGAGGGTAAATCGCTGCTTTATTTTGCAGCAGAGAAATCCCTGATAGGATTAATCGCAGTCGCTGATTCGATTAAATCTGAAAGCAAGGAAGCAATAACGCTGTTTAAAAAAATGGGGATTCACGTCGTCATGCTGACCGGTGACAATCAACTCGCTGCCGAAGCGATTCGCAAGCAGCTTGCAATCGACGAAGTGATCGCAGAAGTATTGCCGCAGGAAAAAGATGAGGTGATTCGAAAAATTCAGAGCTCGGGTAAAAAAGTTGGCATGATCGGTGATGGTATCAACGATGCTCCGGCTTTAGCCAGAGCTGATGTAGGCATAGCAATCGGTGCAGGGACCGACATTGCCATTGAATCTGCCGATATTGTCCTGATAAAGAACAGCTTATTGGATGCAATCACGGCCATTCATCTCAGCAAATCTGTGATCAAAAACATTAGAGAGAATCTTTTCTGGGCATTCTTTTACAATATCATCGGTATACCTTTAGCTGCAGGATTATTCTTTCCTTTGACCGGATGGACTTTGAATCCGATGTTTGCAGCCGCCGCGATGAGTTTGAGCTCGTTAACCGTGGTGTCCAATGCATTAAGACTCCGTTTTTTTCGTCCTGAAACAGAAAAAATATTAATGACAAAAAACACTACATCTACAATGATGAAAGAGGAAATAAAAATGATAAAAAAAACAATTCAAATCGAAGGTATGTCTTGTGCGCATTGTAAAGCCAGAGTCGAAAATGCGCTCCAAAAAGTAGACGGTGTCAGCAGTGTTATTGTGGATCTTGAAGCAAAAAATGCAACCTTAGAATTATCCAAACCAGTCGATAATCAGTTATTAACCGACGCGATTTCTGATGCCGGTTACGAACCTGGTCTGATTCATGAGGGATAAAGCAAATGGTAGCCGATAAAAAGAAAATTTTGAGGTTGTTGAAAACTGCCCGGGGTCAAATTGACGGGTTAATAAAAATGGTTGAAGAGGATCGTTATTGTATCGATATCTCCAATCAACTATTGGCATCACAGGCAATTCTTCACGCAGCAGACAAAGAAATTATTCATGCACATTTAAAAGGGTGTGTGAAAGATGCATTTGACAACGCGGATGAAGCGGAAAAGCAGCAAAAGATTGAGGAAATAATTCAAATAATTGACAAAATAGCAAAATAAAATTCAAACAAAAAATATCTGAATCCTTTTTCAGAATAGGACAAAATCTCATGCTCTCTTATGTCGAGACATGGGATTTTGTTCTTAAGAAGGAATAATTTTTTTTAATCAAAACATCCAAACCACGAACCGGTATGGTATAACAAATTTGATCTAAAAGCAAATATTTTCTCTTTGGAGTGTTTTAAAGTATTAAAAACATCAATGTGAACGGTGGATTATGAATATTTCGGATTTTTTCAAAATTAAAAAAGTAGTCTTTTCTTTGGAAGTATTTCCGCCTAAAAAAGACAACTCGGTCAACATAATCTACAATACGCTATTAAAACTGCGCGGTTTACCGGTTGATTTCATCAGTGTCACGTATGGTTCCGGTGGAAACATTTCACAACGCGAAAAGACCTGTGAGATCGCTTCTCTGATTCGATCAGCCTATCACATTGAACCGGTGGCTCATCTCACTTGTATTAATTCCAATGAAGATGAAATCAGAGAAACTTTAACGAAACTGAAAGAGAACCAAATTCAAAACATACTAGCCTTACGGGGCGATATCAACCCCGAAATTCCTTCCCAAAGAGTTTTTCAGCATGCCAGCGATCTGGTCAGATTCATCAAGGAAACAGATCCGGATTTTAATATCATAGGTGCCTGTTATCCGGAATGTCATTATGAAAGCAATTCTATCGATGAGGATATTGAAAATTTAAAGAAGAAGATTGATCAGGGCGTGACACATTTGATAACGCAACTCTTTTTTGACAATCACAACTTCTATGCATTTCTGGAGAAAGTCCGTCAGGCTGGTATCACAGTGCCGATTGAAGCGGGGATCATGCCGATTGTCAATAAAAATCAAATAGAGCGGATGGTCAGCATGTGCGGTGCCAGTGTTCCTGCAAAATTAGCAAAAATCATCAACCGGTATTCAGATAATCCAATTGCCTTTAAAGATGCCGGAATTTTTTATGCGACAGAACAAATCATGGATCTGCTGGAAAACGGCGTTCAGGGGATCCATTTGTACACGATGAACAATGTGGAAACGGCAACCCGCATCAGCGATAACATACAAAACATTATCGCTGCTGAAAACAACGAATCAGGAATCCAATAAACTTGCTGCAAACCATCCCCCGACTCTCATACGGCGATATTCTTCGATATCTCGGATATCGTAACACTGATATTCCAGAAACTCTCGAGAATCTGATCAGAAATTGTATTGATTTAACGTTGCAGACTATTCAAGCAAAATCCATTTTCCACAGATACCCGATTTCTGTTTTACCGGAAGGAATCGCTGTGTCCGGTACAAATTTAATATTAGAGGGACAATCCATCCGAACTCATCTACAGCAATCCCAGGAAATTTTTCTTCTTGCGGGCACGATCGGAGTCGAAATTGATAAACTGATACGGGCCAAAATGGTCGTTGCCCCGGATGAAGGCGTCATTTTGGACAGTTGCGCAACCGTTGCTATTGAAACTCTGATGGATATGACGGAGGAAAACATTCGCGATGGGTGCAGTCGAAATGAAGAGAGCATCACCTGGCGTTTTAGTCCCGGCTATGGGGATCTACCATTAGATACCCACACCAATCTGCTTGCAGCATTAGATGCATTCAAAAAAATCGGTTTGACAGTCAGCCGCAGTTTGATGTTGATTCCATCGAAATCTGTCACTGCTATCATCGGAGTTACCCAAAAAGTCATTAAAATACCTCAAAATCGTTGTGATACATGCAATAAAAAATCGAATTGTATGTTTCAGAAAGCAGGCTTTTCATGTTCGAGTCAGATCAAAGCGTAATCCTGTTAGATGGAGCAATGGGTACCGAACTTCAGTCCATGGGATTGATGACTGAGAGAATACCTGAAGCGGTAAATCGAACAAATCCGGAAGCTGTTATCCATATTCATCGCCGCTACATCCAAAGCGGAGCGGAAATTATCTATACCAATACGCTGGGAGTAAACCAATACAAATTAAACGGCAGCGGCTATCTTGTCAAAGATCTGATTCAGGCGGCAGTTGAAAATGCGAAAACAGCAGTTGCTCAGGAAAAAAATTTTTTAAACAGTTCAAACCGTTCCGTAAAAATTGCTCTTGATTGTGGACCAATTGGCACCATGCTGAAGCCAAACGGCGATCTTTCTTTTAATGAAGCCTATGCAATATTTCAAGAAATCGTAATATGCGGCAAAGATGCAGGTGCAGACCTGGTCGTTTTTGAAACTTTCACGGACCTCCTGGAAATCAAAGCAGCCATACTCGCGGCAAAAGAAAACTCGAATCTTCCAATTTTCGCTTCAATGACATTTGAAGAGAATGGACGAACTTTCTCAGGTGTTTCCATCCCCAGCGCTGCAATTACATTAACTGCTTTAGGGGTAAATGCACTGGGAATCAATTGCTCTCTTGGACCTGATCAGATTTTCCCGCTTGCAGAAGAGATGACAACCTGGACCAATTTGCCGATATTGGTCAAACCTAACGCGGGAATGCCCAATTTGTACACCGGGAAATACGATATTTCACCAGATGATTTTGCTGAATCCATGAGCAGGTTCCCTGAAATTGGAATTCATCTGATTGGCGGATGCTGCGGAACGACACCGGAGTTTATCCGAAAAACAAAAGAGAAGGTACAAACCGGCCAATATGCGAAAATATTAAATCAAGAGAGGACAGTTCTCTGCAGTTCAGTCAAAACGGTCGTGGTGGATCAGGTACGTATTGTCGGTGAACGCATTAATCCGACAGGCAAGAAACGGTTTAAAGCTGCTATCGCTGATCATGATATCGCCTATATTTTAAATCAGGCAATCGAACAAATCAATGCCGGTGCTGAAATATTGGATGTGAATGTAGGAATGCCTGGAATTGATGAGCCGGCATTGATGGCTGAGGTTGTGGAAGCAATTCAAAGCGTCTGCGATGCACCGCTGCAAATTGACTCATCCGATCCGAAAGCGATTGAGGCTGCTTTGCGGACTTATAACGGAAAACCGCTGGTGAATTCCGTGAATGGTGAAGATAAAATTCTACATACGATTCTTCCGCTCGTGAAAAAATATGGAGCAGCCGTCATTGGTCTGACTTTGGATGAAAATGGAATTCCACAGACCGCCAACGATCGTGTCCGCATCGCAGAAAAAATTATCAAAACAGCAGCAGTCTATGGCATTCCAAAACAAGATGTCATCATTGACTGCCTGACGTTAACTGTCTCTGCCCAACAAAACCAGGCGTTAGAAACTTTACAGGCAGTACATCTTGTCAAAGAAAAATTGGGAGTTAAAACGATCCTTGGTGTATCCAATGTCTCTTTTGGCCTCCCTGAACGAGAAATTATCAATACAGCTTTTCTGACCATGGCATTAACCAATGGTTTGGATTTGCCTATCATGAATCCCAATAATGCCCTTATGGTCGGTGCGGTGGATGCGTTTCGAGTTCTTTCCAACACCGATCTGAATGCTGTCCAATACATTGCAGCTCACAATACTGTTCAAACTGCGGAACCGATCCTAGTTCCATCTACGCTTTCATTGGAGCAAGCAGTAGAAAATGGAATTAAACAGGCGGCTGCAGAAATGACCGCGGTATTGCTTCGTTCGATGACTCCATCACAAATTATCGACCATTTTTTGATTCCATCCCTTGAGAGAGTCGGAAACCGGTTTGAAAGAGGCGAGATTTTTCTACCGCAGCTCATACAATCCGCCACTGCAGCGCAGGCAAGTTTTGAAGTGATCAAAAAAGAATTTTTCCAAAGTAAAACTGAGCAAAATACGCTCAGTAAAGGGAAAATTGTTCTGGCTACAGTGAAAGGTGATATCCATGATATCGGGAAGAATATTGTAAAAGTAGTGCTGGAAAACTCCGGTTACGAGATTATCGATTTGGGGAAAGATGTGCCTGATGAGAAAATCCTCGAAACCATTAAGAACGAAAAAATCCAGCTTGTCGGACTCAGTGCGCTCATGACAACCACAGTAAAAAATATGGAAACCACCATCGAAAAAATTCGAAAACAAACTCGATGCAAAATTGTAGTGGGCGGTGCTGTTTTAACCGAATCTTATGCGCTTTCAATCGGCGCTGATTTCTATGCAAAAGACGCTAAAGCAGCCATGGACATTGCAAAAAACGTGCTCGGGGGATAATTTTCCTGAAAATCTCTCAATTCCGATAGGCTCTCACAAGAAAAGGGTTGGATATATTTAAATCCAGATATTCTAAATATCGATTGATATTCTGTATTACCCAAGAACAATAAATTCTTTCGATATTTCCAGTTACTGATTTGAATCGTATACTGTTCTATGTTGCGCTTCAGGCAACCCTTTTTTCATATCAGGAGAATAGAAAACAAAACGGAAGTGACCAAATTTCTTTGCCTGGTAAAGCGCGATATCAGCTGCACCATATAAATCGTCAAAGTTCGTGCCATCTTCATTAAACATGGATATTCCGACACAACAGGTGAAAAGGAACTGGCAGTCTTTGCAGAGCGACCCGCCTGCAGAAATATGACAGACACTTCGTCCATTTTCCTGAGTGTAATTTCGGAAGAACTCGCCTTTCATTAGATCAAAGAATGATACAATCTTCTGCCGAAGCTGGTTTTTTGACTTAATATTCTTGACAAAGACGACAAATTCATCACCGCCTATTCGTGCAACAATATCATCACTGCGAAATGTCTTTAATAATACCTGTGCCAAACCCTGTAAGATCACATCGCCGTACGGGTGGCCGCAAACATCGTTTACTTTCTTGAACTCATCCATATCGATAATAATAAACGCATGATTGACACCATCCTCTGCGGATTGAATTTCCTTTGTAACCAGATATTCAAGTGATGATTTATTAAATAATCCGGTCAGGCTGTCCCGACGAGCTTCATTGGTCAGTTTTGAAATTCGCTTCTTCTCCTCATCGACATTGATGATTAAGCCAATACTCTGGATCGGAATACCATCATCATCAAAAAGGATAGTTCCATTAATTCGATGCCATAGTAATTCACTCCCCGGCTCAAACGAATCTGCCAAACGAAATTCAATTTCTCGATTGGATCGGTTATTTTGCAGATAAGAAACAATCCGATCATGATCTTCAGGGGAGAAATAATTGTTTTGCGTGATATTTTGACAGAAAGCCGGGATAGTGATGGATTCGGGAATTTGTCCCTGCGGTGTGGTTTTTTTATAATTGAAAAGCATCAAGTCTCTCTTGTAATCATATTCATAAACAATCGCTTCCGTACAATCCACCAGAACCTGATAGCGATTTTTTTCCAGCTCCAGTTCCTCCTGTGCTTTTTTCCTTTCAGTAATGTCCATCAGCACTGCCAGTACAGCATCCATCCCATTTTTCGATCTTATACGTCTGCCGCGATTCCGAAGCCAAAGCAAACTGCCATCATTTTTCACACAGCGAATATCCAATTCATATTCATGTTGCTCAGGGGTATTAATAATTGTCTGCCAAAGTTTCTTACGGTCTTCCTCTAGAACGAGATTTACCAGTCCATCCTTGGATACTTCACGAAACTCCTCAATTGGAAAGCCGAATAAACTCAATAACTGCGGATTAAAAAAGAAAAGCGGATAATTTGGCTTCAGATAGAATCCAATCACACATCCCGGGAACTGCTCACTTAACAAATTAAAACTGGTTCTTTCATTGATAACATTATCCACCTGTAAATCTTTCTTCAGATCACTGATATAAGAGATATGAAGCGTTTCAATGTAAGATTTTCCACTAATATTGGTGATTGACGCTGACATACAAAGTTTTGTCTTGTTCGAATCAGCAGTAATATTTAACTGGTCAACCGAAAGCACGGCAAAAATATCCTCACTGCCATCCGGTGTCGTTTTTTCGCTGAATCGTTCAATTTCATAAATATAGGGCATCACATTATTTTCAAGCTGCTTTGTAATTTGAGCTCCAAATTCTGCTTTGGTTAATACACCTTCTGAAGAAGTCGGATCATAAATATACACATCAGAAGCTAAAAAGAGCAATGCTTTTTCCGAATTTCGTTCAATATACATCGCATTTAAGAAAGATTCAAACATCTTTCTGACGGTTGTTTTTAGTATCTTGGCAGATGAAGCTGTTTCATTTTCCACTTGATACCCATAAACCCATTCATTTGTACTGGTTGAAGAAGCATCCAGTTTCTTCTCAAAATCAGCTTGCGATACAGGCCTTGAGTAGTAAAATCCTTGTGCATACAGACAACCGGCACTCATGAGGAAATCTGATTGTTCCTTTGTCTCAATCCCCTCACAGATCACCTGAATATTTAAGGTATGCGCCATTGCAACGATATGCGTCAGGATATCCTTCGTTCTTTTCGATATATAGGTCTCTGTAAGAAAGTTCCGATCTAATTTCAAAATATCAAACTGGACAGAATTCAACAGCGTCAGTGAGGAGTATCCGGAACCGAAATCATCAATGGAAGTCAGATATCCGATATCGCGCATCAGGGACATGACTTCTTGTGCATTTTCCGTCTCAGCCAGAGCTGTCTCGGTTAATTCCAGCTCAATCAGATATTTTGGAATATGATATGTTTCAAGAAAGAATTTCAACCGCTCAATATAATGTTCTTCCGCCAGATGCGCACGGGATTGATTGACAGAAATCGGCACGATCTTTTGCCCGTTCAAAGAGCGTCGGCGAATCATCTTGCAGGTTTCTTCCAGTACATAATCATCCAGCTGCAGAATAAAACCGTTCCGTTCAAACAACGGAATAAAGACACCGGGAAGCATAAATCCTTTTTCTTTGCTGTTCCATCTGACAAGTGCTTCTGCACCAATGATTGAACCGGATTTCATATTAAATTTGGGCTGAAAAAAGACTTGAAATTCATGATCCCGCAATGCCTGATTCTGAATATCTTCCAGTGTTTTCTCAAAATTTAATTTTTCCTGCATCGTCTCATCGTAAAAAGTGACGAGTGAGGATGATGTCTTGGATTCCATTCTCGCAATCTCTGCCCGATTGATCGCCGTAGTGATGGGCTGATCATGAGCCGGAATCAGATAAACTCCGAAATTCATGTGCAGCGTAATCGAAGTATCGCCTTTGCGATAGGCGCTGCAATTATGATGCAGATACAAAAGGTCCCGATTCAATGAATCCATACTCAGGTATGGGATCAGACTGACAAAATGATCCGCTTTCACCCTCACCGGGACAAGACCATAATCGGACTCTTTCTGCAGGACATGAGCCGTATGCCGGATAATATCATCTCCGATGGATCTTCCATAGCAATCATTAATGACATCAAACCGATCGACATCCATGGACAACACAGCATAATTGCGGTATCTGTTGGATTGAATAACTCCGTGTCCTTCTTTTTCGAGCCAGCGAATATTTTTCAGTCGGGTTAATTCATCCTCATAAGCCATTTTGTAAAGGGTTTTTTCTGTTTTACGCCGCTCAATGTAAATCCATGCTGAGATAATCATAATTATCAGAAATAAAATGACATACAAAAATGGATTTTTTGTAAAAAATTGTATAACCGTCATCGGATCTTTTTGACCGACTGTGATGTCTGTGATGATGTCTGAAAGTATTTCCGATCCGAGCGATTGAATTTCTTTATTCAGGATACTGATCAGCAGCGGATTCTTTTCACTGTTGATTCCAAAACTGATCGGAATTGAAAAACCACTGCTGATATTTGAGACCAAATCTTTGTTTTCTGCTTCTTTCAGTAATAATTCTGTTTCATAAACACTGGCATAAGTGATATCCCGGGTACCATCTCGAACCGCCCGAATACAATCACTCAAAACCGTACAGATGGTCACTTTGTCATTTGGTTTCTTCAATATATATTTCACCGCGTAATTCAAGCTTGGATGTACGATAATTCGTGGATTATCCCCTTGAAAATTCTTACGGGAAATACTTAAATATGGCAGCGTTAGATAAGGAACTGTTTTCTTGATGGATGAATTGGAAGGCAATCCGGAATCATAGCTGATATCAATCATGATATCCGTCTCACCACTTTGTACTTTTTTGATCCGATCGACATACGATGAAACTTCCACATATTGAAGTTCCATTCCAATTCTTTTAGCAATATGGGAAAGGATCGCGTTTTCAAAACCGGTATATGTTTTCGTTACCGGATCATACGCGGATAATGGATATCGTTTTGAAGCTGCTGCCACAAGAAATGGACCGTGAGAAACGAGATAATCATTTTCTTCCCGGGTAAGCGCTATAGAAAAAGTATTCTTTGAAACATAGTACTTTCCATATAACCGGCTTATAAACAAAGGATCGTCCAATTCAATCGCGTCAATCGCCTGATCGACCTGCTTTATTAATTCAGTGTTTCCTTCTTTAACAATCGCATAATAGGGATTGTAGCCGAATCTGGCGATCATTTTATAAGAGGAAGGTACCAGCTGGTCCGAAATCACAATTCCGTCAATTTCATTAGCTTCAACGGCTGCCTGCATTTCTACGATGCCGGGATATTCGATTAATGTGACAGAAAAATTATTTTCGCGTGCAAATTCTTCAAGCTGCTGATATCGGATACTTCCTTTTTGAATTCCAACTCTCATCCCATCGAAATTTTTAAAATCATTATAAAAGAATCGGTTATCTTCTTTCTTTATCGATAAAGCCCCATACCCGTAACCCATCATTTTTTGTGAGTAATCATAAAATCGGTCACGTTCAGGAGAATAATCGGCATAAGTCAGCAGGTCAATTTCACCTTTTTTCAATTTCTCCAAACATTCACCCCACGAACAATTAACGTAGATGTAATCGAATTTGGCATAATCACTGATACGCTGCAGGAATTCATAACCATATCCGCTGCGCGTGCCATCTGGCGAAATGTCCTGATAATACTCAGAAATAAAAAAACCAACTCGGACCTTAATAGATTGGTCTGAGGGATAGGCTTGAGAAGAAAGATTGTGAAAAAAGAGGGAGAATAGGATAACCGAGAATATCAGGAAGACAAAACGCAAGTACTTTCGAATTCCCATCGTTTTCCTCGTGTTAAACACTTTCATTGGTTTTAGAATCCATTTTGCAGCCAATCATAATCTCTGCTCCAAAAGTCTTAGAATTCTGGAACAACTTTTCGATCCGTGCACTTGAAAATTGAAGGTTTCATTACAATTTTATAACCTTTGTTTAGGTTGATGCATGCTTAGATCAATGGACACTTCAAAAGAAAAAAGATTGGTTCAAATAACAAAGTGTTGCTTCGATGCTCAAAAATAATCTTGAGAATAATTTAAAATGATCTTAATGATAATGATTAATTATCATGAAATAATTATACAAGTGAAAGCACGAACTGGACAGATCAACAACGATTCGAGGTATGGAAAAAAAGATCTTTTTTTCATCCAGAAATCGGAAAATCTGTCCTGAGCCTTTAAAATTCACATTAAAAAAAGATTTGTAACCAGACAACGGAAAATTAATTTGCTGTTTTTTCCAGATGTTCAAGCAGAATATCCATTGCCTCACTGTATCCGGGAATTCCGTGGCCTACAATAGCCGCGATACAAGCCAATTCCGTTATGGAATGATGACGAAATGGTTCACGTTTCATATTATCAGTGATATGTACTTCAACCGCTGGAATTGATACTGATTTTAAGGCGTCTAAAATTGCGATACTGGTAAAAGTGTAACCGCCGGGATTAATAATAATGCCATCCATCTTTTGGTAGGCAGCCTGAATCGTATCGATAATGGAACCTTCATGATTTGACTGGAATAATTGCACATCAATACTTCTTTTCCTGGCTTCTTCCCGAATATAATCTTCCAGTTGCGTAAAGGTCGTATTTCCATACATATGGGGTTCTCGGATTCCAAGCATATTTAGATTTGGACCATTTATCACTAATATTTTCATTTTTTCTCCAATTTTTGCATAATTTGTTGAATTGTACTCTCAATTGAATGATCATTGATCACACGTTCATCACAGCAATCTTCATAAAACGGCAGCCGATACTGATACAACTGAGATAAAACAGTCGGATTGAGCGAAAGAGGTCGTCCATCCATCGATAAGGCTTCCAGGCTGCGCTCCAGAAAAATAACTTTTCCATTTTGGCGCAAAGCCATTCGGTTGCTCTTATCCAGAATTGCTCCACCACCAGTCGAAATCACCAGACCATTTTTTTTCCCATTTTCCTGAATCACATCTCTTTCAGCTTTCCGAAATACGGCTTCCCCGTCTTCAGAAAAAATCCTTGAGATTTCTTTTCCAGATTGCTTTACGATCTCAATGTCTGTATCAACAAATATTCTTCCCATCCGATCAGCAATTTTTTTGCCGATGGTACTTTTTCCGCTTCCTGGCATGCCGATGAATACAATATTCTGCATTCGACGGATCATTTGTTCGACAGTACTATCAATGATTGAATCATCCGCTGTTCGATCCAGGAACAAATCGGATGCGTATTTGGCCTGGGCTGTCAGCATAACAAGACCACTTCCATAAGCGATCTTTCGTTCCCGAGCCTGTAAAATCAGATTTGTACAAAGCGGATTATAAATAACATCCAATACACCTTCGCAATCAGGGAGACTCTCCAGGTCAATCAAGGTTTCGGCATTATTGGGATACATACCAACAGGGGTTGTATTAATGACAATCTGAGAATCTGAATGCAGGTATAGATTCTGATAAGTAACCTCTCCGGAACGAGATACTACGATGACATCACGGGCACCCTGATCTTTAACCGCAGCACAGACCGTTGCACTGGTGCCGCCTGTTCCAAGAATCAAAACTTTTTTCCCTGAAAATTCGATTCCTGCATGTCTTGCCATGTAAAGAAAACCGGCATAGTCCGTGTTATAACCGAATAAACCTTCCGATGCAGATAAAATGGTATTGACACTGCCTATCTTTTCTGCTTCCGGGGAAATTCCAGACAAATATGGGATCACGGCTTTTTTGTATGGAATCGTAACGTTTAATCCTTTATACAACCGCTCCTTCAAAAAAGATTCCAGAGAATCCCGGGGAATTTCAATCAATTCATAATGGTATGCATTATTTGTGAGCAATTGGTGAATTAAAGCGGAATAACTGTGTCCTAATTTTTCCCCAATTAATCCAAACATATGCGTTTTTATAGACATTTGCCTTACTCCAATTCCTGCGTAACAGCAGAATTCAAAAGAATCTTTAAAAAAATCTCATTGTTCTTTGACCTGAGTTTCTCACTTTTTGAAACAAAGTCCCTTTTTACACTCAAATTTGGAGATTTCAAGGCACTAAATCGCGATACTCAGGAGTACACACATAGCAATTCGTCATTGCGAGGAGGGCATAAGCCCGATGAAGCAATCTCTTTTCGTGTGGCAATCTTTACACAATGGGACAGGGAGATTGCCACTCCCCTACGGAATAATATCAAGGACAGGATTCTCACCACTGTGTGGATTCGGATGGCAATCTGTAATTACGAAGATCATTCTACTTTCACACAACCCGTTTTTCTTTCGAATTGACAATCCGTAATGAGATATGATCTACAAAACCCTGATATGAAACCACTATCCGCTAAATTTCTGAATAACTCCCCAAAAATTCGAACTGGTCCGGTCCTGTCTCCAAATCACTTAACAATTGGATCACATCTTCCGAATAGATGGATGCATCAAAATCAAAATAAAACATAAATTCAAAATCTTTTCCGGGAATAGGACGGCTTTCCAATTTTGTCAGATTCAATCCCAGTGCAGCAAATTTTGCAATGGTTGTATACAATGAACCAGGACGATGAGGTAATGTCAGCATCAGGCTGATCTTATCTGCTCCAGGATAAATTTCCAGCTCCTTGGAAATACAAATAAACCTTGTGTAATTGATTTCGCTGTTTTGAATGGAATCATTCAATACAGTCAAACCGTACAGATCAGCGCAATTCTTTGAAGAAATTGCTGCAATATCAGAACGATCAGAATTTGCCACCATCTGTGCAGCTATTGCTGTATTCTCACAGACAGTTATTTTGATTTCCTTGTGTTCACGCAAAAATTCACTGCACTGACCGATTGCCTGTTCATGAGAAACAATCTCCGTAATTCTGTCCAATCTGGTTTCCGGTTTCGCCAACAATGTATGGGAGATCAGCATTTTCAAGCTTTTGGCGATATGAAAATCATATTTTTTCATCAGATCATACACCTTCGTCACAGATCCGTAAGAACTATTCTCGATCGGAAGGATCCCGTATCGGCACAATCCGTTTTGTACAGCTTGAAAAACTCCTTCAAAATGACGAAAATACAGGATATTTGGTAATGAAAAAATTCGATCACAAGCCATTTGGGAATACGCGCCCTCAATTCCCTGGCATGCTACGACAGCTTTTGACGGAAATTGTTTCGCAGTATTGATCAACGCTGCTGCAATTTCATCTGCCAGTTTTCCTTTATGAATGAGAATCCGGTTTTGATAACTCTTGCTTAAATCAAAAAGCGTTGAGAAAATAACTTTTGCATACCCTGCATATTCGTCACCAGCCAATTCGGCAGTTTGGACTAATATTTCACGTTCCCGCTTCCTGTCCAGCAGAGGAAGATGATGCGCCTGTTTATATTCAGCAACTTTTAAAGCCATCTCCATCCGCTGGATTACCAGATTCACAATCTGCTTGTCAATTTCATCAATTTGAGAACGAATCTCCTGAATTTCCATAGTCCTTTTCCTTTTTTATAACAAATAATCTAATAAAACAATGGCTATTGCCGCTTCAACAACCGGAACTGCACGCAAAACGACACAAGGATCATGTCGGCCTTGAATTTTCAGTTTCGTATTCTCTTTTCGTGAGAGACTGACAGAATCCTGTTCTTTCCCAATGGAAGGTGTGGGTTTGAAAGCAGCTCTCAGGATAATCGGCATTCCTGTACTGATTCCACCCAGAATTCCGCCATGATGGTTGGTTCGGGTTCGAATTTCTCCCTTTTCCGAAAAATAAAACGCATCATTATGCTCACTTCCACGCATCTTCGCCGATGAAAATCCGGCTCCGAACTCTAAACCTTTCAATGCAGGAATTCCAAAAAGAATCTGAGCGAGACGATTTTCCAATCCATCGAACATCGGATCTCCATATCCGGCGGGGAAACCAATTGCACAAGCCTCGATAACACCTCCCACAGAATCCTGATCCGCTTTCGCCTCCTGAACTTTCACCTGCATATTTTCTCCTGCATTTTCATCCAATACCGGGAAACTCCTGGCTAGCAAAGAATCCATCACAAAAGCATCCACACAAATGGGATCGAAAAGTAAATCCTGAACGTCAGCGATCGAAGCAATATGAGCCGCAATCTTTATACCCCGTTTTGCGAGGATCTGAAGGCACACAGCGCCTGCCAGACACAGTGGAGCTGTCATACGTCCAGAATACGGTCCACCTCCTCGAATATCGTTAAAGCCGCCTGATTTCAGATAGGCAGGATAATCCGCATGCATCGGACGGGGAACATCCTGAATTTCCGCATAATCCTTCGAACGCGGATCGTGATTCTCAATCATCATGCATAAAGGAGCTCCGCATGTTCTCTCATTGTTAAGTCCCGAAAGAATCACAGGCAAATCAGGTTCGTTACGCGTTGTCGTCAGGGCATTTTTTCCAGGAGCTCTGCGCGCCATAAAATTCTCGACAGCCGAAAAATTAATCATTTCACCCGCAGGAATTCCCTCCATCACCACACCAATTGCTTTCGAATGTGACTGTCCGAAAATAGTAATATGCAGATGGTCGCCGATATTAAAGGACATAATATTTTCCTCCCAGACTTTGAAAATCCCTAAAGAAATTTGGGTAACTTTTTCGGACAGAATCTGATCCAAGTATCGTAACTTGCATTTTACATAAAATACTGGCAATCGCAGCAGACATTACGATCCTGTGGTCACGAAACCCATCCACTTCTCCCCCGGAAAGGCTGCCGCACCCTGTAATCGCCAATCCATCTGTTGTGATTCGGACATTCCCTCCCAGTCGGTTAATGCATTCGGAAATGGCAGTCAGCCGGTCGCTTTCTTTCAATTTCAGTCTTAATGCATTCCGAATAACCGTTTCCCCTCTGGCTGCACAAGAGGCTATTGCCAGAATCGGTACGATATCCGGATACTCTGAAGCATCAATCTCAATCCCGGTTAACGCTCCGGGAAACACGTCAATTTTCTCCTGGTCTGACTGAATCCTGGCACCAAAAAGCTGAAGCAAAGACAAAATTGTGCGGTCAGGCTGAACACTTGTAAGGGACAATCCGGTAAGAGAAACTGGGTTGCCAATCGCTCCTGAAGTCAGGAAGAAAGAAGCATTGGACCAATCCCCTTCTGTCCTCACAAAACCGGGAGATTGGTAGCGTTGCCCGCCACGAATCCGATAAACCCCATCGCTGGTTTCAATCCGGATGCCAAAATTTGAAAGTGATTTTATCGTCATGTCAATATAAGCCGCAGATTGAAGAGACGAGAGGATTCGAATTTCACTGTCCCCATCCAATAAAGGCAAAGCAAATAACAATCCGGAAAAGAATTGGGAACTGATATCGCCACGTAGTTCAAATGAACCGCTTTTTAATCCACCCCGCAATATGACAGGCAGTTTTGGAGATGAAAAGGTACATCCATTGGCTTCCATCTGCTCCCGCAACGGAGAGATCGGTCGTTCCGGCAGCCTGCCTGTTCCGGTCAGCGTTGTATTTTTACAAACAACCGCTGCTACCGGCAGCAGAAACCGCAGCGTCGATCCACTTTCTGAACAATTCAAAACAGCCGAATCCGGTATATGGTCCCAAACAGGAAAAACTTGCCAGGTACCTTGATCTTCAGCAGATTCATTGATCACAGCTCCCATGTTTCGCAGACAATCCATCGTGGCCAGGATATCCTCATTCAGTCCCCCAATAAAAATGGTGGTAGGCTCATGGCTCAATGCTGCACAGATTAACAAACGGTGAGCATCTGACTTGGATGGTATTGCGCTTAATGTCCCAGACAGAGGTGAAGGAATGATTTGGATATTCATTCTGAATTATTCCTTCCTGATTCCGTTATTCACAATTTCTTCCAGATCATCCAGATCAACAGAATGCAAAAAACAGTGCCCGATTCTTTCCGGAAAAACCAGCTGGATCCAATCACCTGACCTTTTCTTATCCTGCATGGCTGCTCTGACAATCACATCAGCAGTATAGGAACAATCGGTTGGCAGCTGATACATTTCAAGGAGGGCTTTTAATGGTTCGACGACTGGTTCCTGACAGAATCCCATTTTTTGTGCTGCCCTCGCTGCTATCATCATACCGATTGCTATAGATTGCCCATGAGAAAACGAATAATTACTGCATTTTTCAATGGCGTGCCCAAATGTATGACCAAAATTTAATAACTGGCGAATCCCTGTATCCCGAGTGTCTCTGGCAACAAAATCCGCTTTAATCGTGATGTTTTGCAGGATGATATCCTCCCAATTATTCTCCGGATGAGCCTTCTGTAAGCGGATGAACAACGTTTGATCAGCGATCATTGCATGTTTGATCATCTCAGCGATCCCCTCCGAAAAGACATCCGGAGGAAGTGTCGAAAAAGTCAGCGGATCGCACAGAACCATTGAGGGCTGCCAAAATGCTCCTGCCAAATTTTTACCCGCTGATAAATTCACTGCTGTCTTGCCGCCTATTGAAGAATCCACTGCAGCCAATATCGTTGTCGGAACCTGAAGAAATCGGATGCCGCGCAAGTATACAGCAGCCGCAAAACCAGCCATATCCCCGCAAATACCGCCTCCAAGCGCCAGGATCAAATCACTGCGAGTCATTTGTTGTTCAGCTAAAAAGTTCAAAATTTGATGAACTGTCTGAAGATTTTTACTTTCTTCGCCGGGTTTAAAAATGAATTTCGCCGTGGTTATTGTCGCTTTTTGCAGTGATTCCATGACAATATCCGCATAAATCCGGTCAACATTTAAATCAGTTATGACCGCAACTTTTTTTGCAAACATCGAAGCATGAATCAGATTCCCGATGCGACCCAGCAATCCAGAATCAATAATCACATCATAATTTCCGCCGGATGAGTTGACCTGAAATTTTTTCATTTTTCTTCAACCATTTCTCCGTCAATGACTGCTTTTCTTTCCCGTCCTTCTTTCAATAATTCATACAGTTTTTCGCGATTACCGGTACGGATTGCATCTGCGTATTCCTCTAGATGTTGAATCAACAATTCAATTTCATTGGAAAGATGCTTCGGATTATCAAGAAACAACTCAGTCCACATTTTTTCATTCAATTTCGCCACGCGAGTCATATCTTTAAAACTTCCGGCAGAAAATCCGATGTGATCCAACGCCGTCGGACTCTTGATATAAGCACTGGAAACCACATGGGCCAACTGTGAAGTAAAAGCGATCATTCGATCATGCTCTTCAGGAGTCGAAATCTGGATGTAACTGAAACCGATTTCTCTGCATAGTTCTTTTACGGATTGCACTGTTTCAATTCGCGTTCCATGAAAAGGAACTAAAATCATGGATGCATTTTCAAATAAAGATCCCATCGAATGTGAAAAACCGGAGAATTCCCTTCCCGCCATAGGATGTGCACCGATATAAATGAAATGATTCTTATGAGCTATCTCCAAGAGAGCCGGACAAACTGCCTCTTTGACTCCGCACAGATCCAACACCAGGCCATCCCGCTTAAAATATGCTGCATTCTTTCTGGCAAATTCGATCGTATCACCTGGATACATAGCAAGGAAAACAATGTCACAATCCTTCATGGTTTCAATCGTCAGTTCTTCATCAATCGCTTCCAGCAGACGTGCTTTGCATACAACCGATTCGATAATATCCATGCCCAGAACGGTATGTTCCGTATGTGTCTTGATCGCTTTCGCCATGGATCCGCCTATCAGACCAAGTCCTATCACCCCAATTTTCATCATTCCTCCAAGGTTCGCTTCAACTGAAGCAGATTTTCAATTACCAGTGAAACGCAAATGGTACAATCTGGCGGACACACTCTGATACATCGAGAAATGCTTCCGGGGTCAACGATTGTTTGCCATCAGAAAGCGCATGCGGAGGATCATTATGGACCTCAATCATCAATCCATCTACACCACAAGCCACGGCTGCCATTGCCATCGGCTTCACCAGTTTTGATAAACCAGTTGCATGGCTTGGATCAACGATCACTGGCAAGTGGCTCATTTGTTTTAAGAGCGGTACTGCTGATAAATCCAACGTATTCCGTGTGGCAGTTTCAAAAGTCCGAATCCCGCGTTCACAAAGCATGACTTTTTCATTTCCACTTGCCATGATATATTCGGCGCTCATAAGGAATTCCTCCAGAGTATTTGCCAATCCGCGTTTAAGCAAAATCGGTTTTCCGGAACGTCCCATTTCTTTCAGAAGCTCAAAATTTTGCATATTACGGGCACCGATTTGAATAATATCAATCTCATCAAAAAGTGGAAGCTGCGTGATATTCATAATCTCGGTCACAATCGGGAGGCCTGTTTCCTTTTTTGCTTCCAGCAGCAGATCAATGCCTTGTCCGCCCAAACCTTGAAATGCATAAGGAGATGTTCTGGGTTTGAAGGCTCCCCCGCGCAGAATGGTAGCCCCGGATTCCTTGACGCTTTTTGCAATAAAACAAATCTGATCGCGTGTTTCGACTGAACAGGGACCAGCGAAAATCTGCATGGAACCATCGCCAATTTTCAAGCCGTTTTCAAGTTCGATGATGGTATTGTCCGGATGAAACTTGCGATTTGCATTTTTATACGGTTCCTGAATGCGTTTCACATCTTCCACAATATCCAATGCCCGAATCAAGTCAATATCAACGGATGAGGTATCGCCAATCAAGCCCAATATCATATGGGCTGCGCCTACGCTAATGTGAACGTCCAGATTCATGCTTTTCAGCCATTGAATCAAGTTTTCCAATTGCCTTTTTTCTGGATTATTCTTTAGAATAACTATCATAATAAGACCTCCGATGCAGGATAAAAAAAAGGAGCTCCGCTGTGAATTTCACTGTGGAGCTCCTTTAAGTTTCTTATAATTCTTTTTATTGCTCAGGATACCGACATACAGTAAAATTCAAATAAGCTTTGCGAGCATAATAATACGCAAAGCCAAAAAAGAAAAAATAAAAACTAAAGAATTTTACAGTATCCATTTTGTATCCTTGCAAGGATCATAGCATGTCCGTTAAGTTTTGTAAAGGTATTCAAAGAAAATACTGATTTTCAAATAAAACCTGTATTTTTATGTTTTTATTGTTCTTGAACTTATGGCACCAGGTATTGAAATTTAATATCAAAGATTACTCCCTCATTTTTCGAAGAAACGATTTATGACAGGAAGGAAATTCAAGCCATCCAATCTGAAGTTTGGGAAAACCAGAATCCAGCGGTTATATTGTAATTTTTACATAAAAAAAATTGCCGGTTTCAACAGGAGGAATCAATGTCGGACACTTTACAAAATCTGCAGGAATACAGCAAGAACCTGAAAATCATTAACACGCATTGCCATCATCTGCCAGATCGAGAGCATCAACACATCGGTTTGGATTTTATTTTAGACAGATCCTACGTTTCCTGGTGCAAAGTGGATCCAGGAGATACATCCGAGAAAAAAAATGAATTTATCCGGCTTGTCCGAATGAACGCATATTTTCATTGGCTTGAAAAAGCGCTTCAAGAACTTTGCTGTATCCCGCAGAATTTAACTATCAAAAACTGGTCGGAATTTGATGAAAAAATCAAAATGTTACACCAGGATGAAAATTATCATTTGGAAATTTTAAAAAATCGCTGCGGTTATGAAAAAGTAATCTTAGATCCATATTGGAATCCAGGATCTGATGAAGGCCATCCGGGTTTTTTTACTCCGACATACCGCATTAATATGTTTCTGTATGGATTTAATAAACAGGCGAAAGATCACAACGGCAACAATCCATTCGACGTGTACCAATGGCAAACCAATCTGACGTTTGATGAATTTCTGGCAAAGATGAAAGAGCAGATCATTCAACATATTCAATCAGGATGTGTGGCAATTAAATCCGCGCTGGCATATGACCGTGGACTCGACTTTATTGAAACAAAAAAAGAAAATGCACTCAAAGGGTTTATGAATCCACAAGCAGATGCATCGGACATTAAAGCATTCCAAGATTATGTCTTTTATGAAATATGCAGTATTGCAGCCGAGTATAACGTGCCTCTTCAATGTCACACCGGTCTTGGACAACTGGAAAAAAGCAACGCCATGCAGATGCAGGAAGTCATCTGTAAAAATCCGGAAACCCGATTTGTCCTTTTTCACGGCAGTTATCCCTGGATTCAGGATATTTGCGCATTAATCCACAACCATCCCAATGTCTATGCGGATATCTGCTGGCTGCCTATTATTTCCGGGAACGCCTGCGAAAATCTCCTGAAAGAGTTGATCGAAGTCGGGACAACTGACCGGATCACCTGGGGATGTGATACCTGGACCAGTGAAGAAAGTTTTGGGGCGATGTTGGCAGCAAAACAAATTGTTTCAAAAGTTTTCGCTGGGTATACAGACAGCTGCTATTTATCATTGGCAGACGCACAGGATTTTATCCAGCAAATTTTTTATGGGAATGCAAAAAAGTTGTACTACAAATCATGAGATTCATCTGAGAATCGATATCCCTGTTCAACCAGCGCTTTTGCGGCATATTCGAGATGCTCTTTTTTTATCAGAAAATAATCCGTATTGAATGTTGACACTACGAAGATTCCGATTTTAAGGTTTGCGAGTATATCAGCGATTCGTGCAATAATACCGATTTCAGAAAAATCCAGTTTACCGCATATGCGGATGCAAGACCATCCATCATCACGTTCAATCCAGTTGTGAGGCATTGATTCCGATTTGCAGACAATAGATATCTCCTCGTCGGTATATCCGATAAACATCGGAATTTGATGAAATTGAATCTCAGAAAAATCCCGGATTTTACAGATTGAAAATTGATCTTTTAATTGTTCTAAAAGCACGGTTCTTACTCCGGATCTTGGATTTTCAACAATTCGCAATTTTGTCGAATCTTTTACCCAAATAAAAAATTACTTTGTTTCTTCAGATTCGGAATCAGTTTTTTCCTGGTCAGTTTCTTCGACTGGCTGTGGTTCCAAGACAACGGCCGTTGTACTTTCTGCTTCCCCATCATAAACAAAACAACGATTTTTACCAAATCGTTTAGCATGGTATAAAGCTGAATCAGCCTTCTGATACAATTCGTGGAATGTATCGCCGTGCAGAGGAGCGAACGCAATCCCGATCGAACACGATACCTCAACAACATCCTGATGCCCCTGGAGGTACTGATTGGCGGCGATGCACAAATCTTCCGATTTTTCCATCACAAACTGCGGTGAATTCATCTTTGGCAAAAAGATCAGAAATTCATCACCTCCCAGTCTGCAGATTGTGTCTGTTTTACGAAACTTTTTCGACAGCAAATCTGAAAACTTGACCAGCAGTTGATCACCAACCAAATGGCCCAGCGTGTCATTGACCAGTTTAAAGTTATCCATATCAATGAGCAGTACAGCATGCACTTCATTTTCCATTAATATCTGGCTGGCAGGATCCATCAAAACTTGATCAATTCGCTGAATGGCAGCCTTTCGATTATATAATCCGGTCAGGGAATCATGTTCAGCGCGAATCAACAAATCTTTTTCAACGTGTTTTTGCTGAGAAATATCTTCAATTGTACCCACCGCATGTATCGGATTCTTTTCTTCATCCAAAATGCTTGTCAATTTTATTTTGTACCATTGTGTCGTTTCATTCGCTTGTGTTGCACAGATAATACAGGATTCTGTTTCGATGCCCATGTCAATATTGCGAAAAATCTCTTTGATCAATTCACTCTCTTTTTGTGGAAGATCATCAATTTTCAGTAATTTTTGCGGAAAAACAGGATCTTGAACATCCAGGATCGTCTTAAAACCGCTCTGATCGGAAAGTGAAATCCTTTTCGTTAAAATATCATAATCAAAAATCGTATTTGCAGTCATTGAGGCAGCAATACGAAATCGCTGTTCACTGAAAATCAGTTCGCGATTCGTAGAAGAAATGCGCTTTTGAAAAATGTGTTTGCAAACTACTGTCGATAAGAAGAATAAAAACAGAAATCCGATGATTTTGGTTGTCAGCGCCATCACCATTTGATTGACTGATGAGGAGGTGTTTACCAAATCCGTCTTCCTGATCGTTGTTACGGCATACCATTGGTTGAACCCGATGGGTTCATAATACAACAGATGTTGTTCCCCATCAATCAATATTTTTTCGAACCCGCTATTGCCATCGCGCATTTCCTGCTGAATTTTCGTACTGGATCCTTGATCTTCAAATTGAGCATTTTCGATATTATTCCAAAAATTTCCTGAAGCAAATAAAACATTGGTTGTCACAGGGGATAAAAGAAAACTTCCCTTCTGGTCAATCAGCGTTGTTACTTCATTTTCATTTTGCTGATCGATTGATGATATAACCGCAAATTTTTCCGGATTATAAAATCCATATAGAACACCTTGGGTTTGTTGGTTCCAATCCAAAATCGGGCTGGCAAAACTGATCATCGGTTGATTATAAAGAACAGAATACGGAGTTACATCGGAAATATTTCTCTTTCCTTGCATGGCTTGCTGAAAGGAATCGTAGGCAGAAATATCCAAAACTGCTGTATCGGAGGAGTAAAGCCAGCCTTTAGAATCAGCATAGAATACTGCATCAAAGGATCCCTCACGAAGCACCAGATTCAATACCTCTTTATTTTCTGCTTTCCCACTTTCAGAAAGTTCAGAATACCAAACTGCGCTATGCGAAAGTAATTCCAACGGTTGTTCTAGTTTTGATTTGAGCAAAGCCGCATTTTTTGCAGAGACTTCTTTAATATACTGTTCTGTTTCTGTTTTCTTGATTTTATTGTAATTATCTGAAAAATCTTTCAATAACAGGAATACAAATAGTATCCCAAGAATAAAAAACATGGAAATAATTATGGCCTGGTAATCTTTTGGTTGCCTGTGTTTTCTCTCGAACACACTCATCAAATAAAATCCCCATTAAATTTCTGAACAAAACAATTAGATCAGCAGCGCTTGTCTGTTCTTTATATTCCAATGGCAGTATTTTTTATTTCGAAAGAAATTTATTTAGAATATATTTTCCTGTTTATAAAAAAAGTAATTCAGGTTAAGTTTATGATCATGCGAAATACCGCTAATGAAATAATGCTCATGCATAGAATTCTGTAGTCAATTGCAAGAGGTCCGCATAATCATTGTTAAGGAATGTATTCTCTTTCTTCTTTTTTTCTGCCGATGTGGACAATTCACCACACAAATTTTCTGATTTTAATGAATATGAATTCATCTGTGGAAGATCACTCATTGCGATATGCGGCGCAAAATCTATGAAATTTCACTTACTTGCCACACCATCGAACTTGATGACCATCAAAACGGGAAATATTTTTTTTGATTATATTTCATATCCTTCATTTTTGTAAATATATTTTTTTATATGTAAGAGCAACATGATAATGTCCTATAGTAGCAAAATAGAAATGTCCTAATTATCATTAGGAGCTATGAAATGGA
>JAPKMT010000002.1 GCA_026645735.1 Flexilinea sp.
CTGTCATAGATTTCTTTGTTATTTGTCGCAATGACACCACCGAAAGCCATACCGCCTATCGGTTTGGTCGCAGCCGTGCTGAAAGCAACCGCATCTGCATAAAAACCAAGGGGGGAACCATAATCTGTTGAACAAGTAGACAAAGCAGCATCTTCAAGAATTTTTATTCCGTAGCGATCAGCAATCGGACGCAAACGTTTCACATCTGCAGGGTTACCAAACAAGCTGATAGCGAGAATGGCTTTTGTTTTATCAGTAATCAAAGCTTCAACCTTATCCACATCGATATTGTAGTCGTTTTCTCTGATATCACATAAGACCACATCCGCACCACAGACTTCAATAGCGTTTGTGTCAGCCATATCTGAATTGGCTGCCGTTATAACCTCATCACCGCGTCCTACACCAATCGCGTGCAGGCCAACAGAAAGAGATGCTGATCCGCTCGAAACTGCAGCGGCATAAGAATAACCTCGCCATGCGCAGAATGCTTTTTCGAATCTTTCAACGATTTCAAAATTCTTCTCGAATCCGCCAAATAAAATTGGTTCGACCGCCGCCATCAATTCATCTTGAATTTGCTCATGAAATTTATAGAGCCGATTTCGTGGTACAACCCAATTGGAACCTTGACGCTTCAAGGAATCTGGTTTCTCGTTTCCAATGTTAGTCATTAGAGAATATTCCCAATTCCTTTAATGCTTGTGCACCACCGTCCAGGTTTTCGAGTTTCATTGCTGCGTAAGAAGGTGAGTAGACCACGCCTTTACCTCCAGCGTTATAGGTTGCCAAAACACTTCTTCGGACAATATCAGGTGTACAAACAGCTTGATTTGCCGCACTACGCGGTGCGTCAACACCTATGCCCATATAAACAGGGACTTTTCCATTTACACCGCGAACTGCATCCGCACATTGTCCATAGACATATGTATCCGGATCGAGTCCTTTCTCGAAGATCTGATCCCACGGGGCTTCCTTCAAACCAAGAAACTTGTACATAATTGGGGTCATTTCTTCTGGAGCAATATCACGTAGGATTGATTTATGCAGATTTGTCATTTCGTTGCGATAGATACCACCTGACTGGTGTTGATAGGTGATCGGTTTTACCCAATCTGACCATGTTGCCATCTCTGCCCATGGCCATTGAGCCTTGCGGAGTGGATTGAAATGGTTGCGATTCCAAACATTTAAACCAAATTCAAGCTCACTATTGCACCATTTTGTAATCCCATAGAGCTCTCGATCCATATCTTTGTTACGTTCTACCCAATATCGCTCCCAGAGCATTACTTCCGGATAATAATACAGTACGCGCATAAATTCAATGAGCGCTCCATCAACAAATGTCTCACCCGCACGTGCGCGTTGAGCAACTTCAAAAAGCTTTCCAAATGCTTCACGAACACGTTCGACATCGATACCACGTTCAATCGCTTCATGACGGCAATGCGGACAAAAACAATTCGCTGCGTTCCCTGAAAGGATATTATCAATCGGGCTGCGTCGTTCGTTGCACCACATAATACCATCGATATCATAATTGCGAGCATAATCTTCGATGATCGAATGCCACCAGCTGCGATAGCCGGGGTTGTTGATACACGGTTCCTGTCCCACACGACCAAACTGGTCAACTTCCAACATCTGTGGCATATTGGGGATAAAGACATTGTTCGCCGAACCATGTCCAGCATACTTAAAGAGAGGTTCCATAACTTCAGGGTAAATTTTCATACCACGTTTTCGAGCTTCTGGAATCACTTTTTCAAGAACATCCTCACCAGCTAACTGGTCATCCTTTGTCTGGAAGTTCGTAACCATTGTATTTTTGTAGAATTCCGCATGTTCTTTGATATAAGAACCGCCCTTCAATTCATAGTCCGGAGCTTGTACACCATGATCCGGCCAACCATCAAATTTCCAATTGATACTGCGGCCAACTTTCAAACCAAGCCACGACAGTGTACCTACCAACAATGTATTAATTCCAAATCGATTTTCGAAGCTGTCAAGCATCGGAATTACACCTTCATCTAACACATTGAATGGACTGATTTGGATTCCCACAAACTTTTCACTTTTATTTGCCATAAATTCTCCTTGAGTAATAATCACACTGATTAATCAATCCAGCGTGACGGAATTCCGTTTCGTTTATAAAAATCATACATTTCGATGCGATTTCCTGAGAGCGAGGATTCAATGCATGCAAGCGTTAAACCCAATGTTTTAAGATGATCCCTACCCGATGTTATCAATGGCTTTCTGCCATTGACTGCGTCAGAGAATTCATTAATTAAGCCATAAGTATCATCAATAAATGCAATGCAATAAGGGATATCCACTTGTGTCCAAGGTTCAACATCTGAACTGTACTTAAAATTTGGACCTGTCATTGATAATTCTGGAATCATAGTCGATGAATACAGTTGTTCAAATTGATGACATTGGCGCAATGTCCCTTCAGAAAAATCAGTTCTCCATTCATACTGTAAACGATTGCAGCCTGAAGTCCAGGTACCGATATAATTCGCACGAAAACCATTGCGGAAATGCAACAGCGCAGAAACGCAACAATCATCATCATAAGTGCTCCACATCGGCCGCCAGGTGTCTGCAGAAACACTGATCACATCATCAGCGTAGCAATAACGCATCAGATCAAGATGATGAACGGATTGCTCAAGTAACATAGGTTGTTTCATAGACAACGGATACTTATTCAAATCTTTGCGATTGCCATTTCGATTGCGAATATAAGTAAAATGCCCATATCCTGGAGTTCCTAAGACTTTCTCCTGAACCATTTTTCGATAGACTTGTGTCACAGAAAGATATCGGAAGTTCATTCCCGCCATAAGCTGCAAACCGGCATTATCAGCCAGACGAACCATCTCAATGCATTCTTCTAAGTTTTCAGAAAGTGGCTTTTCACAAATGACATGACATCCATGCGATATTGCAGTTTTTACTTCTTCGAAATGAACTTCAGGAGGAGTGACTAAAACAACTGCATCCGCCTTAACTGAGGAAAAAGCTTCCTCAAGTGTTGCAAAACATGGTGTTGAATCGCCCCATTCCGCCACTTGTTTCTGCGCTAACGCTACTCTGGAACGGACATAGGCGACAACTTCGGTATCCGGATGTTTTTTAATTACTTCCGCCCATTGGACACCACGCACACCCAGTCCAACCTGAATAATTTTTATCGACATACTATTTTTTCTTAATCCTTTCGCTCAATTTTTCGACGTTGTGTTCAAAAATTTATTGAGGGGTATGATTTTCTTGGTTGCAGAAGCTTCGTAACAGGCCAGGCAGACTGCCAGGCTATGCAATCCATCTGCCATCGTAATCCAAGGCGAACGATCCTCACGGATTGCCGCCGCGAATTCTTGTATCTGCTTTTGAAAGGGATTATCCTTGATGGTCTTTTCTTCATACACAGTATCATGACCGTTATAGTAGAAGGATTCGCCTGTTGTAACACGCAGCATCGCATCCGTTCCATAGATATCCATGGATCGAGTCTTATTGATCATCATGTAATCTGTATTTCCTGCGGTAAGCGAATCGATGACGCCATTTTCAAAATAAAGCGTACAAATCGCTGCCTTTTCCGTTCCATGGCCAATTTCTGATGGAATCGTTTCACAATATACTTCTTTAACACGTGAATTGAGCAGCCATGAAGTCCAGTCGAAATCATGAATTGCTCCGTACATCAAAACGCCGCCTCCTGATAATTCTTTTTCATAAACCCATGAGGGAATATGTGTTCCGCCAGTAATCCCGAAAAAGTCCATCACCAGATACGGATTACCCAGACGTCCTTCCAGGATACATTTTTTTGCAGACTGCAATTCCTGGCGAAAACGATGGACATGGCTGATGCTTACCTTGACATTATTTTTTTTGCACGCTTCGGCAATTTTATATGCATCTTCAATGTTTGTAGCTACCGGTTTTTCAAGCAACAGATTGAAGCCCTGGTTGACAACATTGAGCGCTTGTTCGCAATGTAATGAATGTGGCGTAGCAACAATCACAACATCCATTTTTTCTTTTTTCAACATTTCCAAATAATCGGTATAAACCGCCGCGTTCGATGGTTTGGCTAATGTCTCGGCTCTTTCCCTGACGATATCCGACACTGCAGTCAGTTTTATTCCGTTACCAGCAATAGCTATTCCATTTGCATGAGAAAGGCCAACTTTATTCGCGCCGATTAATCCAACCCTGATCTCTTCCTTCATTTTATTTCTCCATAATTTTTGTTTTTTTAAATCCAGTAATAATATGTCCATCTTTAATAACCATTTCAATATTGTCTTTGTCCTGAAGAACTTTTATATCTTGAATGGGGTCTTTTCGAAGGACAACCAAATCCGCTAATAATCCTTCCTTAATATCTCCAGCACAATCACCCATGCCCACATTTTCCGCAGCCAGTTTTGTTGCGGAAAGCAGAGCCAGCTTATTCGATAATCCGGCTCGTGTTAAAGCTTCCATTTCATATGCGACACCGCCATGTGGAACATAAGGCATTCCAGCATCAGAACCGGTTGATATTTTTACACCTATCGAAGAAGCCCTTTGAACTTCGTCATACATAATGCTTCGCAGATTGTCCAGCCAGGCTTGACTCATAGAAGATCTTCCAGGTACTTTTGCAGGAGATCGAAACTCTGGAGAAAGGGTTGGCGTCAAATAAGTTCCTTTTGCTGCCATTTTTTCGAACTGTTTGTCAGTGTAGAAACGACCATGTTCCAAGGAGTCAATTCCAGCCTCAATCGCGTTATCAACCGCTTCACCACCATGGCTATGCCCAACGACTTTCCTCATGTTAAGATGGGCAAAATCACAAATAGCATGCAACATCGCTTCTGTCATTTCAGGAGCGTACGTCTTGTTAAAATGTCTTACGGGTTCGCTGTAGGAGACGTTGATCTTTATGACATCCGATCCGTCCAGTATACATTGACGCACTGCTTTAACGGCTTCTTCCGGTGTATCAGCAATAACACCCATATTTGCAATGGAATCATATGGAATGTTGTTACGAATATAGCGGGATCCGTCCATATGCCCGGCAGTTGTTGTTATTGCGTGTCCCCCGGCAATGATTCGAGAACCAATAAACAAGCCTGCATTAATCACATCGCGAGCACAAATATCAGCGAAATCCCGTGACCCGACGTCTCGGACGGTTGTGACGCCATTCAGCAGGCTTTTTTGAGCATTTTCTAGCGCTTGTAAACTCAGGTCACCAGGTTGTGTCGTAACAGGGTCAAGCGCCCAGGATTCATCAGGGCGGCCTTGATGGGATAAGTGAACGTGTGTATCAATAAGTCCGGGTATAACAATGCTATTTCGAAATTTTGCAATCACACTACCACTATTGGGTTCCCAATCAAGATCGTTATATACGATCGTTTGGATTCTTTCATTTTCAATCTCAATCCAAACATCCTTTTTCACTTCCCCATCGATGAACGCTTTTCCTGTATAAAACCATTTACTCATGACCACATTTCCTTTTTTTCAGTCCTTAATACCCCTAAGAAAAGCTTAGGATTATTGAATTCTCTGACCTTCTTTCATAATCAAATCAAAGTTCTCTTTGTCTTTTAGAACTGTGACGTCATTCAATGGATTCTTATTCAGGATCAACAAATCAGCATAGAGGCCAGCTTTGATAGACCCCGTAGTATCTGAAATTCCCAGATTTTCCGCTGCGTAGGTTGTTGCAGCCAAAATAGATTTTATCGAGGAGAGTCCGGCTTTTGAAATTTCCTCAATTTCGTAAGCCGTTTGCCCATGTTCAACAAATGCCATCCCTGCATCAGAACCGGCAGTTATTTTTACGCCGATGGCATCCGCCCGCTTAACCGCATCATACATAACATTTCGCGCTTTCCTTGTCCATTCTACGTCCGTCGGTTTACGCTTTTTACTTTCCAGGGGAGGTCTTGCATCCGGGGAAAGTGTCGGGGTAAGATAGATACTTTTTTCTGCCATTTTTTCCATTTGGATATCTGTCAGAAAACGGCCATGTTCCAATGAATCAATTCCTGCTTCTATCGCATTATCAATCGCAATGCCACCATGCGAATGACCGGTTACTCTTCTAATATTAAGATGGGCTAATTCACAAATCGCATCAAGCATTTCTTTCGTCATTTCAGGTGCATAAAGGCCATATAGCTTTCTAACCGGCTCGCTGATCGAAACATTGATCTTGATTACATCAGATCCTTCCAATAGACAGCGGCGAACAGCTTTTTGGGCTTCACCCGGAGTATCGGCAATAATTCCCATATACGCTATGGATTCATAAGGAATGCCTGGTCGTATGTATCTGGATGAATCCATGTGACCAGCTGTAGTCGTGATTGGATGACCTGCAGCAATGATGCGCGACCCAATAAATTTACCTTCATTGATCGCATTTCTGACACAAATATCAGCCAGATCGCGTGACCCTAAGTCACGAACTGTTATAACACCATGGCTAAGGCTCTTTTGTGCATTGAACAGAGCCCTCAAGCTTAAGGCTCCAGGAGCCATTGTTACGGGATCCAGTTCCCATGACTCATCAGGAAGACCCATATGTACCAAATGTACATGCGTATCGATCAAACCAGGCAGCAAAAATCCTTCAGGATATTTGCAGAGAATAGAACCAACTTCTGGAATCCAATTTATATTTTGTTGATAAACTGAAGAAATTTTTCCATCACTAATATTGATCCAGATATCTTTTTTCATTCTTGCTTCGATTAACGCATGCCCGACAAAAAGCCATTCTGACATTTTTCCGCCTTATAATTCTTAAGAAAAAAATTAGTGTTTACTCATACTTCATTCTTGGGTCCAACGCTGTACGTAATCCGTCACCAATCAAATTCGAAGACATAACTACAGTTAATACCGCGATTCCAGGAAAAGTGGATATCCACCACGCTTTTTTGAGTGCTTCACGACCCTGAGCTGTTGCCAAGCCCCATTCTGGTGAGGGTGGCTGTGAACCCATCCCAAGGAAACTCAGACCAGCACCAACAAGAATCGCATTCCCAACCTGTAGCGTCGCGAGCACGATCAGGGATGAGACAATGTTAGGAAATATATGTTTATAAATAATTCGAAAATCAGTTGCGCCGATAACACGCGATGCCTCTACATAAGTCATTTCTTTTATTGAGAGAACAGAAGCACGAGTTAATCGCGAAAATTGTGGAACAGTAGAAATACCCACTGCAATCATTACATTTTGAATGCTTGGTCCCAGAGAGGCAATAATGATTAGAGCTAACAACATTCCAGGAAAAGCCAATAACGCGTCCATAAAACGCATTATTGCCGTATCAATCCATGTGCCGCTGTTATATCCAGAGATTAATCCGAGAATAATTCCAAAAAAAGAACCGAAAGAAACACTTATTAAACCCAACACCAAAGAAGTTCTTGATCCATACAAGACTCTTGTGAAAACATCACGGCCAATAACATCCGTTCCCATGATAAATTCACTTGATGGAGCCAAACGTGCTTTTCCAACACGTTCATATGGATCATAAGGTGCAATAAAGTCAGTAAATATCGCGATTATTATCCATATCAGCATGATCGTTAATCCCAAAACAGCCCCTTTATTCTTAAGAAACAGATGCACACCAAATTTGAGTCGATCTTTATTCATCATAATTAATACTCCAAGGTGATTTTAGCTATAGCGGATTCTGGGATCAATAAAGCAATAAGAAATATCTACGAGTAAATTCGTACTCATATATACAACAGCCAGGAATAAAATGATTCCTTGTACCAAAGGGTAATCCATCCATAAAACACCATTTACTAATACTTTTCCCAATCCCGGTCGACTAAATACTGTTTCAGTAACAACTGCCCCTGCCATCATGCCACCAAATTGAAGGCCAACCATTGTGACAACAGGAATCATGGCATTTTTCATCGCGTGTCCCATAACTACAGCTTGTTCTTTTAAACCCTTCGATCTTGCTGTACGAATATAATCTTCGTTCAATATTTCAATCAGTGAAGAACGAGTTAACCGGCTGATAAGTCCAGCCGAGGATAATCCTAGTGTCAAACCCGGAAGAACAAGAGATCTTAATCCTTCTCCTCCCGCTGAAGGAAACCATTTTACTTCGAAGGAAAATGCAAGAATAAGTACAAGTCCTAACCAAAATATCGGCATAGAGATTCCGACATAAGCCAAACCCATTGAAAGAAAGTCAAACCAACTGTCCTTTTTCAAGGCCGCAATAATACCAGTTGAAAGCCCAATCGATAAAGAGAAGAATAATCCAACGAGACTTAGTTCAAAAGTTGAAGCAAAAAATTCACCAATCAGTTTCGAAACCGACTCTCTCATTCTAATCGATTCGCCGAGGTCACCACGAAGCGCTGATGTAATCCAATCAAAGTATTGAACAATGAGAGGATCATTTAGCCCCATAGACTCTGCTAATTCAGCCCTTCTTTCAGCCGAAATTGCTCCGCCCTCAGCCCCAGCCAGCATTAAGGATATTGGATCGCCAGGCAACAGACGCATAACAAAAAAGATAATGATTGAAACCAAAATCAATACCGGTATCATTTGTCCCAATCGTTTTAAGATATAGTTTCGCATAATAATGGCGCTCCTTATATAGACCAAACACGATAGAAAGTTTTTATATCTATCCGAATTGGTATGCATTTCCTGTCCATATTTGTAGGCTGAAAATGCATACCGTGTCAATTAATTTATTTTCCGGTGATAAACTTTTATTCTTCGATCCAAGTATTGTTTAAGAACCACCAGTTGCCCTCTGAACCAAGCTGGAAGTTATGGACTGAATTGCTCACTGCATAGAAGTTCGGAGCACTGACAGTCGGCAACATTCCAACATTCTGCATGATGATTTCTTGAGCTGCCTTTGCGTAAGCGCAGCGTTCTTCGAGAACAGAATTTTCAGCGATCTTGTTTAGAGCCTCATCGAGTTCAGGAATCTTCAAGCCGCTCCATGCCCATCCACCAGGATAATCGTTTTTGGAATTCCAAACCATATCCAAAACACGCGGATCAGGAGTGCGTTGTCGTTCATACATCAAATCAAAATCTTTATTCTGAACCTTTTCAATCTGAATCGGACCAGCAATGACTTCTACTTTAAGATCCACACCAATCGGTGCCCACTGAAGTTGAAGAATTTCACCAATACGTGCGCGCTCTTCACCCAGAGCTGAGAAGACAAAAGTTAAAACAGTACCATCCTCAACGCCTTCAACACCCTTCGCTACACGAAAAGCGCCGCCATCATACACCCAACCAGCAGTTTCAAGCAATTCATTCGCTTTATCAAGATCGTAAGGATACATCTCTTCAACTCCGTCCCAATAGCAAGGGTGAACTTTGTTCAATGGTCCTTTTTGAGTCAGATAACGGCCATCAAAAACTGATTCATTGATATCGTCCTGATCGGTTGCATAAAGAAGAGCCTGACGAACTTCAACCTGATTGAGAGGGGCTTTAAGTGTATTGAAGACCCACTGTAAACCGGTACCAGCCTGATAGCCAGTAAGGAGAGTTGCATCTTCGTTATTTTCATAATCTTCACAGGAAGTCGCCGGAATATCTTGTGCGATATGCGCTTCACCACTATCGACCATATTACCAAGTACAAGTTGTTCACCTATGTAACGAATTGTAACTTTCTCAAGGTACGCAGGGCCTTCATGGTCATGAATTGGATTCCATCCGCCATAATCTTCCCAGCGTTCATATGAAATGTGATCACCTGCAACTGCACCCTTGTAGATAAACGGACCGGTTCCAATCAAGTGTTTTTCGAAATCCGCAAGGCCATATTTCTCAAATGCGGTAGGAGACCAAATCGGTAATCGGCGAAGGCCATCCAATAGTGCCGGCCACGGGGAATCATACTTCACAATAAATGTATATTCATCCGGGGTTTCATATCCAGCAATTGGACCGAGTTCATCTGCCATCTGAACAGAAGCGGTTTCTGGTGCTTTGACTCGTTCAAAGTTCTTCTGCAACGCTTCTGCATTGAATGGCGTTCCATCCTGGAAAAAGACATCATTACGAAGATGGAAAATCCAACTGAAGCCATCTTCCGCCATTTCCCAGCTTTCAGCAAGACAAGGTAAATATTCACCAGAAGGGCTAAGAATTAGCAGCGGATCTGCTGAAAACGAGTTAAAAAGCCAAGTGTTCTGATAAGGATCGATATGTCCATCCATAGTACCTGGTTCTTGGCTCGCGGGGACTGCGATAATAAGTTCACCACCTGATTGCTGTGCAGAGACGGTGACTGGTATTATCATTAGGAAAGATACCAGTAATAAAATAATTGTAAATTTCTTCATCCTTTTTCTCCTTCATAATAATTCCGTAATCGCTTACGGTTAGAACAAAAAATATAATTACAGCTTTACTAGCTGTTTTATTGGTTTTCCATCAAAGAAATTATTGATATTTTCAAGGATAGAACGAGTTTGCCTTTCTCTTCCGCCGCCTTTACCACCTGCGATATGCGGAGTGAAAGTAACATTTTCCAGTGTCAGATAAGGATGGTCGAAGGGTATCGGTTCTTCAACAAAGACATCAAGTCCAGCGCCATAAATCTTCTTGGTTTTAATAGCTTCAACAAGAGCTGACTCATCCACAACACCACCTCGGCAAACGTTGATAAAATAGGCAGTTGGTTTCATCAGATCAAACTCAACTGCACCAACAATTTTCTCCGTTTCGTCCGTAAGAGGTACAACAACGATAATGAAATCGGACTTTTTGAACAATTCTTCTTTGGAAACATAAGTTACATCAAAATCCTGTTCCATTTTTTCAGGCAGACGAGAACGTTTGTAATACAGGATGTCCATATTAAAGGCTTTCGCTCGTTTGGCTATTTCTTGTCCAATAGTGCCAAAGCCTAAAATACCAAGCGTCATACCATCTAATTCCTGCAAGCCGGGAATTTTCATCCACTGGAAATAGTGGGATCGTTGCGTCGTAATCATCGGTTCTATACCTAGCTCACGATATGAGCCTTTAACAGTCATGTCATGAGCAGTAACTAGTTTCTTGGCACATGCTAACATCAAGGTCATGGCATGCTCTGAAACAGCCACTGAACTGGGTAGCGAATATGCAGCTATCGTGAGGTTTTTCTCTTTTGCCATGTCAAGATCAATACCTTCCGGGTAGAGTCCCATTTTTTGAACCATTTTTAATTTGGGGCACATGGAAAGCAAATTACTATCTACAACCGTCGATTTGACAACCAATGCTTCAGCATCTTTAAGAAGCTCCTCTAAATCTTCTTTTAAGTTTGTAGAGGGTGCTGTTATTTCAATATTGTATTCTGGCGCCAACTCCTGCCAATAAGCAAGCGTATCTGCGGGTTGCGGTTCTGCAATCACTACTTTTCGTTTTTGCATCCGTTCTTCTCCATTATTCTGCATTATTCAACACTATTTTTTGGATAATAAAATGTTAATTTCAAAAAAGACATAGTGTATCGCTCATTCTTACAATCGATGAGCGATACACTTTATTTACAACATAGATTACAACATTGATCGGCCTTCTTTAAAGGTATAACGAATCTTTGTTAAAGATGAAAGATCTTCGAGCGGGTTCCCTTCCATGACAATAATATCTGCGAGTTTGCCAACTTCAAGAGTTCCCAATTTCGAATCCAGTTTGTTAATTTTCGCTGAGACACTACTCGCACTTCGCAGCGCACCATAGTTATCATCAACAACGCCTAATTTGACCATAAATTCCATTTCAGGAACGATCATATTGTGCTGAACACAAGGGCTTCCCGCATCGGTACCAAAGGCAATTGTGACACCGGCATTCTTTGCATCAACAATATTTTGATACTTTGCCTTATCTGCAGCCTGACGTTGACGTTCTTCGATTTTCCACTCAGGAATGTTATATTTGCGGGCGATTTCAGGTTTAGATTGAATCACAACTGCTGAGAATGTCGTAATGATCGGGATGTTCTTGTCAACAAGGAGTTTGATAGTTTCTTCTGACATATTGCCGGCATGTTCAATTGTGTCTATTCCAAATTTCGCAACTCGATTGATAGCTGCATCAAATGTTGCATGGGCAGTGATTGGAAGTCCATTACGATGTGCTTCATCAATAACAGCATCGAGTTCAGCATCGGTAAACTCAAGGCGATCATGACATGCCATGATTTTTATCAGATCAGCTCCGCTACGAACCTGATCACGTACAGCACGACGCATCTCATCGGCACCAGAAGCTTCTCGGCAAACCCAATAAGTATGTCCGCCAGTTTGAACGATCGATTCTCCGGTAATCAACAATCGCGGTCCAGGGAAAATACCTTGCTCAACTGCTTCTTTGGTTGTAATATTTGCTTTATTCACACCAAGATCGCGAACGGTTGTAATACCTGAACGTAGGCTCAACAACATATTTGCACAAGCTTTATATGCATTAATTTCAGGACTATCATTCATTGACTGATCAGCTAAATCGTGAATTCCATCCCATGAAAGATGAGCATGATTGTTAAAAAGGGCAGGCATAATAGTCCCGTTAGGAACTTCAATTTCATGGGTACCTTCAACATTTCCCATTTCAGATTGTTTTCCTACACGAGTAATTTTTGAATCTTTAAATTCAACAAAACCATTTTCAATAACTTCATTACCGACACAGGTAAGGATACGCCCTTTTAATATGACATGTTCCTTCTCTAAATCTATGATCGGCTTTAGGACTTTCTTAAATTTCCAAGCAACTGGTTCTGGCATTTCCTCTATCTCCTTTTTGATATAGGATAATTTATTTTGATCTCAACCAGGTCAGATATTTCCGTATCCCACTTTCGAGATCATAGAGGGGTTGATAACCCGTGTCATTTCGTAGATGAGAAATATCTAAAATTCCTCGTTGTTGATTCACATCATAAGCAATATCGGCCGCTTCATTTTCAGAAACGACTTGGTATCGAAAGCTTGGTTCAACTTTCAAGAAAACATCTAAAACTTCCTTCAGCGAATATACAGCACCATAGGATAAGTTATATGCTGGATAAGTAAGTTTTTTTGCTTTAGACAATGCCACAAAAGCACAGGCAATATCATCTATATAGGTCCAATTTCGACCTATTTCAAGACCTCTGACTCGTAGAATTTTTCCTTTAAGAACAGCGTCCGCCATTATATGAATCGCCGACATATGTGCTCGTGAAGTCGTCGGACGCTCCATCGGGCCATACGCTGCGCATACGCGTCCTGAACAAGTTTCAATTCCGGTAAGGTTTTGCATTCTACGACAAAAAGCTTCGCTTCCACTTTTGGCTATTCCATAAAGGTTTTTTAACTCAGCAGGATGTTCCTCACTGACAATTTCTTGAACAGAAGAAACCGGCCCATACATTCCATCTGAACCAACATAAATCACACGCTGGATATTATGTTCGATGGCAGCGGTAACAATTCGTACCGTTCCCATCAGATTAATGTCCATAATTCGACAAGGCTGACTTTTCTCTTCCGATTGAGAAGGCGTCAATCCTGCTGCATGGATGATTTGAGTGATGTTATTTTCTTCTAACAATTTGTTAATTTCAGATGAATCCGTAACATCCAATTTTTCAATCCGGAGTGAGGGACCCAAACCACCCAAAAAATCTTTTGAAACTTGATCAAAATTAGATCGATAGGTACAAACAACATCATAGCCAGTAAGCAACAACTGCTTAACAATGTTTATTCCAACAAATCCGTTTGCACCAGTTACTAAAACCTGCATCGTAATTATCAGCCTTTCAATTTATCTTCTGTTCCACAGGCATTGAATACAATCCGATTTTTGATTGAGTCAAACCGGTTTCAACAAGACCTTCTACCAGTTTAAAAGTTACAACGGTGGGATCGATAATGGGAACACCTAATTCTCTTTCCAAATCCGCCGCATAACCCGCCATTGAAGCACAACCCATGATAATGACTTCTGCTCCCATGCTAATCAGGTTTTTCGCTACTTCGATCCCTCGTTCTTTAACTTTCGCTGGATCATTGGCAATCTCGATAACACCCATACCCAATGCACGAACCCCTGCAAACCTTGATTCCAGACCATGTTTACGAACTTCACGCGCTTTAACTGCTTCTTTATGTCTCTTCTCTGTAATGATGCCAAATTTATTACCGAAAAGCAGGGAAACAGAAAAAGCACATTCTTCTGATCCAAAAACAGGTATTGTGGATATTTCTTTTGCTGCCTCTATTGCTGGATCACAGAATGCTGCAAGAATTATTGCATCGAAATCTTCACTTTGTGCCGCTTTTATCGCCTCAATAATATATGGCGCGGCAAGTGCTTCATCATGAAATGATTCCAACGATTCAGGGCCATGGGCGACACTCTTAACAACAGTAATCGTTTCAGGCCTTGCAATTTTTTCTATAACAGAAGCAACCTTCGCTGTTACAATCTCTGATGTATTCGGATTTAGAACCAGTATTTTCATCATTTCCTTATTCAAATTTTCTATGATCAAACTACACATAGCCTATATTATTGAAGTGCAGACGATTTTTTGTTACATCTTGATTCCTCAGGATTAAAAATCTTCACACTTGTATCGGTAGCCACGGCTTGTGATATAGGGTTCAATTAATTCAACAGTAACACCGTGGTTATACTCTGGGTAAACGAACGCTTCAAAACCATCATCGCGATCAAGGAAAATCTTGTGCATAAAAAGAGGTACACCTGCTTTTTTAACTGTCTTGATCGCACGACGAATATCATCAATTTCAATAGCCAAGTGTTCAAGACCTTCGCCGTGTTTCGCCATATATTGTGTAACGCGATTTTCCGGATCTGTACTTTCCACAAGATGAAACCAAAGTCGATCATTACCTGGTTCAATCATCATATCAAGTTGCGTTCCGTAATGTTGATCGGTTCGCAAACCACCCGCTTTAATTCGGAAAAGATCACGGAATTTAGCAGTAGATTCTTTGACGTTAGTGACTGCAACACCAATGTGCTGTAAACCTTTTAAATTTGGGTTGGAAATTTTATTTGGATCCCAGCAAAACGCGTTTTTTGAAGGTTGAATTAGTTCTACGTTGAAACCAATTCCGTCTTGAGCCAGAACATAAGCATGTTTGCCTTCTGTTGTTTCAAATATTTGATTTTTATAAACACTCACACCAAGGGAATTAAGGTGATCAATTTCGGAGTTGATGTCATCTGTCTCAAGCGCAGCATGCTCCAATCCCTCACCATGCTTTTGTAAGTATTGGCTGACAAAGGAATTGCTATCACGGCTTTCGATCAAATGAAGCCAAGTTTGATTTGGCATCATTATTCGAGCATCAGACTGCATTCCATTTTCTTGATCGTTCCGAATATCAGTAGCAATATACCCAAAAACTTTAGTATAAGTAGAAATCGCATTATCCAAATTTTCAACCGCAAGTCCAATGTGGTTTAACTTAGTAATCATAGACATCTCCATAAATATTAATATTCCTAGACTTCAGAGTAATTGTAAATGAAGATAAAGCAGCTTCAGACAGTAATCTAACATGACTATAAAAAACGAATATCATGCTTTGACCATAACTAATTACCTTTTTTGACTATTACTTTTACATTAATTGTCGCGGTTTTTTGTTTAGGTTGTTTCCCTATTACTGGTTTGGTTGAGTAATTAGTTAAAGAATGCCACCAAAACGACCATGGCTGGATGTTGACGAAAGGCAAATAAATGAATACTATATAATCTGGTTGTTTGTAATGCTTCACTCAATAATAAGATATAAAACCAATTCCAAAGGAGAAGAAAACCATTTATGGAAGAAAAACTATTTCAGTGGGTCGATCAGAATCAGAATAAACTGATTTCTATCCTTCAGTCACTGTTGCGTCAACCTAGTATCGCTTCAACTAATACAGGAATTGAAGAATGTGCTCAGTTGATGATGAGAATAATGCAAGATGCTGGAATAGAGACCAATCTTTATAGGACTGATGGATCACCAATTTTGATAGGTACGATTCAAGGTAAAAGTGACAAGACAATTTTGGTTTATGGACATTATGATGTTCAACCACCTGATCCTGTTGAGTTATGGGAACATGATCCATTCGGTGCAGAGATTGTCGATGGTAAAATTTTCTCACGTGGCGCAATTGATGACAAAGGGAATATCATGTGCGCTATTAACGCAGTTCGTTCTTTTAAAGCATGTGGCAAAGAGTTTCCAGTCAATGCTATCTTTTTAATTGAAGGTGAAGAAGAAGTCTCCAGTCCCAGCTTGCCCAAGTTTTTAATAGATCACAAGGATCTTTTAAAGGCAGATGCTTTGCTTGGAATCGATGATGCTGTACAACCAGATGGGAAAATCGGACGACCGAAAGTTGTTACTGGAGAAAAGGGAAATTGTGGTGTAGAGCTGGTCTGCAAAATCAATCGGGAATTTCATTCAATGTATGCACCTTTGATTGTCAATCCCGCATGGCGTCTTGTTTGGGCGTTGTCAACAATCAAAGATCAGAATGAAAAAATCCTGATCGATAATTTTTATGACACTATTCGTGAAAACACTCCTGAAGAACATAAAATCATCGAAATGATGGATGAATACTGGAATGGCGATGATTGGTTAATAGAGAGTGGACAAAGCGAATATCTTGGTGGCGTTACAGGAATAAAAGCTCTTAAACGCTTATATTTTGAGCCTACATGCAACATCCAAGGTATTAAGGGTGGTTATATCGGAGAAGGTCGAAAAACCATCATTCCAGAAAAATGTAGTGTGAAGATCGATTTTCGCACTGTTCCAGGTCAGACATCTGAGCAAATCGTTGATTTACTCAGGAGACATCTTGATCGACGAGGATTTCATGATATTGAAGTCGTTTATACTGGTGGAAGCCGTTGGTTCCGCAGCCCTGTTGATCATCCAGCAGCGCTGGCGCTTAGAAAAGCCATTGAAAATGGCTTTGGAACTCCACCTTCTGTCATGGTCACATTCCCCGGTTCAGGTCCGGGCGATACATTTGAAGAAATTCTGAATATTCCTCAAGTGTTTACAGGATTTGGGCCACTAGGAGAACGCGCGCATGCTCCCAATGAATTCATCAGTATAGATTTCTATCTCAAAGGGACAAAGACGATTATTTGTTTCTTCGAAGAGTTTGCTCGTGTGCAGGAAAAAGGAGACAGAAGTTGAAGAGATCAAATCATCACTAATTGAAGTACCGATTTATCTCAAAGTGGCGCATTTCGTACCACTCTGGGATAAATCTTAGAGTATTTTGTAATAAATTGTACGGCGTATCTTTTTCAAGTAGCGATTCGAAATACAAACATGTGTTTCGAATCGCTGTGTTTCAAGACGTCGACTTTTTTATAGATTATAATGATCTCAAGGTGCTTGATGCAAAATACTATTCGAATTGGAATCCCATATTATAAAAATATTTTACCTTGGACCCACACAAGCAATTGGAATACTCTTAGCGTTTTAAACCTATTTGCAGAACCGCTTACCCGATCTTTTGATGGAAAAATTTGGCCAGCACTAGCAAAAAGTTGGCAAGTATATGACCACGGCAAACGTTGGGTTTTTAGTTTACGTCCAAAAGCTACATTCCATGATAATTCACCGTGCACATCAATGGATGTACTTGCAAGTATCGAAACAGCCAAGACTCAAGTCGATGAGATGGGCATGCCGAGTCCACTGCCTAGCTATTTACGAAAGGTTGAATTTAATCTTATTGATCGGCAAACAATTGAGGCAGTCAGTGAAGAACCTAACGGCGATATCTCTGATTACCTTAGCGAAATTCTAATATCGAAAGCAAATCGATCTGGTGAATTTGTAATCGGCACTGGTGATTATGAATTCGTCGATTATGTTCCCAGGCGTTCTTTACGTCTAAAAAAAATTGGTGATACAAAGCGATTTTCCGCATACAAAGAAATTTCTTATAAAGTAATTCCTGATGCAGGAGAACGATTAGATGCTCTAAAAAATGGAATTATTGATTACGCAACCGACATACAAAATTTGGATCATATACCTGTTATAGAAGGCTATAATTGGTTTCGGACAATCAGTGCTTTGTCAATTATTGGGCTATTAAATGGGAAGAAAGAACCATTCTGCTATCCTGATGCCAGACGTGCAATCAATATGGCAATCAACACATCCAAAATGATTGACGAGATTTTTCAAGGGAATGGAATTCGCGCTGCCACAGTTGTAAGCCCTTTTCATTGTGGTTTTGAAAGTTCGATTAAACCAATCGCATATGATCCAGACGAAGCAAAACGTCTGTTTAGTAATGTTAATATGCCGGATGAACTGGTAATCAGAGCACCAACTAATACACCAATAAATGGCGATAAAATAGCATACTTCATTAAAGATCAGCTAGCTTCAATCGGAATTAAAGCACACGTAGATGTTCAGCCAAATCGACTTCAATACGCTTTAGATATCGCTCGAAAAGATATTGGTGATATCGCAATAGCAAATGCGCTTCCGCATAGCACTTTTAGGACTCTTTCAGACTGCATTTCATCTGAAGAAAGAGGCGCCAGTTGGCAATCCATTGAAGATTCAACATGTGATCAATTAATTAAGATGGCTAATACAGAACCAGATATTACAACAAGAGAAAGAAAATACGCAACAGTTTTAGAGTATCTCGGGAAAAATCCTCCCTGGCTCTATTTATTACATCCTGTATTAATAAATGTAAGCATTCCCTCAATCAATGATATTCAGTTACTTCATAGCGGAATCATGCGTTTTCCTGGTTCCTGGTAAGCGAAGCTTTTCTGGCAGTACATTTTTTTACTTTCTAATTGGATTTTTTTATTTCAATATATAACGGATACTTCCACAAAAGAAAGTATCCGTTTTGTTTAAGTTACTGCTTTACGAGTATAAATGATTCGTAAAATTTATACCTTTAGGCGAGATGGCAAGCTACAAAATGTTCGGGATCCACTTCCCTAAATTCAGGAATTTCTTGTGCACAAATCTCTTTTGCATAAGTACATCTCGTTCTAAATCGGCAGCCAGAGGGAGGATTGATAGGAGATGGTACATCCCCTTCAAGGATAATTCTTTTTCGGTTCTCCTCAATGAACGGATCCGGGAAAGGAACCGCAGATAATAAAGCCTTTGAATATGGATGAAGAGGATTTGAATAAAGTTCATTACTGTTAGCTAATTCCATGATCACGCCTAAATACATAACTGCAATTCGATCACTAATGTGGCGTACCATAGATAAATCGTGGGCAATAAAAAGATATGTCAATCCTATTTGATCTTGAAGATCTTCCAACAAGTTTATCACCTGTGCTTGGATTGAAACATCAAGCGCAGAGATCGGTTCATCGCAAACAATGAGTTTAGGATCCAGAGCAAGTGCGCGCGCAACACCGACTCTCTGTCGTTGGCCTCCTGAAAACTCGTGCGGATAACGATTGATAAATGCATGATTCAAACCTACTAATGCGAGTAAATCTCGCACCCGATCTTGCTGTTCTTTTCCCACATATGTACGATGAATTTCCATAGGTTCACTAATAATTTGACCAATTGTCATCCGAGGATTAAGACTCGCATATGGGTCCTGAAAAATCATCTGAATATTACGACGCATAAGACGAAGTTTTTCACCGGACAACTTTGTCAGGTCTTCACCATTATAGTAAACGGATCCGCGAGTCGCTTTATGGAGTTGTACGATTGTTCTGCCGGTTGTGGATTTTCCGCATCCTGATTCACCCACCAAACCAAGTGTTTCACCATCGTAGATGTTGAAACTAATCCCATCTACCGCATGGACCACACCAGTTTTTTTGGAAAATAAAACGCCCTTGCTAAATGGGAATTCCTTAACCAAATTGTCAACTTTCAACAATATTTTTTTCTGGGCCATCAATATTCCTTTCTGGTTTTGGTGTTGATCCAACAGGCAACATGGTGTTCTTCACATTCTTCAGCCCTTAATAAAGGATTTTCTTGACGGCATTTTTCAATGGCATATTGACATCGGGATTCGAATGGACAATAATGCGGCGTTTCTAATAAAACAGGAGGCAGACCTTCAATCGAAGTCAGGCGACGATATGCCGTTTCATTCATGCGTGGGAGGCTTCCAAGCAATCCAATTGTATAAGGGTGCATTGGATTTTTATAAAGCTCTTTCACCGGAGCAGTTTCGATGATGAAACCCCCATACATCACATTGACTCGATCAGCCAAACCAGCAATAATACCTAAATCATGCGTAATCCAAATGATTGTCATTCCCAATTCGGCCTGTAAACGATTCACCAGATCAACAATCTGAGCTTGAATCGTAACATCCAAGGCTGTTGTAGGTTCATCAGCAATCAAGATCTGTGGTTCACAAATCAATCCCATTGCAATCATTACACGCTGACGCATGCCGCCAGAAAACTGATGTGGGTAATCATTAACTCTTTCGCGCGCATTTGGAATACCAACCAAGTCAAGATATTTAATCGCCCGTTCAAGCCCTTCAGACTTACTCGCGCCAAAATGAACACGATATGGTTCTGCAACTTGTTCCCCGATTGTAAGAACCGGATTGAATGAAGTCATCGGATCTTGGAATACAAAGCTGATTTTTGACCCGCGAATTTTCCGAATATTATCATCACTAATCTTAAGTAAATCTTGTCCGCAGAAAAGGACTTCTCCAGCAACAACTTTTCCCGGCGGATCAGGGATCAATCGAAGCATTGACATCATAGAGACGCTTTTGCCACATCCACTTTCCCCAACAACGCCCAATGTTTCACCTTTTCTAAGAAAGAAAGAAATTCCATTAACTGCATGAACGACACCTTCTCTGGTACGAAATTGCGTTTCTAGTCCTTTAACATCTAATAATTTGTCCATCGTCCCTTTTCCTGTGAAACCTACATCTTCCCGTACGCCCACATGATTGCAGCCGCAAATTTGATTCCTTGAATATATGTAGAAATCGAAACACTTTCATTTGGCGCATGAAGATTACAATCTGGTTGTGCAAAACCAGTTAACACAGTCGGCATCCAAACATGACGAAGAATGGTACCTTCAGCACTAACTCCATTAACGATTGGTGGGTAACCATAAACCAGTTCTGCAGCCTCAATAACAGCCTGACTTATGTCCTCTTTCACGCTAATTTTATACGGTGGTTCAATATCGTCACCAAGGACAGAACGAACTTCAATATCAGAAAAGCCATGCTCCGCCAAATGTTTCTTGAGTTTCCCTAAAGCTTTTGAGGCATCAATTAATGGAGGTAGACGAAAATCAATTTTCGCGCTTGCTTCACACGGAACAATTGTTTTATCACCAGGTCCCTGATAACCGGCTGTAAGTCCCGCGATATTGCAGGTCGGCTCATAGGAACGGGCTTTCATCGCTTCAAAATTGTCACGTCCCAAGGCAAATTCTTTAATCCCAAAATCTTCTTTCATCGCGTCAACATCAACACGACAAACCTTATCTTTAAGTTGAGCGATTTCTTCTTCGCCAAGTTGCCACAATCCATCATACCAACCTTCGATCAGAATATGTCGATTTTCATCAACCAGCGTATTTAACGCGCGAACCAATTCCCAAGCGGGTTGTGGAACTAATGGCGCATTCAGACTGTGAACGTCCGACTTTGCACCATGAGCTATTAGTTCCACGTACAGAATACTTTTTAGGCCTAAGTCAATTTCTGGAACCGGTACGCTAAGGTTCATGCCACCATCAAGACAATGTGCCGCGTCGCAACGAAACAGATCTGGGTTATCACGAACAAATGGACCAAGATGTGTTGATCCGACTTCCTCTTCGCCTTCAAACATAAATTTTATGCTTACCGGTAAGTCATCCGCTATAGCCTTCCACGCTTTGACAGCTTTCATAAATGATAGTACGCCGCTTTTATTATCCGTTGCTCCACGTCCCCAAATCCTACCTTCCGATCTTGTTGCGCTGAATGGTGGAAAAATCCACTTGTCGAGGGGTTCAGGTGGTTGAACATCATAATGCGCATAGCACATAAGTTTTTTAGGATTTTTCGAGCTTGGAACATCTCCAAGTATCACTGGTGGACCGCCAGGCAATTCATATTTATCACACGGTAATCCATCATTTTTCATCATTTTTTGCAGCAGATCGGCACACTCAAATAAACCAAGGTTTTGAGCAGAAACACTTGGTTGTTGAACTAGTGTCTGTAAATCGGCAATGAACTCTTCCTGATTCTTGTCGATCCAATCAAATACTTGCTTTAATTCAGATGCAATTTCTTTACTCACAATTTTTTCCTCTGATTATGCCAAAATTGAAGCGATATCTTCGATAATTTCTTTTGAAGATTCTTCCCATGCTTCTTCCATAAAAGTCCCCGCGATATGAGGCGTAAGAATCAAGTTGTATCCAGCCAAGGGAAGCAATGCAGAATCAGGTTTTAAAGGTTCGTATTCAAACACATCCAAGCCAGCTCCAGCAATTTTATGCGTCCGGATAGCTTCTGCCAAATCAGCTTCATCAACCATTCGACCACGAGAGGTATTAATAAAATAGGCGGTAGACTTCATTAAGGCAAATTTTTCTTTATTGAACATCTTCTCATTTTCCCCTTCAGCAAAACGCAGATGAAGCGTAACAAAATCAGCTTCTCCCAGCAATTGCTCAAGCGGCATATAAGTCGCATGATATTTTTCCTCTATTTCCTTCGGTTTGCGCATCAAATCATAATAAAGGACCTTTGCGTTAAAGGCATTCAAGCGTTTCGCAAGGTCTTGGCCAATAAATCCGAATCCAACAATTCCAACCTTTTTACCGTGAAGTTGCCCTGATTTTGGCAAACCGATCCAATTATAGGTATAGTTTTTCTGATCTGTAAATACTGGTGTTTCCTTTCCTTTTGCCCATTCCTGTCTTTTTGTTTTATCGGCAGCAAAAAGCATCTGGCGACCAAGCATCAACATTAAAGCCATAGCATGCTCAGCTACTGCTGTGGCACCAGTATCATAAATGGTGAATATCGATACATTCGTTTCTGCAATATCCGCTTTTCCAGGTTGAATTTTTATAATAGCTTTTAATGAGGATGTTGCTTTTTGGATCATCTCTTCAGTCACATCAACGCTGGCAGTAATAATCACAGTCGTACCTTCCAACTCTGACGTAATCTCCCAACCTTCTGGCAGCTGTTTTACTAATGCCGATTTTTGACCGTCCCGAATTCCCTGATCTGCAAAAAATATTTTGATCATTATTATTTTTCCTTTACTGCATTTTTATTTTTTTCTAAAACAAAAAAGCGCAGAAACTACAAAAATAAATCTGCACTAATCGGTAAGATTTAGAGCCATTTAGTAGGGATTCCATTCTTCTTATAAAAGTCATCCATCACAACACGTTGTCCAGTTTTCGAAGATTTGACACAGGCCAAAGTAACCCCAAGCGTTTTCAGATGGTCAACTCCTGATGTTTCAAGTTCACATTTTCCATTTATAGCATTTATAAAATGATCCAAAAGCCGGTAAGTATCATCATGAAAAGCCACGTCAGGATCAACAGGAATTTCAATAAGTGGTTCAAAACGTTTTTCATTATCAATCATCCAAGATGCACGTTCAAGACGAATCGCCAAATCTGGCGTGTAGAAGGTCCGATAGAGATCACTATGTAACTCTTTTTGTAGTAGGACGCCATTAGTACAATCTGTTCGCCAGGAAAAATATGGGACATTCCATGCAGTGGTCCAAGTTCCATGATAATTAAGGTGAAGCCCATGCTCAAACTCAAATAAAGCCGCTACACACGGATCATCATTATAAGTACTCCATTCTGGACGCCAAGTATCGCAACGTACTGCCTTAATTTCATCATTGTAACAATAACGCATTAAGTCGAAGTGATGTACAGACTGCTCAAGCAACATTGGTTGTTCCATGGCGATTGGGTATTTATTAAGATCTCGACGTCGTGCATCTCGGTTACGTTCATAAAGGAAAACACTGAAAGAAGGTCTTCCCATCGTTCCATCAGTAATTAGTCGACGAAAAGTTTGCGAAACATTCAGATATCGAAATTGCATACTAACGCCTAAAAAGGCACTTGCTTTTTCAGCCAAACGTACAATCTCAATAGACTCGTCATAAGACTCGGTTAACGGTTTTTCGCAAATCACATGAATTCCATGTTTAAAAACTTTACGGCATTGTTCCAAGTGAAATTCGGGAGGAGTAGCAATAATGACAAGGTCAGGTTTGACTTTAATTAAAGCTTCATCCAAATCTATGAAACAGGGAATATTCTGTTCATTCCATTTGGCAAGTTGTCTCTCCGCCAAAAGAAGATTTGTTTCCACATAACCGCTCATTTCGATTCCTGGATAGGCACGAACCACTGCAGCCCATTGCTCCCCGCGAACGCCCATTCCTAACTGTAATACTTTCATACTCATCGTCACCTCTTGTTCAATCTATTTGCATCCGCGGGTCGATAATATCACGCAGCCAATCGCCAAGAATGTTGATCGAAAGTACTGTCAGTGCAATTGCAGAGCCGGGAAGTATCATCAGCCACCAACCTCTTGTGATGTAGGAGCGACCTTCTGACAAAATTGTTCCCCACGTAGGGACGGACGCCGGTACACCAAGTCCAAGGAAACTGAGAGTAGCTTCGGAAATGATTGCGCTTGCCACAGAAAATGATGCAATGACAATGATCGAACTCAAAACATTCGGTAGGATATGTTTAAAAATGATATGCTTATGCGGTGCACCAATTTCTCTCGCTGCATCAACAAATTCCTTTTCACGAATTGAAAGAACCTGTCCCCGCACTACACGAGCATAACTCACCCAATTCGTTATTCCTAGAACCATTATCAGATTCCATAATCCGGCACCAATCACTGCTAAAACAGCAAGCATCAGTAACATAAAAGGAAAAGCTAGTTGAATATCAGCCAAACGCATTATGATGTCATCAGTTTTTCCACCGAAATAACCAGCTAAAAGACCCAATACCGTACCAAGCGTTCCTGAAATAAGTACTACAGAAAATCCAACTAATAGTGAAACCCTGGTGCCAAAAACCATACGAGAAAACACATCTCTGCCTAAAGCATCTGTCCCAAAGAAAAAACTCGGTTCATATTTATCAAAACCAAATGGAGGACGAAGTCTCAGACTTAGGTTAGTATTAATGGGATCATTTGTTGCTATCAATGGAGCAAAAACCGCTACTAATACAAGAAATATAAGAAAAGCTAAGCTAATGATGGCTTGCGGAGAACGTTTAAAATCATAAACGACTCTGCTCCACATTCGAATATTTTTTGACTGAACTGCTTGATGATTAGATTTCATATTCATACGCATCTTTACCTAAGTCTTACACGAGGATCAAGCACAACATAAACAAAATCAACTATAAAATTAATAGCAACGAAAATTACTGCAAGAAATACAACACACGCCTGAACAAGCGGGAGATCTTTTGCAAAAATTGAATTTACAGTCAAGGTTCCCATGCCCGGCCATGCAAAAATTGTTTCAACAACCATCGCACCGCCTAATAAACTTCCAAAATCTATGGCTATCAAGGTAATTACAGGGATTAACGCATTTCTTAAAGCATGACGTAATAGAACAGCTCCTGGTTTAAGACCTTTTGCCCGAGCAGTCCGAATAAAATCTTCTCCCAGAACCTCAAGTAATGTCGATCGGATCATTCTTGTGTTCCGAGCCAGCGGATAAAGTGATAAGGTAACTGAAGGTAAAATCAATTGTCGAAATGTTCCTCTCCCAGAGACCGGAAGCCATTTCAACCAAACAGAAAAAACCAAGATACTCATCAAGCCAACCCAAAAAGTAGGAAGGGATTGTCCAATCAGAGCAATAACCATACTGATTCGATCCCAAAATGAATTTCGGTGCGTTGCCGCCACAATACCCAATGGAATTGCGATTAATAAGGATAAAACCAATGCAAAAATAGCAATTTCAACTGTTGCGGGAAAACGTTGCGAAATAATTTCAGTATTGGGCTTACTGTAATAAATCGATTTTCCTAAATCACCTTTAAATGCTTTTGATAACCAATCCAGGTATTGGATCGGAACGGGTCGATCAAATCCCATCGTATGACGAAAAGCATCCACTTGCTCCTGCGTCATTCCCTGTGCCTCACCGATGATTGCATATGTAGGATCACCAGACAAGAATTGAAAGCCAAATGAGACAATCGTCACGCCAAAAACAACGATAATCGATTGGAGTAGTCTTCGAATTATATAGTCCAACCGTTCTTTCCTTTCCAATAATTCATTTTGCTAATCAGAGCCATATTTCTGATCGGAAATCATTTTTTCAAATTCTCCTGGGAACTAAAATTTCCCAGGAGAATTTAACGTTATTTCAGTATCTGAAATATACACAACTTTTTATTTAAGGACATATGCCCCACGGAAATTGCAACGACCATCCGGGCTCGGTTCCCAAACCAGTTTCTCATTCAATGCCCACAGTTCGAGTGAACGGGTCAGGAAAACAATTGGAGCCTCTTCGTAGTTGTACTGTTGCAATTCGTAGAAAATCTCTTTTGCTTTAGCAGCATCCATTTCGGTACGAAAAGCCTTGTAGAGTTCCATCCACTTTGCATCATTCCAACGGCCATAGTTTGATGTGTTGCCTGCAGCCAAGTGAGCAATATCGCCCAAACCATCAAAGGTTGAACAATCACGCTTGTAGAAGAAGTCATCCCATTCCATGTTTGCCAGTTTCGTTGTGTAATTATTGGATTCCTGATAAACAGGTTCTAAGAGAATCCCTTGCTTCCGATACTGGTCGGCTATCGCGAAAATCATTTCTGTGTAGACGCTGGTTTGCGGATAGGAGAAATACGCGCTTCCCCCCAATACTTCCCCATCTTTTTCATAATAATTGTCCGCATTCAATGTGTAGCCTTCACCTTCGATAAGGCTTTTAGCCTTTTCAGGGTCATACTGATAGGCAATAATTGAAGGATCGTTCCATGGCGGATTGACATCGATTTCAAGACGCGGTGAACCATTGGCAAACAAAGCCTCATTGATGGAATTCCAATCAACAGCAAAGTTCAAAGCCTGGCGGATATTCTTGTTTTGCCATTTCGGATTTTCATGATTGAAACCAATGAAATAGCGGCAACCACCGCTCTTATGAATAATCTTGACGTTATCCCATGCATCAATTTCTTCAATGCGTGATGGGCTGAAGTCTTTTACTGCATCAACGCCACCGGTTTCCAATTCAAAGAGGCGTGTATCGACATCTTTTATTTCACGGAAAGTGATGGTCTTAATCTTCTGAGGGCCCATCCAGTAATCATCAAAGCGCTCTAGAGTAATATGATCGTCAAGTACATACTCTGAAACATAGTAAGGCCCCGTTCCCATTATCTTTTCACGAGCAGCTTCTTTTGAAGGAAGCGCTTCGTAGAAGGATTTATCCATAACATAAACCCCTGCAAGAACATAGGGAAGACCCGGGGTTGGGCTCTTTGTATAAAGTTTCCAAGTATAGTCATCAATGATTTCTGACTTATCATATTCAATCTGAGAGCTAAGGAAGGACATGAATGAACCAGGGATGGCAATCTCAACATCATAGATGCGTTCAAAAGAATAAACAAGATCTTCAGCCGTGATTTTTTCACCAGCTTGTGTAACAACATCATCACGAATAATAAAGGTCCAAACCAAACCACTCTCATCACAACTATATTCTTTAATTACATGAGGCTGAAGCAGCATTGTGGCAGGATCCTGGATAAACATGGTATCAAAAATGTTTCGGAAGGCGCCATCAGCATTCAACGCAGACGACCACATTGGATCCAATGTAGAAGGAATGTCATCCGTTGTAAAGACAATTGATGCATCCGGATCATAGTCTTGTGCACAAACAGCAAAAGACACGCTCATAAAGAGAGCAAGAACCAGACAAAAAACTACAGGAAATCTTTTCATATTTTTCTCCTTTGATTGATTACTTATAATTGGCGTAATGATTTCAGCCAATTTTTCCACAATATTTCAGTTTTTCAAGACAAAATTCCTTCTTGATATAAACATCTGCCGCCAACAAATGTGAGTCGAACACGTTTCAAGTTATCTAAATCCTCAAGCGGATTTCCGTGGACAACAACTAAATCAGCCAGTTTACCTTCTTCAACAGTCCCCAGGATATCCATTTGATTATTTATCTGTGCTGAAACGCTCGTTGCAGAGCGTATTGCGCCATAATTGTCAGTATATAAACCTAATTCCACACCAAATTTCATTTCAGGGACAATCACATCATGTTGTACTGCCGGGCTTCCAGCATCTGTCCCAAATGCAATCGGAACACCGGCTTTTGCAGCTCGAACAACGCCATCAAATCTTGATCCATCTTTTCGTTGTTTCTGACGCGCTTCGATTCGCCAGGGTTGAATATGGTATTTTGGCGCAATATCTGGATCGCCTTGAACAATCATCACCGCATACGTCGCTACAATCGGAAGCTTCTTCTCGAGAAGGATCTGAATGGTTTCATCTGTCATATCTCCGCCATGTTCAATCACATCGGCTCCGAATAACGCCATCCGGGCAATACCTTCGTTCGTAGTGGCATGTGCAGTCACTTGAAGCTTATGACGATGTGCTTCATCAATTAATGCATGAAGTTCTTCATCTGTGTATTCAAGCGTATCATGAGAAGCCATAAGCTTAATCAAATCGGCACCATCCATGATTTGTTCCCGAACCGCCCGCCGCATTTCATCAGGCCCGCTCGCCTGGCGACAAGCCCAATATGTATGTCCGCCCGTCATTACGATTGCGCGCCCGGCGATTCGGAGTCGTGGTCCGGGAATAATTCCCTGTTCAACTGCTTGTTTTGCATAGATATTTACAGCATTTACACCCAAATCACGAACCGTAGTGACTCCGGCACGTAAGCTCAACATCATATTCGCACATGCTTTGTAAGCACCAATTTCCGGTCGATCGTGAATAGATTGCGTTGCCAGGTCATGGACACCATCCCACCCCAAATGTGCATGGTTATTATATAATCCGGGGATAATAGTTCCTTCTGTTTCAAAAACACGAACTCCTTTGCTGAGCGAATATTTGTCTTTTGTAACAGTTTTTATCTTCCCATTTTCAAGCTCAACATACCCATTATCAATAATTTCATCACCAACACAAGTCAAAATACGCCCATGTAATGCCACATTGACAACAGGATATTCAATAATCGGTTTAATAATCGTCTGGTATTTCCACTCTGGTAATTCCGGCATTTTTTTCTCCTAATATTTACAGAATATCAATTTTCGAATTTTTTTACAAATTTTTATTTAATCCAAATAAATATTTAAATAGAAAACTGAAAGAGATTGATTAATAAAATAGTAATGGTTTTTGAGTATACCAAACCTCCAACTTTATGCGCAGGTATGGTTTTTCAAAAAAAGATTTGCAATTATACTTTCGGTTTTATGCATTATGTCACTCGTCAACTATAACATTCCGCCTGTCTTACCTATGACTATTGACTTTAATTCCGATATTGGCTTTTTTGCTTTCAAGCCAAAATATCGATCACACACTACTTTTTCAAGCCTAGTGTAATTCCTACTAAATACCTGTATGAAGGTTTGACAAGTTTTTCAAAAACACTATAATTTTTTCGGGGAATAACATAGTCCCAAAACACTTAGATTTTGGAGACAGGAAATCGGATGAATCAACCGAAGTCATTATCCTCCATAAAGTTGCGGAAAAAAACAGATAGAATATCCACCAAAAAATTGAAAAAGGAATGATTCATGGGAAAAACTGTTATTGAACAAAAAATGTCCAGCAAAATCGGCGAAATTGGCCAGGTTACCGCACGTACAAAATTAATGGCTATCGCAGCTACACTTGATGATGTTATTTTGTTGGGTAGAGGTGATCCTGATTTGGATACTCCTAAACACATCAAGGAAGCCGGAAAAAAAGCTATCGATAATAACCAGACACATTATACGGAAATTCGTGGACTATTATCGCTGCGCGAAGCAATTGCCGTGAAATATAAGCGTGATAACAACGTTGAATATGATCCCAAAAATGAAATCATGGTCACGGTTGGAGCACAGGAGTCCTTATTCCTGACCATGTATGCGCTTCTTGATCCCGGTGATGAGGTTTTAATCGGTGAACCGCGTTACAATGCCTATGATGATGCAATCGAAATGGTCGGTGGGAAAGTTCGTGTTATACCCTGCAAAGCCGAAGAAGATTTTCTTATTACCCCGGAACGCTTGGAAGCAGCAATTTCACCAAAGACAAAAGCAGTCGTTATCGTAAATCCTGGCAATCCGGTCGGTTTTTATGGCCCAAACGAGATTCGTGCATTGGCTGAAGTCATTAAAAAACATGATCTAATCGTTATTAGCGACGAAATCTATGAACATATCATATTTGACGGAACTCCTTTTCTCAGCTTTGCATCCATCCCCGGCATGAAAGAGCGTACAATTACGCTGAATGGTATGTCAAAAGCTTATGCAATGACAGGTTGGCGATGTGGTTATTTATGTGCCCCTGCACCTTTCTGCGAAAAAATTACTGAATATGCCCACACTCTGTGCATATGTGCTCCGACGCCAACACAATTCGCAGCGCTTGAGGCTTATACCGGCCCTCAAGATTCTGTAGATGAATATCGTGAGATTTATCGAAGTCGTCTTAACTTCATGAAGAAGATTCTTGATGATCTTGGGTTCAAGTATATTGCACCACGCGCAGGCTTCTATCTGTTCACCGATGTTCATAGTATCGGTATGGATACATATGAATTCTGTGAGAGTTTATTGAAAGAACAAAAAGTTTTAGTTTTCCCTGGCGAATTATACATGGATCCAACAAACCATCATATCCGAATTTCTCTACAAACGCCTACAGATCGCTTGGAAGAAGCTGGCCGAAGAATCACTGCTTTTGTGAAGTCACGCCGTAAGTAACTCATTACACAAAATAAAAAATCGGCTTTCTATTATTCTGAAAGCCGATTTTTATTTTTCGACAGGAAACCTAAATTTTAAACTGAAGCCAAACCATGATACATCTTAGGAAATTAACCAATACTTAAACATAAAGATCTATATCGATTTAGCAAACAAATGACTCACATCCTTATCGCTGTTACGTCGTGGTAACCAAACATTAAGTATCTTTTCCATGTACTTATTTTCGATTTTCACTGATGTATTTTTCATATTTTTTTTACTTTTAAGGATTTTTTTCAAGATGTAAAAATTATAGTCATTCTTCTCGTTATTGAAACGATGTTCTGCCACCTATTCTGGCTTCTTTGTGTTGATCAGTGCAATATTTTTTTCCACAAATTACAAAGCTTATCCAAAAATAGAAAGTCGGAAATATAAGTAACATATCTAAACAGAAAAGAAGAAAAATGAAAATTAATTGTATGTTATTCTTTTATAATAATTATGATATTTATTTTTTATTAATCAGATTTGTAAAAAGTATTGCATTCCAATATGGTTTATAAGCCACAATGGATGTGCTTAATGAAAGAGCAATAAATCCGAATAAACAGGATAATATGAACCACTCTTTGCTTTTATAAGCCTTTAACAAACAAGAAACAACAAAAAATCCATACAGAAGAAAAGAGAGTAAACCTCCCTCTAATAATTGTTGAATGAAGACATTGTGAGCAACCACCCTCTTAAAATTGTGCTTTTCAAAAATGGTTAAAATCGAACCGGCTCCATAACCAAAAATTTTATGAAAAAGATTTGACTCTGAAAATATTTTGACTGATTCTTCCCAGATCATCAATCGACCAGTTCCTTTTGATGCAATGATTTCGTTCCAATAGAATCTGTTGACGAGTTCTGGTGGGATCATTCCACCTACGATATATAGTATGATCATGATGATGATGATTGATAATAGAATACGTGTCTTTTTTGTGTTTTTCTTATCCAGTATCTCGAAAAATGTGATGGATATGACTGCGACGATCATCGAAATCAGACCACCTCGAGAACCGGTCAAGATGGAAGCATAGATATAGAAAAACATCTCCATCATGGAAATCAACAGATTCCCTTTTTTCAGATCAGATAAAAACACCTGGACTGCGCTCACAATGCCAAAAAGCAAGTATCCATTCAGATAATTCGGATCTTCTGAAAGAGTTCCGGACAGACCCAGCCGATTTTCTTCCAAAATTCCAAAAAAAAGTAAAAGAATACAAGTAATCCGGGAAGACCAAACAAGCCCTTTCCTGATTTGAATTACTTCCGAAGTATGGAAATTCGCACAACCGGTGACCATCAACAAAATACAAAAAAGGATTTCTGTTTTAATTTTTGACAGGGACACAAGCCGGTCCACCGAATAAAACATGCTTATGATATACGCATAAATGATGAGTAACTGGATAATGATTATTTTGCTTAATTTAAAACTTCGGTATTGCAATAGATAGATGATGATTGGAAGTATCGCGATATATTTTAACAAGGATCCGAAAGATCCCAATGACATCGTCCCCAAAGGGAGCATCAATAAATAGAGAACGATACTAATCGTAAAAATTTTATTCGTTTCAGTAGCTGATTTATTATCAAAATTACTCATTATGTAAAATTGCCCAGACAATTTTTCTGGAAACTCGAATCAGAGAAATCCATGCTTCTGTAATCATTCGTCAACTTCCCAACACGATATTCTTTTTCGCTCCGCTGCCCCTTACTGATTCCCTTGCGTCATGCCACCCCCTTATTTAATCCATGCAACTGCATCTGGGGAAAAATATGCTTGGAAACCTGTGAATTTCCAGGCGGGCTATCTCCGGGCTTTTAGTTTTCCCTATCCTTCTACTGTGTTTCTACAAAAAAAACAGAAGGTCATCGTCAAACCAGTCTGCTATATCCTGACCAGAACTAACATGCATCTGTTTTTCTGAAATTTCATCATGCTTTCAGTTTCTAATAAATAACGCTCTTTTCAGGCATATTCTCTGATTTCCAGCGATTCGAATTATGGAGAGAATTATTTGTTCTGTTTCTGGCTATTTTTTTACAAATTCCGATATTTCTTTTTTACTGCCAGTCTTTTTATCGATCAGGTTGATGATGGATGGCCAACGAGATGTGAATTTTTTTAAATAAAAAATGATTCTTTTTCGATATAATTGAGGAATGGAAACACAGATTGAAAAATAAATCTTCATTAAGAAAGAATCATTTTTAGAAATCTCTCTTGCAATTTCCTGAAACTGGCTGGAATTTAACATTTCAAGTCTTCTTTTACAGGCTTTTTGATATTCACATGGGCGATTTAGCTGACGATTCTTTTTAATTTCTTCTTCAAGATCAATTTCCATAGAATCAAACTGATCCAATACAGCAGCCCACAGGGTTTCGCCATTCAAATTGTTGACGATGATGCTTGATACTGCAGGAAATGGAAGAAATTTTGAATACAAAGACCGAGTGCTGCAATCGCCTGTCGTTATGTCACTGATCCGGTTGGGTTGAGAAAAAGGACAGTTGTAGCAAGAGGTCCGGAAAGATAAACCGTCCAGGAAACTCCTGTAATAAATATCTTTCATAGGATTCTTATAGAGAATCTTTCCATCTTGAAAGACGATTTTTATAATATAACTACCGCCATAAATCGTTTTATTTCTAAATCGATACGATTTTATTTTTCTATGATATTGGCAACCCAACCAGTTGATATAGCGTGTAAAAACAATTGGACTGGGCACCCCATGACAAATAATATCTACAGTAAACAGATTCGGATAAGGTTTTTCCAAATAACACTTCAATCCTGCAATTTGACAAGGTGTCCCGGTATATAAAACATATCTTCCTGATTCAAGAAAATTTCTTGCCTCAGTATACGTTTTCTTGACATCACTTTGTACGTACTTGGAGCCTTGCATTTCTGAAAGTCCTTCAATCGCTTCGGTAGAACAATGAAACACTTGAAAATCGCTGTCCATCACACAGCCAAATACAATCCCATTCATTTTTTCAATAATCCAACTGGCAAAAACCACAAAACCGCCACCCGATGCACTTAAAAATGAAATCTGTTGATCTCTGGCGACTGAAATATAGCCATTTTCCGGATAGCTTCCTTTAGCTGCCACATCAGAAAGAACAGGACATATTTGAGCGCATTTGCCACAATTAACACAGGTTGTGTTCACAAATGGATATAGAAACCCTTCATCATCGTAAAGCATCTGAATGCTTCTGGTTGGGCAACATTCAGCACAAGCAGAACAACCCGTACATTTTTCTTTTTGCAACCGGTTAATATTTTCCATTACGCAGTGCATTTGTCAGAAATTGTGTTGCTTTAACACGTTCGATTTCCAGAATCTGATCAATACCATCATATTTTTCATAAAGCTGGTTCCAATCCCGTTGGGAATAATCATTGATTGAAGTGACCTGAATGTCATTGAGATGAAGAAGTCGTAAAAGACTATCGATGCGGCAATTTCTCTCTTCGCGTTTATATGAAATTAATCTCTTTTTGAATAACAAACTAAAAACCACTCCATGAAATGAGTTCGTTAATACAAGTTTAGCGTTGTCAATCAACGATAAAAATAGCAAAGGATCAAACAACGAAATCTGAATGTCAGTACCTCCGGGCTTTCGAAGACCCGTTGAAACGGTAACGCATTTAAGCCCTGTCTTCTTTTTTATCCTCTTGATAATTCCTTCTGTGATCGGATTCGGTGTCAACGGATAAAATAAAAAATAGTCTCCAATTTGTTGGTTCTGAACAGGAGTTGAGAGAGTTCTCCAATAATTGCTGTCAAATAAAAGGGTAGGATCGATGTTTTGTTCGACATTCATAATTTTCAGCTCATTGCATAAGAGTGAAACTGCCGTATCCTCACGAACACTAATATAATTTAGATTTGTAATCATTTTTTTTAAGAAATTTTTTCCTGTTTCATCTAAATGATCCTGTCCAAGACTGGCTGCAAAAGATATTTTTACAGATTCCAGGTGTGTTATAAAATTAAAAAAATAAGCTCCATCATAATGGATATGACCGGGATTCCATATTTGATCGCTCCCACACACATAACCGTCAAAGATTGGAGGATCCTTGATTAAGTCATCTGCTGTGTCGTATCTTTTTGTTTTCCTGGGGTAATAATTACTTTCAAAAGCCATAAATTTGTCATGTTTCGCATTAAGAATATTCCCTAAAAAAAATAGCTTCAACCTGTTATGAAGTATTTTTCGTTCGATTGCTTTTTTTTCATCCATTAAATCAATAAAATACCATGGACGATAATCAATAATCGTAGGATCATGTCCTATTTCAATCATTTTTTTATATAAGGCATGAGTCTGTAAGGAAGCGCCAACATTATTCGAACAATGGATGGTGATAATCCCAATTTTCAATACAGCTCCATTCCTGACGGAACAGTATTGAGAAGACTACGATATTTGATGATCAGTCCAATACGGAATAATAAAATAATTGATTCAGTAATCGATGCTAAAACAGCAACAGAAATGATTGAAATATGTCCTCGGAAGTACAAAATGAACAGTCCCACAATATGGAATCCTGCGCCAATCAAATTAGCATAATTGGAGAGCTTTCCTAATCCCATCGGAACAAGAACTGGAAATGCAATAATATAATTTGGCAAAGCAACCACAATCAAAGGCATCAAAGCGCGCAGAACATTGCTTGATTGTGCATATCGCGACCCAAAAATGCAAACGACAATTTGTTCCGCATAAACAGTGCCGATTATGGCTCCAAATAATAAAAATGGAAAAAAGGTTTTTAATAATTTCCAGGCTGTCTTAAAATCTCTGGTATGTACCATATACGGGAACAGACTATCTGCGATCGGTGAACTAATAGCCATTCCTGTATTTACTATTTTTTCAACAGACGTGTACAGTGCTAAAGTGGCTGTCGGTGAAATGAGTCCCAACACAATCGTATTGCAGCCCCGATAAAAAAAACTTGCAAGACGCGAAAAAAAATAACCAGAAGATTTCTTAATCCTCTTTAAAACCTCAAAAAATGGAACACGGGTCAGACTTATTTGATATTTTTTCCCAATAATTCCATAAGCAATGAAAAGGGAAATAAAAGCCCCTGCAACACGAAGCCATGGCACGAATAGATAATCGGAATCTGATCGGATAATTTTAAACATGAGGATCGTTGTAAAAGCTTTACTAAGAAATGTAACCATCGCAATGGTTTGCATATCTTCCATGCCTCGTAAGAAAAAAACCGGAAGAAGAGATTCAAGCGCAGTTGCAAAGAAAAAAATATAAAAAATGTTAGACGATTCGGAAAATTTCGGAATGATTTGTAACAAAATGAGCAGGAATAAAAAAGAAAGAAGTATTAATACAAGTCTGACCAAGAAAACGCTGGTCACAATCTCGTTCAAACATTTGTGGTTATCGCGATTCAATGAAACTTCTTCCGTTGCAGAAAGCATAAATCCAAAATTTATAAACAATTGAAAATAGTTCATAATTCCAACAGCAAATGATAATAAGCCAAAATGGGATATGCTCAGGACTCGTGTCTGATAGGGAACAGTTATTAAACTGAAGAAATATCCGGAAAAATTCATTAGATAAAGCATGATTGTATTTTTAAATAATTTTTTCTTAATCATTGATAACATTTCTTTAAAGTTGATTCAAAGGCTATCTTTATTTTTTTTCTTTTTATGGGAAACATGATTATCAAATGTCTTTTCAGTTCAGTTTATCGAAAAAAAACTTAACAATATTTTCCTCAAGCCAGGCCGATTGACGAGGGGAAGAAACGGAATACTTGCAGTCTACTCTTCCGGAAGAAATTGATCGCGCATCGCTTCAAAATCCATATTCGCCCTTTCATAGTCATTCGGATGACCTAAATCTTCCCAATAGCCTTGGAAAGGGAAACTGCTGACCTTTTCTCCGGCATCAAACAGTTTGAGCACCAGATCAGGAAAATCGAGATATTGATTTCTGGGGATATAATCGAGCACACGTGGTTCAAAAACATATATACCCATACTTACCAGGTATTCATAACTCGGTTTTTCAAGGTATCCGGTGATCCGATGATCCTCATTTGACTGGACGACACCCATATCAATATGAACGCTGCGATAGTGGGAAGCAACAGTCGCAATGGCATCCTGCGCATGATGAAAAGCAATCAGGTCCTTCAGGTTGAGCGTGGTCAATACATCACCATTGCAAACCAGGAATGTCTCCTCCAAACCGCCCACACTGGCAATTCCTCCTGAAGTTCCCAAGGGTGTCTTTTCATAGCAATAGGTAATTTGCATTCCCAGATGCTCACCGTTTTGAAAGAACAGGCGAACAAGATCTGCCAGGTAACTGACGGTCAGTACCACATCGGTAATCCCCGCAGCTTTCATCTGTCGCAGCAGTATTTCCAAAATCGGTTTTTCTCCAACTGGCATCAAAGGTTTTGGAATAATCCGCGTATATGGATCCAACCGGCGCCCTTTTCCGCCGGCTAAAATGACTGCTTTCATTTTTTCCCTCTATAATTCATAGGTACCGATGCGATACAAATTCAGATGTGTTTTGATCCATTCGATCGTCAGATCCAATCCCTGGTCCAGCGAAACCTGCGGCTGCCATCCAAGTATTTCTCTGGCGGATGAATTGTCGGAGATCAGACGGAAAACTTCAGATTGCTTTGGCCGCAGCCGCTGTGAATCCACGCACAACTGGACCGGACGACCCATCTTTTGAATGATCCTTCCGGCAAGATTACCGATTTGAATTTCAACACCCGTACCGAGATTGAACACCGATCCTAGACCTTCTTCCGATTGAGCGGCTTTGATAAAACCCTCAACTGTATCCTGCACGAAGGTGAAGTCCCGCGTCGTTTCCAAATTGCCCAACTGAATCTGATTACACGTCAGGGCTTGCGTGATTATCGTCGGAATCACCGCTCTGGCAGACTGGCGCGGTCCAAAAGTGTTGAAAGGGCGGATCGTTATTACCGGCAGCCCATAAGCACAGAAGAAACTTTCCGACAGCTTATCGGCACCAATTTTACTGGCAGCATAGGGAGACTGCCCCTGAAGAGGGTGGCTCTCATCAACAGGCACCTGTTGTGCGGTTCCATAGACCTCGCTGGTAGAAGTGTGGATCATGCGTTCCACCCCCAAATCACGGCAGGCCAGAAGGACATTCAACGTTCCCATTACGTTCGTGGAAACAACTTCCATAGGATGCACATAAGAATAAGGGATCGAAATCAAAGCGCCCAGATGAAAAACAATCTGGCAACCCTGAACAGCGCTGCGAATGGCGTCCTGGTCTCGCAAATCGCCACGGATGATCTCCACTTCATTCATAATTTCCGGAGATACAAGTTTCAGTAAACCGGAATCGGCGTGAGCGTTATAACGCACAAAAGCTCTCACATTGGCGCCTTGCCGGACCAGTGCTTCGACCAGATGGCTGCCGATAAAGCCCCCGGCACCAGTAACCAGTACTTTCTTTCCAGACAACGTCAGCAATATTTCAAATTCTCTCTTCACCTTTATCCATAGTGTAATATTCCTGATATGCCGAATATTTACGATAATCACGGTAGTAATACGCATAGGATTTGTCTCGCAGATCCACATCATTGATGACCACGCCCAAAACATTTGCATTGACTTGTTTTAATTGCGCAATCGCCAGCCGCAGGGTATGAATCCGGGTTTTTCCGGGGCGAACCACCAATAGAACACCATCCAAAATCGGCGCCAACACTGCAGCATCCGTTACCGCCAAAACAGGTGGTGTATCGATCAGAATCACATCCGAAGCTTGTCGGATACCTTTCAGAATCGACTGCATCTTCTGGGAGCTGAGCAATTCTGCCGGATTGGGGGGCAGCGGTCCGGTGGTAATGACCGACAAATTTTCCATTTTCAAGATTTGGTGATAACTATAAGGCACCTCTCCTGACTGGAAAAACAGATTGCTCATCCCGGAATTGTTGGATATTCCAAAATAGGTATGGAGCTTTGGATGGCGCAAATCACAATCGATTGTGAAAACCCGCATGCCATTTTGCGCCATTACTACGCTTAAATTGGCAGTTACTGTGGTTTTTCCTTCACCAGGATCCGGGCTGGTTATCATTATTGTATGAAGCGGTTTGTCCCCACTGGCGTAGTTGATGTTCGTACGAAGCATCCGGTACGCCTCAGAAGTCGGTGAACGCGGCTCGCTCATCGTGATCGGATTGTCCATTTTCGTTGTTTTGTGATTGATAATGCCCAAAACCGGCAAATGAAATTTTTTATTGATTTCATCAGGTGTTTTAATGGTGTCATCCAGCACTTCACGGACAAAGATGATACCGGTTATCAATAAAAACCCTATCACGGCTGCCAACGAGGAGTTTTGATAAATGCGCGGTCTGACCGGAGTATCCTTTGGCTTTGCTACTTCTACCTGAACTAACGAGGATACAGATTGTGCCTCAGAAAGACGTACTTTTTCGTAGGATAACAGGAGATTTGAGTAAATCTCCCGATATTGTGTTACCTTGTTTTCCATCCGATCTTTTTGATCTGAATTGGAAGTGATATTTGCATGTTCCATATAAATCGTGATTTCCTTTTCGAGTTCAGCCATCTGGTCTTCCAGTGTTTTCTTTGATGTAGAAAAACGTTGTGACTGGATTCCTTCGATCTGCTTTGCAGATACGGAAGCAATTGAATTCGCAATATTTGCGGAAAGTTCCGGATCAGTCGATTCGACGGTAATTTGAATGAGCTGGGTATCGCGGACCACTGTCATCGTGATCATTTTTTTCAGCTCTTCTGTAGAAAAGACCAACTGCAACTGGTTAATTACTTCCGTTAATACCGGGTCCTTTGCCATCATTTGCGAATAGGTGCTGGTAAGTTGCTTTGACATCATCACAGATGAATAATCGGTAGCCTGCGTGGCAGGGGCTGCATTGACTAAAACGGTTGCAATGGATTGGTAATAAGGTGTCGCCCGCTTACTGAAATAAAAAACGGCTGATGCCGAGATGAAAGCAAATAATAGAATTAACCATAACCAGTGGAACCACAAATTCGCATATTGCCGTAAATCGACCATTTCTACTATCTGTACATCGGATGAACCGTTGTTTTCCATGAAGCATCCTTTTTTTTCTGGCATTTGTTTTCCACACCAAAACAAACTGCAAACAATAAAACTATCCAGTCTTTTGAACAGCATTCCAAAGAAATTGCTTGTTCCTGGTTCGTCTGATTCTCAGACTCCGTCCTTATGACATCCATGCGATATCATTGACCATTCAATAAATTATGGAAAATTTGATTCCGTTTTTTGATGAAATCAAATTGTCTTTTGTAAACTGATCGAATTTTCAGATAACTCGATTGGCAGCAATCTTTTTTGCAGCATGGTTAAAAAAATTCTGACACGGTCCGTTCCCGATATGCGTGAATCAAATATCGCCTCATATCCGGCAAAGGGTCCGGTCTCGATTTTGATCAAATCACCTTTTTTCAATTTATCAGGAACCAATGCATTGCATCCATTAATTCGTTCCATCTTAATCCGCATGATTTGGATAAAATAATCCGGTACACTGGCAATTTCTCCACCGATAGAAACCAGTCCAATGGCACCGGGTATACGATTGAAAAAAGCTTCGCAATTTTTCTCCGCAACATCCCGAATAAACAAGTATCCGGGGAAATAGGGCAGCGTCTTACGACATCGTGGATTGACCGGATGAACAATTACCTGCGGAAAATAGGATTCAATGTGGCAGAATTCCAGTTGTTTTCTCAGAAATATTTCTTTATTGGGTTTACTTTGCATTACGTACCAAAGTTTATTCATCGATCTTTTGTCTACTCTGTTGTCACATCATTATGAAAGCGCAGAAGACGCTATTTTTTCATTAATATGATTCAACGATCTTTTCAATCACATTATTAACATTGTATTGCATGAATATTTTATTGTAATATTAATGTTTTTTTATTTATTATATATTGCTTATTATATTATAGATCAATTCAATATTATTACAATATTAATCCACTATTTATTAATAATCATTGTAGGCTTAGTAGACAAACAAATTTCTGATTTATTGAATCGATTACTTGAATTTTGAAATCGTCAATCATTGAATCGATCGTCATGTATGCTTCCAGAGGTTCGAAATAAGAAAACCTTTATTTTTCTTGTTTCAGTATTAGAAAAATTAATTTATATTTCGTTATATTTCGAATGGCTGCGTCAAATCACGCATTAAACCTCACGAATCTCATAAATGGTAAAATCAAGAGCATGACTGAGACATTACAACCTGCTGCAAAATCAGGAAAAAAATTCTTTATTTCATATCAGGAAAGATGGATTCCAATTATCCTGCTCCTATTCACGATTTTCACCTATGTTCCACTCATCCATACACTCGGATTCTATTGGGATGACTGGCCGATGCTGTGGTTTGATGTGACGCAAGGGCCGCAAGGCTTTGCGGATGCCTTCACTTCAGACAGGCCGTTTTTAGGGTATCTGTATCAACTAACCGGGGCTGTCATCGGCACAGAACCGCTGTACTGGCAGATGCTGACGGTCGTCTTTCGCTGGCTTGTCTCCTGCGCATTCTGGTGGATGCTGAAACTGCTCTGGCCGGAGCATAAGGAGACTTCTTTTTGGGCAGCCGTTTTGCTGACGGTCTATTCCGGTTTCAAACAGATGCCGATCGCCTATGTCTGGGGAAACGCGCTGATTATGCTGTTTGCCTATGTGCTATCCTACGGCATGATGCTCAAAGCGATTGCTTTCGCTGAAAAGGCGTATTGGAAACGGTATCTGGCCTGGACGGTTCCAGGCGTAGTCTGCTACACCTTCTGCACCATTTCCACAGAATACTATACAGGACTGGATCTTATCCGGATCGTGATGATCTGGATTTTCCTGGACCAGATCGATTCATCCCGCAAGTTATCCATCCCAAAAAGAATTATTAAATCGCTGCTGCACTGGGTTCCGTATCTGCTGCCCTTGGCTGTTTTCATGTTCTGGCGTGTTTTCATTTTCCAGTTTCCATCGTATCAGCCTGTTTTAATAAGTCAACTGCAAACCGAACCGTTCAGAGCAATTCTTGGCGTTCTGATCCGTGCAATCGAGGATGCCTATACAGCAACCTGGGGTGCCTGGACTGAGTTTTTCTCCTTTCCAAAAATAAACGATTTTGCCACCATTTCAGGAAAACTTTTCTGGATCTTTACTGCAGCAGGTTTTCTGCTGTCGCTACTGGCTCTGCATGGGCTTAAATCTTCCAGTTTGCAGCATCCTGATTCTGGACCGGAAAGCAAAAAAAGACAGTCCAGATGGATCGTCAGCCTGTTTGTTTTAGGAATCGCGGCTGTGATTTTTCCCGGTCTTCCCTATTGGGTGACTTCGCTATCGCCTTCTCTGGAGTTTCCAAAAGAACGCTGGCTTTCCGCTTATATGTTTGGCAGTTGTATGCTGATAGCCGGATTTATCACTCATATCATTCGGACGAGAAAACAACAGATTGTCTTCATCAGCCTGTTCATCGCCATGGCAATCGGAGGGAACGTCCTGAATGCCAACAGTTTCCGCAGAGACTGGCAAAACCAGCGGGAATTCATCAATCAGTTGTACACAAGAATTCCCGGTTTTAGAGCGCCGATGTATCTGCTGACCGATTTCAATTCACTATCGTATGAAACGGACAATTCGCTGACTGGCATGGTCAATCTTGCATTGGCATCAGAGTCAACGTCCTTAAATTTGCCGCTCAGCGTCGGATTTTATGATGTCCGTTTTAAGTCCTCCAATGAAAAACTGGAAGCCGGGGAACCCATTTATCAGGGGTTCCGAAGCGCCAATTTCAGCGGCAGCGCCTCGGATGTTGTAGCCTATTTTTACTCTCCCCCTGGCTGCTTGCGCATTTTGGATCCCCAACAGCATGAAGATCTGCCCATTTTCCCCGACAGTTTTTATGAATTCATCAAGTTCTCCAACCCGTCAAAAATCCTGTCCAGCGGCAATACGCTTCGGTTTGTGCAGGAAAAGATTTTCAAACAGCCGATTGAAGAAAATTGGTGTTATTATTTTGAATTAGCAGATTTAGCCCGTCAGAATGAAAAATGGGAAGAAATTACAGCGCTTGGTGATCAGGCAATTCCATATTTTTCTGCAGGAGATGCATCGGAGTATATTCCCTTCATCGAAGCCTATGCGCGCCTCGATCAGTGGGAGAAAGTCATTCCGCTCATCGATCTGATCCATCAGAAAGATCAGAAACTGGATGGACCGTTGTGTCCGATTTTGCAGCGCTTGTTCTCAGAATACCTGCCGATCGATCCATCCAATCGCAATAATGTCGCAACAGCTATCAACAAAATTGGGTGCAATGCATATACACAATGAACAAACAATTTGAAGAACATGACCATCTTATGAAACTAAAAAGCGGTGTTTCCGTCGTGATTCCAGTATATAATGCCGAAGGGACTATTGAGGAACTGACAACACGGCTGCATACTGTTTTACCACGGTTGTTTACGGATTATGAAATAATCCTGATTAACGATGGCAGTCATGACTACAGTTGGAAATCCATCCAGTCGTTATGTCAGTATCCCGGAGTGCGCGGTTTTAACCTCATGCGCAATTTCGGACAGCATAATGCTCTGCTGTGCGGGATTCGCAACGCTAAATTCGAAACTACCATCACAATGGATGATGATCTCCAGCATCCACCGGAACAGCTGCCGCTATTGGTTGAAGAATTCAAAAAAGGGTATGATGTCGTTTACGCCGTACCAAAAAAATTGCCTCACGCATGGTGGAGAAATTTGGGCTCCAAATTGACAAAATTCACCTTGAGTAAATTTATGCGAATACCCATACAGGAAATTGGAGCCTTTCGAATCTTTCGGACCGATCTTCGTAACGCCTTTGCAAACTATCAAAGCCCGGATGTCTACATTGATCCCCTTTTATCCTGGGGAACTACCAACTTCGGGCATGTGTTCGTAGATGAAGACCAAAGGAAAGTTGGTACCTCCAATTACACATTTCGAAAATTAGTGCACGCCGGTTTACTGATTTTAACCGGTTACAGTACAATTCCCCTGCGCCTTGCCAGTACCCTGGGTTTCATTTTTATGCTGGTGGGTATTCTTATTTTATTCTATGTATTGTTCATTAAAATCGTCTTCGATTCAGTCAGCGGTTTTCCATTTCTGGCATCCATCATCGCCTTATTCTCCGGAGTTCAATTATTCACACTCGGAATCATCGGAGAATACCTGGCGAGAATGTACGATCGTTCCACAGACCGTCCGCCTTTCATTGTTAAGGATGAAATAACAGCCAAGAAAGATGATCTGCAATCCTGAGATCGAAACCTTGAAATACCACCGGAATAAAAATAAACTGTAAAGCAGAAATAAGGAATGGATTAATCGTGGATCAACTGGATAATGTCCGCAATTTTTTTAAGAATTGTTTTCAGGAACATGGTGAAACAGCGGAAGGTGTTGGATGGAATTCAACCTACGCGCAGGAAACACGCTTTGACCAGTTATTAAAAATTATTGATACGGAAAAACCTTTTACCTTTCTGGAATTTGGCTGCGGGTATGGTTATTTGATCGATTATATGCGGTCCAAAGGCTTCTTTCCCGCTCATTTCTATGGATATGACATTCTTCCGGAAGCAATCCAAAAAGGGACACAGCGTCATGCAAATGATGGACAGGTTTCTTTTCATGCAACGCTGGATGAAATCCCTGTGACGGATTATTTATCAGCATCCGGTGTTTTTAATATCAAGCTGGATCATTCCCGCGAAGCATGGACTGATCATATCTTAAAATCACTGCATCAGTTTGATGAGCATACCACGCGCGGTTTTTCAGTGAATTTTCTGACTACATATTCCGACCAGGATCGGATGGAAACAAGACCCGACCTCTATTATGCGGATCCTTGTTTTCTTTTCGATTACTGCAAAAAACATTTTTCAAAGAATGTGGCGTTGCTGCATGACTATAAAATATTTGATTTTACATTGTTGGTGAGAAAAGAATTCGATTAATATACTGCCTGGTTATCGTATCTGAGTTTCTCGAATTAGTGTCCTGGAAATTCCAAATTTGAGCGTAAAACGTGACAATTTTTTTTTCAAAAAGTGAGAAAATCAGGTTCAAAAAAAAACTTTCGATCAGTACCAATAAAAAAGCATCTCCGTTCTATCCGAACAGAGATGCTTCTTTTTTTAAAAATAATTTGTTTTACTCTTCGATGACGGAAACTTCATAGCCCAATGACCGCAGTTTCTTTTTGAGGTCGATCAATGATTTTTGTCCAAAGCCATGAATATCAAGCAATCCTGCATCGCCGGATTCGGCTAATTTTTCCAGAACATCTGCAATTTTTACAAAACCTGCTTCAGCAAGAATTTCAGTTGGACGTTTACCCAGATCGAGTTCAGCAATCAGACGATCAGGAGAAGTTTTTGCTTCTTCACGGGTTTTCTTGTCTTCTAAAAATTCCTGGCGTGCCTGTAAACGACGATAGAAGCGATCAACCTGACCTTCCATATCCAGCATACGAGACTGCTGGCCAGTAAAGAATGGGTGACATGCTGAACAAACTTCAGTACGAATTTCTGCTTTAATGGATCCTGTTGTCCATGTATTGCCACAAGCGCAAATAACTTTTGCATCCGGGTAATACTTTGGGTGAATATTTTTTTTCATTTTCTTTTCGTTCCTTCCACAACTCGTTTCCTATTTTACTTCGGAAACGGATAAGTGATCACTACTCGGCTTCCGGCATAGTCTCAGGAGCAATGTTGACGCGCTTTTGTCCTGATGGAAGTGTTTCATAAACAACCTGTCCATCCGCTTTTGCAAACAAAGTATAATCTTTGCCCACTCCCACATTCAGACCCGGTTTAATTTTTGTGCCATGTTGGCGCACGAGAATGCTTCCGGCTGGAACAGTCTGTCCGCCATAGCATTTTACGCCTAAACGTTGTGAATTACTGTCTCGTCCGTTACGGCTGGAACCGCCACCTTTTTTGTGTGCCATTATTCTTTACCCCTCAATCGCTTCAATTTTTATACGTGTATAAACCTGACGATGTCCGGTCTTCACACGATAATGTTTTTTCTGGCGATACTTGAATATGATCAGCTTCGGCCCTTTTTCTTCACCCACAACAGTCGCTTTAACAGTAGCGCCTTTTACAACAGGAGTTCCGACTGCAACTGAATCTTCATTGACCAGAAGCAGAACCTGATTGAGATCGATCTGCTGTCCTGCTTCGACATCTAATCGGTCGATCACAATACTGGAACCTTCGACGGCTTTATATTGTTTTCCGCCGCTTTCAATAATTGCATATTTCATTCTTTTTCTCCAATCTTCACTTCACCATGTCAAACGCGTCATTCCGCCTTCGCAAGGGGAAGTTGGCTTTCGTTATATTTTCGGATTGTAAAGTTATCCAAAAATAAGCGTTGACAATTATACCGCATGTTCGAACGCTGTCAAACAAGACGTTACGAGTTAGCAATTCAAAATATAGACCATGCGTTACAAATAGAGAGAGGAAATAAGTTGTTGTGGTGTATTTGCGCGAAGCGCAAATACACCACAACAACTATTATTTTTTTCCATATTTCGAATCGTTGATTGCAAGGCAATGAATCTTAGAACATTTTTCGTTCTGACCCGGTATCCATCTTCCGCAATGCAGCGACAGGATCCTGTACTTTGGAAGTCAGGATCATCGCTGCGATGACATAAGGCTTATAAGACGCTTGTTTGTACAGCGGATTGATATAACGCTCAAAAACTGAGTTCTCAACCTCGCCTTCCTTACAGGAAAGGCCGCTGATATCGGCAGGCAGGCAGTGCATATACAACGCTGTGCCATTTTTTGTGCGTTTCATAAGATCTTCAGTGCAGGTCCAATCCTTATGTTCCGCATTTTGCGCCAGCAATTTCTTCTCCAATTGATCAATGCCATCTTTATCGCCAGCCTGGTAACGTTTGGTACGTTCTTCCATCGCTGCAAACGGCGCCCAGGATTTCGGATAAACTATGTCAGCATCTTCGAAAGCTTCTGCCATCGAACTGACTTTGCGGAAAGAACCGCCGCTACCTTTTGCGTTCTTCTGCGCGATGTCTTCAATATCCGGCATGATTTCATAGCCTTCCGGATGCGCTAACACCACTTCCATTCCGAAGCGGGTCATCAATCCAACCACACCCTGCGGGACAGAGAGCGGTTTTCCATACGAAGGGGAATAAGCCCAACTCATGGCGATCTTCTTGCCCTTCAGATTCTCAACGCCGCCAAAATAGTGGATGATGTGATCCATGTCCGCCATGGATTGTGTCGGATGATCCACATCGCATTGTAAATTGACGAGCATCGGCCGCTGTTCCAGAATACCTTTTTCATAGCCCTCAGTCACTGCATCCATGAAAGTTTTCATGTATTTGTGGCCCTCGCCGATGAACATATCGTCACGAATGCCAATCACGTCAGCCATGAAAGAAATCATATTGGCAGTTTCACGGACGGTTTCACCATGGGCGATCTGGGATTTCTTCTCATCCAGGTCCTTCACATCCAATCCCAGTAAATTACAGGCAGAAGCATAGGAGAATCGAGTACGGGTTGAATTATCGCGAAATACGGAGATGCCAAGACCGGAATCAAATACACGACAGGACCGGTTTCGTTCCCGCAGATCACGCAACGCGTCCGCTACAGTAAAGATTGCGGCGATTTCATCATCAGTCTTGTCCCAGGTCCAATAAAAATCACTGTTATATAAGTTTTTTATCTGAAGCTTCTCCAGATGACTTGCAAGCTCGGTTGCTTTTGACATTTTTTCTCCTTATTATCTGCCAATTACTTAATAATGTTGTTCGTTTTTCCACCGCGATATTCGCTGACATCTTCCGTTCCCTTGCCTTTATAAAGGCTTGGAACAGCCGCATATAATGCTGCGCAAGAAACCAGATCCTGCTTCCAGGTAATTTCGTTCGGGGCATGAGCCTGAGATTCTGCACCCGGACCAAATCCAACACAGGGGATCCCATACCGTCCCTGAATGGAAACGCCATTGGTAGAGAATGTCCACTTGTCAATCAGCGGACGCTTGCGCAGGTGCATCGTTTTTTCATCACCAATGCGCTCTTCACCGAACAGCTTCTTATGGGCATCTACTAACGCCTGAACATGAGGGGCGTTTTCCCGGTTGATCCAGGTCGGAAAATAACATTCAGTTTTATAAACCAATCCAGTCCAAGCCGGACGATCATACATGTACATGGATACTTTTACATCATCGCCATATTTTTTACAGGCTGGTAACTGACGGATTTCATCCAGACAATAATCCCATGTTTCACCGGCAGTCATCCGACGGTCAATCGAAATCGAGCAGGAATCCGCTACTGCGCAGCGAGACGGAGAGGTGTAAAAAATTTCCGAAACAGTGCAGGTACCACGTCCAAGGAATCGGGCATCTTCATAATGATCGGGATTGTATTTCGGGTTGAGCATCTTTGCCAGGCCTTTGATTTCATTCCCATCCGCGTCATCATTTTCATTCAATGACCGAATATTTTGAAGGATATCCGCCATTTTATAAATGGCATTGTCACCACGCTCCGGAGCAGAACCATGACAGGACACTCCGCGAACATCCACACGGATTTCCATGCGTCCGCGATGTCCGCGATAAATGCCGCCATCCGTCGGTTCAGTGGAAATGACAAATTCAGGAGTGATTTTGTCCTCATTATGTATGAACTGCCAGCATAAACCGTCACAGTCCTCTTCCTGAACCGTTCCGGCAACCAGAATCTTTGTATCGGCAGGAATTAAATTCAGCTCTTTCATGATCTTCGCGCCGTACACGGATGAGACGATACCGCCTTCCTGGTCAGAACCGCCGCGTCCGCCGATTTCTGTTTCCGATTCAAACCCCTTATAAGGATCAAATTTCCAGTTGTCAATGTTACCGATTCCAACTGTGTCGATATGGCTATCATAAGCGATAATCTTATCGCCCTTTCCCATCCAGCCGAGTACATTTCCTTCCGGATCAATCTCGACTTTGTCGAATCCGACTTTTTCCATTTCCAACGCAATACGCCGAATAACACCTTCCTCATTCGCACTCTCGCTGGGAATTGCTATCAGATCGCGTAAGAATCTGGTCATATCAGCTTCGTAACTTTTCGCAGCCTTTTTAATCGCTTCAAAGTCCATGTCAAATCCTCCTGTTTTTTACATGAAGATTGTTCTTGATGTGCTATATCACACAGCTATCAAAATCAATTGTCATACAACTTGAAATTATAACAAAAATGTTTGAATTTACAAGAAAACTCACGCAGTATTTGGCATTCCATATTTCGGTCAGTTGCGCATCCAATATCGGGACAAATCTGCTTTTCAATTCCTGTTTTCAAAATCATTCCTATGTTTAAGTAAAGGAATGAATCATTGAAATTTTCCATACAAAAAATATTGTCTGCATTATCCAATGTCCTGAATGAAAATTTTTGTTACCATTTATGGGAGAAACCTATTTTTCAATCTCTGTCAAAATTAGGACCAGCTTGTGAAATGAAGTGAAGTACCTTCCCGTATTTTTCAATATTGTGCTCTGATTAACCAGTAATTCAAAATATGAAAAGAATTCTATGTTGTTCTTATGGTTTTGCGCTACGCGCAAAACCATAAGAACAACAAATTTTCTTGATTGATTCGAAAAGCCAATCCATATTGCGAATTGCTGCTGATCAACGAAATTAAAATAAAGATACAATCATAAATAGAAAAAAGATTGGCAGGAGAAAAAAATGAATAGGAAAGTCTGGATCATAATCTTTGTTGTTTTTTGTTCCTTATTCCAAACCATGTATGTTTTTGCAGGTTCGGAGAATCCGCTCCTCAAGGTGGAAGGGAAGTCACTTGATACCGAGGCAATCATTGAAAATGGAGCGCCTAAATTACCCCTGGAAGCAGTCACTGCGGCACTTGGTTTCAGCATCGATGCATCAAATCAGGACCAGCTCATCATCACGACAACCGATGGCAAAATTATTAAGATCAGTCTCTCAGATGCGAAGGTTTCCAAAAAAGACCATGAATATTATTTAAACGAGATTCCCGCATTAATTAACGGCATGCATTATTTGAATGTCGATTTTTATTCTGATACGATGAACTTGCGGGTTTATTGGGATCAATCGGATAACACTGTAAAGATTGGAAAGATCAAAGAAAATGAAATTGAAATAAATACCATCCAATATTCTTTTGAAACCGATATTCTTAAAGTGACCGTTCAATATCCGGTTGTTGAAGGTTTGGAAGATCAGAGTATTCAAGATCAAATCAATAATACATTTAAACAACTGGCGGATCTGGCAATTCAGGAAGGTGAGAAAAATGCAAAAGAATTGGCTTCCTACACCAAAGATTTTCCAGAAATGCCCAGACATTGTGAGACGTATTTCAATTATCAGATCAAGTACAATCAGAATGGTCTGCTAAGTCTTATCTTTTTAAATTACCAGTTTGCAGGTGGTGCTCACGGCGGAACAATCCAAACTGCATTCACCTTTGATCTGAAATCTGGTGAACTATTCAAACTGCAGGAATTTTTTAAAGAGAACACAGATTACCTGACAATTTTCAACCATCAGATCGAGAGCGACTTAACGCGAAGAGGACTATTATCGCTGCTATTTGAACCTTTTGCAGGTATGAAACAGAGTCAGCCTTTTTACCTCTCCAGAAACGGATTTGTCATTTTCTATCAGCAATATGAAATTCTCCCTTATTCTGCGGGAATCCAGGAATTTTTGATCGATTTCAATCAATTGGAAGGCATCCTAAAAGAAACGAATATGGGGATAACGAACGAATAGAAAAACAGATCGAGCTCTGTTCCAGCAGAAATCGGATAGGATATTCGACCTTTCGAATCAATCGAGAAAATTTGATGTTCTCGATTGATTCGAATAACTGGAATTTTTACTTTTTCCTTGAAATAAGTAGAATAGATAATCCATAAAACAGGATTGCGGTAAAGAATATAATCCCAAGACTTGTGATAGTATTTACCGGTTTGTCTCCAATCATCAAGGTAACTCCCATCATCTGTTGAAATTGGTTCAACACACTGTCGGGTGCTCCTGCAAACGTTGCAGCCATCGGCTCAGCCATCATGATCTGTCGAAATAATGCAGCAGAATGGGAAACTGGAAATAATTTGACGACCCACTGAACTGCCTCCGGCAATTGGCCGATAGGTAAGTAGATTCCGGTTAAAAATCCAATAATCGTTCCGATAATGGTACTTGCCGTCGCAAAAGCATTGCTGCTTGTAAAAAAGGAAACAACAAGAAAAATAATTGCTGTATTCATGAAAGTAGAAATGATGATCATGCCAAAAATCTTCAGCAAGCTTATCATAGAGACGATTTCTCCGCCACTCGTAAGGATATACAATTCTGCCAAAACCAATGTAACCAGACTCATTAAAACACCGGTAGCAAAAGCGCCGAGTGCATATCCACCAACTAATTTACTGCGTTTAATGGGCGAGGAGATAAAGTCCTTCAGGATTTTTTTGGATTTATCCTCAACCATAATTCCAAAAGCTCCCATTGTCGTCGTAACAGACGTAACGGATAGCAGTCCTGCCATGATCCAACTGTCCATCAGAAATCGGGTGCCTTTCATATCTCGCATACTCCCCACCCAGACGTCACCAAGGAATAAAGCATACATTCCAATAATGATAAAAACCGCTAACAAAGAAAAGAAAACAGATGCTTTGTCGCGGAAAAAAATCTTCAGATTACGAACAGCAAATTGGATCATTGGCGAATTTCCCTCCCTGTTACCGCAATAAAAACGTCATCCATCGTTCCATTTTCAACTTCAAAACCAGAAATCGAATCTTTGCATTTCTCCAAAATTGGCAAAGCAGACATCGTAGTCGGGATCTGAACGATGACACGATTGGAAACATTCTCATATTGGATGTCTTCTTCTTTTAATAACTGAGAAATTCTGGGAAAGTCGGTGCAAATAAGAGAAAGCCGGTCTGTGGTATAAGCTTCTTTTAAAGCGGATGGCGTACCTTTTGCAGCAATTTCCCCTTCATCGATAATGATGACATAATCTGCTCCTGACGCTTCTTCCATGTAATGTGTGGTCATAAAAACGGTCATTTCTGTCTTTTTCTGAAGGTTGGTAATCGTTTCCCACACGTTTTTTCTGGTTTGTGGATCTAAACCAGTCGTTGGTTCATCCAGAAAGAGAATTTTAGGAGTATTAATTAATGCTCTGGCGATATCACATCTCCGACGCTGTCCACCTGAAAGCTTACCATATTGTCGTTTTAGCAGAGCAGTAACATCCGTTGCCGCAGTTGCATAATTCAGCGCCTGATCTAAATTTTTTCCCTTCAACCCGTAGAAACTTCCTCGTATCTTAAGATTTTCTTCCACTGTCAACAGATTATCCAATAATCCATCCTGAAAAACTGCTCCAATGATAGATCGGATGGAATTATCCTCTTTTCCAAGCTCGTATCCATCCACAACGACTTTCCCCTGATCCTGTTTTAAAAATGTACAAATGATATCAATCGTCGTGGATTTTCCAGCGCCATTAGGCCCCAGAAATGCAAAAAGCTTTCCACTTTCGACATAAAAATCGATCCCTTTTACAGCGCGGACATTTCCATAGGATTTATGAAGATTTGTTACTTCAATAATTTTATGGTTCAATGAACAATTCCTTTCTGCAAACCTATCACTTTCTGCATTCAATAATACATGGAACACAAATTATTTCATCTGTTAAATTACATATTTATGTTATTTTATTATAAAGATATATTTGTGAAAATATAATTACAATATTTTATATTTTTGTTCATTTTACGAACTTTTACCAGTTGCGTTTTAGTATCTTAACTATCACCTGTAATGAATACCGGAATAGCTCGGTATCATAATTCATAATCGTATTAATCATCTCATTTGTTTTCGAAAATATTTTCGGAAATTATAGATTTCACTTTTTTTAACTCGCTAGGAAATAAATTTCGCTTTGAATAGAATAAGGATTACAAAATCCCTTATCAGTACTTGGAATCTATGATGAAAAAAAGTTGTATATAAATAAAAAGACTGCAGTAGCATATCTTTCGCTGCAGCCTTTTTTTTTACCTATGTTCTTATTTTTCAAAGAAAATCAGCAAATCGATTTACCTGTTATTTTTTCATAGAATTTTGCAATTGCGCTGTGATCATTTTGGCCGCAACCATCCGCATGCAGCATTTGGAGCATTTCAAAGACAAGAGCAGTCAATGGCAGCGGCGATCCGACAGCATGGCCGGTATCAAGTGCATTTTTTAAGTCTTTAATATGCAAATCAACTTTGAAACCTGGTTTGAAATTATGATCAAAGATCATTGGACTCTTTGCATTCATCACCGTCGATCCGGCCAGGCCGCCTTTAATGGCTTCAAACACTAATTTTGGATCAACACCCGCCTGTGTACTGAGCATATAGGCTTCGGACAAGGCAGCGATATTACAGGCAACAATAACCTGGTTGGCCAGTTTTGTCGTATTTCCCGCTCCGATTTCACCGCAATAGACTGCACTGTTTCCCATTTGGAGTAAAATCGCATGAACCTGTTCAAATACCTGTTTTTCACCGCCTACCATAATCGACAGTGTTCCATCAACTGCTTTTGGTTCACCGCCACTGACCGGTGCATCGATCATTCGAACACCTTTCTCAGCGCAAACTTTAAAGACTTCCTGGGAAGCCTGCGGTGCAATTGAACTCATGTCGATTAAGATGGTACCCGGCTGCGCACCCTCTAGCACTCCATTTTTACCCAATACAACTTCTTTGACCTCCGGAGAATTCGGAAGCATGGTAATGATCAGATCAGCAGACCCGGCAACTTCTTTTGAAGACGATGCCTTCTTGGCCCCGGATTTTTCAACCTCCTCAATATTGGAGGGAATCACATCATAAACGACCAGCTCATGTCCCGCTTTCAGCAAATTTCGTACCATGGGCTTCCCCATGATACCTAATCCAATAAAACCGATTTTCATTTTCAGATCCTTTCAAAACTTTCTATCGCTTCGATAATATGTCCTTCAGTCAAGCCATAATGAGCCAGTAACTCAGGGTAATTATGACCGCTGCAGCCAAATTTATCCTCGATTCCAACGAACTCAATCGGTTTGCATTCTCGTCGCAGTGCTTCAGCAATCGCGCTGCCGAGACCGCCAATAATCGAATGTTCTTCTGCGCAGACTACTCCTTTCATATCCCGTGCAAATTCGATCACAGCAGCCTGATCTAAAGGTTTAATCGTGCTGACATTGACAACCCGAACTGAATGATTTTTCATACTTTCAGCGGCTTTCAATGCAACAGAACACATAACACCTGTTGCGAAAATCACATAGTCGGTGCCATCTCTTAAAAGAGATGGCTTTCCAAGAACAAATGGATCATCTTCGCTGGTAATATTCTCAAAATCATTGCGACAGATTCGAATGTAGCATGGACCTAGTACTGACGCAATCGCTCTGGTAATCTTCTCAGTTTCAATTGCGTCCGCCGGACATACAACAGTCATATTCGGAATTGCCCGCATAATGGCGATATCCTCAACCGCCTGATGAGTTGATCCATCACCAAAATCGGATAAGCCGGCGGAAGATCCGCAAATCTTTACATTAAGGCATCCAATCGCAATCGTTTGACGAATTTGATCATAGGATCGTCCTGCTGCAAAAACTGCAAAAGAATTTGTGAACGGAATAAAGCCCATCTGAGCAAGCCCGGCGGCAGTTGAAGTCATATTTGCTTCTGCGATACCCATCTCAAAATGCCTCTCGGGAAAAGCTGCTTCAAATAACTTCCCCATGGTAGAAGCCGCCAGATCAGCATCCAGAACAACAATTCGATCGTTTTCTTTCCCTAATGCAACCAGCGTATTTCCGTATGCAAGTCTTTGATTTGTATAAGTCATTTCTTTCCTCCTTAGGACAGCTCTATCAACGCTTGACGGTATTGTTCTTCAGACAGGAGTCCGTTATGGAAACTGACCACATTTTCAGCAAAGCTGACTCCTTTGCCTTTGATTGTATTGGCAATAATTACGGTCGGTTTATCCTTAACCGAATCCGATTTATCAAGAGCATCAATGATCTCGCCAATATTATGCCCGTCGATTTCGATTACATTCCACCCAAAAGCCTCAAATTTTTTATCAATCGGTTCAATTGGAAAACGTTCGCCAATTTTTCCGGTTGCCTGCAGCCTGTTTCGATCTACAATCGCACATACATTATCCGCTTTGTGGGCAGCGCAAGCCATGGCAGCTTCCCAATTCTGTCCTTCATCCAATTCGCCATCACCGATCAAAACATACACTTTTCGATTTTCGATTCGATCCAATTTCATACCGAATGACATACCCAATGCGATCGACAATCCTTGTCCCAGAGAACCAGTACCTGCTTCAATTCCCGGGGTTTTTTGAACATCGGGATGACCTTGTAACATCGAACCGATTTCCTTTGTATGGGCTAATTCCTCGTAGGGGAAAAACCCTGCTTCAGCCAATGCAGTATATTGCAGAATTGCGACATGACCTTTACTTAAAAGAAAACGATCACGATCTTTCATTTTCGGATTTTTTGGGTCATAATGCATTTTATAAAAATATAAGGCAGAAACAATATCTGCCGATGAACACGACCCGCCGACATGTCCTGCAAGTCCAACACCGATACTGACAATCACTCCTCTGCGTAATTTTTTAGCTTTTGCTTCCAACATTGAAATTAATTCATTTCTGTCCATCAGAATGTTCTCCTTAATATTCTTTATTCGAAATTTTCCTTAAAAAACATCAGCGTTCTCTCTGCGTCCTTGATAAAATTTGTAGAATACGCTTCACAACTGATTCTTTCGTTGTAACCGATTTCTTTTAATACATTTATGAACGGCAAATAATCGTCTTCTTGAATTCTTACCGGATAGTTTCTTCCATTCGTTTGAGCAAAATGAACATGCCTTAAATACTCTTTTCCTAATTCTGCAATATGCTGGACGGGTTCATCCTCCACGCGCATATGATAATAATCAACCAGAACCTTAACCGCCGGATCATTTACATCCCGCGCAAGCTGACAGCCCTCTTTAAAATTATTGATCAGGTTGCATTCCATCTTCCTCAGAGGTTCGATGACAATCGAAATATTGTGACGAAAAGAAATCGGTGCAATTCGCTTTAATAAAGAAACAATCTGCCAATATCCATCCTCTATCGGAAATCCCTGAGGGACATTTTTCGCTCCGCCACTGCCAAATACTACATTGCTGACATTTAATTCAGATGCCCGCGCCAATGATTTCTCTACATATAATAAAATTCCTTCAATATCGATTTCAGGTCCTGTAAGGCGAACCGTTTTTGGAAAAAAATTATTACAGCATTCACAATGAATATTATTTTCCCTTAACTCGGTTTTCACAAAATCAAAATCCTCGTCAGACAAAACCGTCATTTCAGCCAAAGGTAATTCAGCATAATCAAAACCAATTTCAGCGAGTGATTTTATAAACTCGAAACCTGTTCCATCCGATTTAGTCGAAACCATATTTAAGCAGCAGCCAAATCTCATTTCTGTGCCTTTCCTTTTATTTTTTATTTGCTTTTTTCCAACCAGTTCTGGAAATATTCTGATTACTCTAACTGATATAGTTCAATCGTCTTCATAAGATGTTCTTTCATATATTTTCTCGCAGCTTCTCCATCTTTTTGTTCAATCGCACGAATGATTAAGGCGTGATATTCGATACCATTACTTGGTCCGATTTTTTTTGTCAGATTCAAAATCACATCTTGCAATACGTTCCGTAACAGATAGTGAACCTGTATTACGATTGAATTTCCTGCAATGCTGCAAATCAGGCGATGAAAATGAAAATCAAGTTTTACATATTCCTCAATATTATCAACGTTGTTCATCATTTTTTCATAACATTTCTTAAGATGAGCAACATCTTCTTCCGTGGCAATTTCAGCAGCGATCCCGGCAGTTTCCACTTCAGTCATAATTCGAAATTCCATCGCATCCAGTACTGATCGGTCGCTCAGATAAAGAGCGGGAATCATTCCATTGACATAACTTGTTGCGAAAGAAAGTTCTTTTACATAAGACCCTTCTCCAATTTTTGTCTCCACGAGACCGATCGCAACCAGTTTTTGAAGTTCCTGACGAATTGTCATGCGACTGACACCAAAGGATTCTGCAAGCACGTTTTCAGAAGGCAATTTATCACCACTTTTCCAATTTCCGTCGAATATCATTTTTTGCAACTTTTCATAAACCTGATCTCCGATATTGACGCGCTTAATTTTCTCAATTTCCATTTATCTGTACCATTCTTTTAATGTTTTTCGTTTATTGTATAGGAAAAAGGATGCTTTCCAAGATTCTGATGCAATAATTCTTCCTATTTAATTCTGATCTCTCCTTAACAATTTGAAAAAATACATTAAGAAAGCGTTGGATCAATAATAATTTTCATCAAGGTTTCCGGATGATCATGCAATCGATTGAATGCATCCGGAGCATCAGCCAGAGAAACAATTTCAGAAATGAGCGCATCCGTAGTCAATTTGCCATTACTCATCAAATTTACGACTTCGCCAAATTCTTCATGAGTATAGTTAAAAGATCCAATGATATTTCGCGCTGAACAGACAATATCCTGCATGTTAATCACCATTTCTTTTTGGCACATTCCAACCCACACAGCAGAACCGCCAATTTTCAATGATTTTATACTTAGGTTGGCAGTCGGCTCTATTCCGACAGCCTCAAACGAAAAATCAATCATTTTACCATTCGTAAGAGCACGAATTTTTTCAATCGAATCTCCTGATGCGGTGTTGATGACATCCGAAGCGCCTAATGTAAGCGCTCTTTCCAATCGCTTGCTGTTCAGATCTGCCATGAAAATTCGGTTGGGGTTTTGTAGTTTGATATTCTGAAGAATGCATAAACCAATCATTCCCGCACCGATGATCAAAACATCTTTTCCCTCCAAATTACCAGCTTTCTTTACACTTCCGTAAGCGACTGCATAAGGCTCTGTCAAAGCGCCGTCATAATAATTGCATGAATCAGGAAGCTTGTAAAGCAATTTTTCTGGGACTGCCAAGTATTCGGCCATAGCGCCGTTATCGGAAAGAACTCCAAAAAAATGCTTATTCAAACACATGTTTGTAAGTCCTTTTTGACAATTTTCGCAGGTTCCACAAAAATTAATCGGCTGAACAATTACACTGTCACCAATCTGAAATCGATTTGCACCTGGTCCGCGTGAAATAATTTCGGCAGAGAATTCATGCCCCATAGTCATCACAGGAATTCTTCTTCCTGTTTTTCCCAAATAACCTTCCACATCGCTGCCACAAATTCCACAAGCATGAATTTTCAGAAGAACCTCCCCCTCTTTCATTACGGGAATTGGTTCATCATGAATTTCAAGTGTTTTAATATCAACAAATTTCAAAGCTCTCATCGATTTGATCTTCTTTCGTTGTTTTTTATACAGCAACAACTGCTCGGGCAGGCGCTCCCGAAAAGCCTCTGAGTTTTATCGGAAAAGCAAACAACCAGCATTTTTCATATTGATTCAATTCTTCCGGTATATTGATTTCCTCTAAAATCCAAATATTTGCAGGAAGCAGCACTTCATGACAAGGTCGGCCAGTACCTTCATACCATCCGCCCATGCTCATACAATCAATCCCCACTCCCTTTACTCTTTTTTCTAATAACCATTCTGCGCCATCTTTGGCCAGATAAGGCCAGTCGTGAAAGTACTCCAATGAATATCCCCGTTTTTGGCTCCAGCCAGTATTAAAAAGGACAATCATTCCCGAATTGATCCTGTCTGAATAGGGTTCAAGATGATCCTTTCCGATACCCTCCTTCTTATGGATTTTTTTCCGCAAATCGATGATTATTGCCTCGCCGCAAAATGTATCGACCGAAAATTCATCAATAGTTTTTCCAGAAGGATCAAAATGAAATGGAGCATCGACATGTGTCCCTGTGTGACTGTTCATCGTGATTTGTTCTGCGGTATAACCATCGTTCGGATAAAAAGCCTCATATCGAAATGTTGTCATTTCATATGTCGGCCAACCGGGACATTTTTCAAAAACTGGCTGAGACAGATCAAAAAACTTTTTGAATTCAATCATGAGTCTTTCCTTTGAGATTCTTTACCGATTCTGTTCCTTTATCAGGAGCAGAATCGGTATCGATTATTTCTAATTAGAAGCCGTTATCGAAAATTACTTCTCAGTTAATGCAACTTCAACCAGTGTGTCATACACATCATTGATGTTATCTTTTGTTACTAAGAGAGTACCAAGCTGAATTTCTTTTTCAACTGTTTCACCCTTTAGTATTTTATCAACAGCCTGTGAAGCGTAACGACCCATTAATACGGGTTGCTGCGCTGCAGTTGCTGCAATTTTGCCAGCTTTAATAGCATCAACAACTTCCGGTGAGCAGTCAAAACCTGCGATCAGTACATCAGTTCTGCCGGCAGATTCAATAGCCGACAAAGCTCCCATAGAGGGATCTTCTGAATGGCAGAAGAGTGCTTTGATTTCCGGATGAGCGGTAATCAGATCTTGTGCAAAGCGTTCACCCTCTTCACGGTTGACTTTTTCCATTTGTTTGAAATCAACATCAACCAATTCATTGGCTGCAATACCTGCATCAAATCCATCTTTCCGCTTTACGCCATTAATTCGAGCCTGGTTTAATGTAATCTGAGCAACTTCGCTGCCTTTTTCAAGTTTTGTAGCAATATATTCACCCAATTCTTTTGCACCATCGAAGTTGTTGGTTGAAATAAAAGCTGCATAGGTACCGGAATCTGCGCCAATATCACAGATGACGACAGGAACACCAGCTTCTTCTGCTATGGAAAGTACTGCAATGATGGATGCACTGTCTGTAGGAGAAATCACAATTGCATCAACTTTCTTCGTGATTGCATCCTGAGCATTGGCAAGCTGTGTGCTGGCATCATTTTTTGAATCATACGTTGTTACTTCTGCGCCTGGCACAAGCGTCGTCATCTCATTTTCGACTCCAAATTTAACATAGCGCCAAAATGGGACATCAAGTGATGGAGTGAGATAGGCGATTTTTACAGTATCAGCAGCAGAAACGATGCTGACCATCGCGGTTGTCGCAAGAATTACGACGAGCAATAAAACATATATCTTCTTCATAACAATTCTCCTTTAAAAAATCTTAACAGCTTTCTTTTTTACTGCTGTTATTTCTTTATTCGTATTTGTGAGAGCTTTTCAGCCAACACCGCCACAATGATCACTGCGCCAATCGCCGTTCCCTGCCAGTATGGATTAACTCCAAGGATATTTAGTGCATTCCGTAAAAAGCCTACCAACAATACCCCAATAGCAGTTCCCATCAAAGTGCCCTTCCCTCCACTCATACTGGTACCCCCAATAACCGTTGCTGCGATTGCATCCATTTCATTGCCATTTCCATAGGTAGGATCACATGCCATCAATCGGGAAGTCATAATCCATGCCCCGAATCCGCAGAGTAAGCCGCTGACAACATAGGCAAACATCGTACAAAGTTTTACATTGATTCCCGATAAACGAGCAGCTTCTTCATTGGATCCGATCGCATAGAGGAATCGACCAAAACGAGTCTTTGCGAGAATCCAGATAAAAATCGAAAAAATCAGGATGATAAACACAATATAGAAAGGGAAGGATCCATTAATTTTTGCTTTACCCAAAAAGCTGTACGCTTCAGGAAATTTTGAAGCAGTGTTGGCATTGGAAATCACATAATCGAGACTGCGGCATATCTGCATCATTCCCAATGTCACAATAAAAGCAGGCATCTTGCCATAACCGATCAGAAGACCGTTGACCGCTCCGACAAAAGTTGAAACAAGAAGCGTGACTGCAATTCCCAAAAAAACATTTTGTGTTTTCATTAAAACCATGCAGCCAATCATTCCGGAAAGGCCCAGGTTCGCACCGACAGAAAGATCAATTCCTGAAGTGATAATGACGACAGTCATTCCAATCGCCAGCATCGAGTTTGAAGAAATCTGAGACATTACATTCTTAATATTCTGGGAAGTAAAAAAATACTCAGAAGAAAAGCTAAGAATAATGAAAAGTACGGCAAAAATGATGAGCATATTAAATTCAGTTTTATGCTCTTTGAAAAATCTCCGCCCTGCACTTTTTCGATAAAGTGTCATATTCCCTTTTTCCACTGTTTATGCTCCTTTTCCTATCGTCGAATAATATCCAATCGTTTCTTCATCCGCTTCATCCACATTCAACTTAGCCGTTATTTGACCTTCGCGCATTACGTAGATTGTGTCACAAATCCCAAGCACCTCAGGTAATTCAGATGAAACAACAATAATTGCTATGCCTTTTTCTGCCAATTTTCGCATAATTTCATAGATATCAGCTTTTGCGCCGATATCGACTCCACGGGTTGGTTCATCGACAATAAGAACTGCAGGATCCAATAACAACCATTTAGCAAGAAGCAATTTTTGTTGATTACCGCCGCTCAGTTTTTTTACAGGATCATCAATATCCATCACTTTAATACTGAGCTGATTAATCATTTGATCGCAATTCTTTTCATCCCGCTTTTGGTCGATTAATATTCTTTCACCTGCAGCCAAATCCACTAAACAGATATTTTTTAAAACGCTGATTTCCTGCAAGACACCATCATTTTTACGATCTTCTGTAACAAAACCGATTTTCTTTTCAACACAAGCGCGAATATTATCAGGCCTAATTTCTTCACTGTTTAAGAAAACTTTTCCCTTTGCCCGTTTATTGGCACCAAAAATACATCGAACCAGTTCAGTTCTCCCTGCTCCGACCAAACCTGAGAAACCGGCAATTTCTCCTTTGGATACTGAAAATGAGATATCTCGAACATAATGATTGATGTCCGTTAAATCTTGCACTTCAAGAACAACTTCGTTTTTATGAAATTGATGTTTGCCATTCTCGCCTTTTACACCGTATAAATCATTGATTTCACGGCCGACCATCGCTTTAATCAGATCCTTTTGTAGCAAATCCTTCGTCGCCACTCCGTTCAGAATGAGTAATCCATCCCGAAGAACAGTAATACGATCGGCAATCTCATAGATCTCACTGATCTTATGAGAAACAATGATGAAACCTACTCCTTCCGCCTTTAATTGACGGACTAAATCAAAAAGCATCTGAATTTCTTTATTTGAAAGAGAAGCAGTTGGTTCATCAAGGATGATCGCTTTGGCTTCTGTTGAGACCGCTTTCAAGATTTCAACGACCTGCATTTGTGCGACAGATAAGTTCATTACTTTTTCATATGGATCGATAAACGATTCCATGGCAAACAATTTCAAAAGGTTATATGTTTCTGCAGCCATTGCTTTATTATCGGAAATGAATCCTTTTTTATAAAATCGTTTATCTGTCAGAAAAATATTCTCAGAAACAGAGAAATCCGGTAAAAGGCTGAATTCCTGAGTCACTATGGAAACTCCACTCGCAATTGCTTCTCTCGTATTGTTAAATTGAACTGGTTTCCCCTCTACAAAAACTTGTCCTTCGTCAGTCTGATAAATACCGGTAATAATTTTTGAGAGTGTTGATTTTCCTGCACCATTTTCACCCATTAATGCATGCACTTCCCCATGCAATAATTCAAATGAAACGTTCCTTAACACAGGAGCTCCTGAAAAAGCTTTTGTTATACCGATTGCTTCAATTAATTTCGATTCCAAGGATTCACTCTCCAGAATTAAACGCTTTACTTAGGTTCATCGATATTCCATGGCTGTCCGCCTGCCAGGCACCCGCCATCCACATGATATAACATTCCAGACATATAGGCAGATGCATCCGAAGCCAGTAATATGGTCATACCAATCAGATCCTGCGGAGTACCAGGCCGGGCCATTGCAATTCTGTCCAACATGTATTTTGATCGAACAGGATCATTCCACAATGGAGCAGTTAACGGGGTAGAGATATGTCCGGGGGAAATCGCATTGGATCGAATACCGTATTTTGCCCATTCGATTGCCTGAGCCCTGGTTATCGCCGCAACACCGCTTTTACTGGCTCCATAAATGCCGTTACCGCCAAGCATCATGACTGCGTTATAGGAACAGACATTAATAATGCTTCCTTTTTGTCGCTGAATCATATGTTTGGCTGTTTCCTGACTCATGAAGTACATTCCCTTGAGATTTACACCGATAATTCGATCGAACGTTTGCTCATCGGCATATAAACATCCCATTCTTTTATTGATTCCTGCGCAGTTGATCAAAACATCAATTTTGCCAAATCGTTCCATCGTTTTTTCAACACAGGAATGGATGGAATCAAGATTCAACAAATCTGTCTTGATGGAGATAACCTCACCGTCATCCTCAATAATTTCATCTGCAACTTTTTGCATTCCGTTCAGGTCCACATCCGACAAAGCTATCGCAGCTCCCGCCTGAGATAAGGATTTTGCCATTTCACCGCCAATAGCTCCGCCGCCGCCTGTGATTAACACAACTTTATTTTCCAAACTAAAAAGCTCAAGCAATTTTTTGCTAATATCCCGTGACATTTTCATGATCCTCGATCTAGTGGAAATTTTTTACTTGATATCTGTATGCTGTCTACTTGTATGATATCTAACTATTTCCAATTATAGGATTATTTTTTTGCATTGCTGTCATAATTTTTGCAACAGAACTTATGTGATAAATATCCTATTATCGGAATTTCAATAATCGCATAATCCGAGGTGGAATCAGAATTCTTGCGTTACGGACGATTTTAGGAACGTTAAATTCCTCATGAAAATCAAGAAACCTTACGGATTCATGGCGTGTTAAAAATCAATACGCCGCATCTCGAATCGCTTTTTCGAAAAACAAAATGTGGGAATATCCAACAGCAATTCGAAATATGGGGAGGATTCTTTATTGTTGTGATTGATTCGAAAAGCAAGTCAATATTTCGAATTACTGAATATTCAAAACAATATGAGTAATAAATTTGCTATAATAATATAAAGAAATAAACATTGATTTCAATTATTAATCAATTACGAATAGGAGGTACCATGCAATTCAGAAGATGGACAATTCTCGGAGTTTTACTACTCATTCTTTTTGCAGGATTTGTCAGTGTCCAGGGACAAGGCTTTGAAGAAACGTTTGACAAGGATTTCTGGGATCGTGGTTGGGAGAAACAGGTTATCGCCGGAAACCCCGATGGTTTTTTCTACAATTTAGGAAAGAAACGCCTCTCATTTAACCTCCCCGGTCTTGAGACTAACGCGCTCGCCATTAATCCCAAAGTCACAGCAGCAGACATTAAAGTTGAAGCGACCTTTGAGAATATTCATTCGACTGTCGCTTCCTATTCAGTTATTTGCAGAGCCTCTGAAGATGGCTGGTATGAGTTCAGAATCTATGTTGCCGGACCGGAAGCTGGATCGTACAAAGTATATAAATATGACAGTTATCTAAAGGAGCAGCTTAAAACTCCTTATGTAATTCTGCATCCCGGGATGGATCGATTTTTTACCAATGACATAAAACTGGGAATGAATAAAAAGAATAAAATCGGTTTAATTTGCGAGGGGGAATCCATCCGCATTTTTATTAACGATAAAGAACAATTTCCCGTGAAGTATGCTGGAATTACCGACAGCGATTTTTCCGAAGGGGGCATCGGTTTTGGTGTTCAATCCTACAGCGAAGGAATTGTAGATGTCGATATTGTAAAATTTACTGCTGAGAAACCTACGGAATAATAGTTGATTGGCTTTTCTATTTGACTTGAATCGGGGAAAATATTTCCCCGATTTTATTTTCACAGAGTCTGAAAGACTGATATCCGATTTTGAAATTTTCCAACAAACAATCAATGATTATACAATCCTTCCATGAAGAGAACTCGAATGCTTTATTGAAAATTGCAGCCGATACAGCTTTCTTTGGCAATCCGGTGGAAGCATTCTTAGAAGACAGACGCTTGTTTTGTGATATTTTTTATCTATATTACATAACTTATCAGCCACAGAATTGCTGGGTAGCCATGGATCATCAGGCTGTAATTGGATTTCTGGTTGGCTGCCTTGATTCCAGAGTTCAAGCTCATCAATGGAGAAATTCAATCCTTCCTCGAATCCTTAAAAATATAGTTCTGCGAAAATATAAAATTGGCTCGTTAACCAGGGATTTCCTCCTCCAATTGTTGCAATCACGGTTAACTGAAAAAAAGAACAAGATTGATTTATCGTTATATCCCGCCCATTTGCATATTAATGTGGACGCAAATTGGAGAGGCAGAGGTGTCGGGAAAAAGCTTCTGGAAAAATATATTGAGCATCTGTCACAAAACCATATTCCCGGTGTTCATCTTAACACGACTGACCAAAACATTTCTGCGTGCAAATTATATGAAAGGATGGGTTTTCAACTTTTAAGCTCACATTCAACCAGATTATGGTCCCACTTGATATCCAATTCCGTTGAATTACGCCTTTATGGGCTAAGACTAACCGATTCAATGAATATCGATCAAATGGAATGAATCAATTAGAATGGGAAAGAACTGCATAATGCCAGGAGGTTGTGTCAATCATTGCTGAACCTCGCCACGTTTCTGCTGAAAATCCGATCACATCAGGATTTCCCATATCATCAAGACTAAAACAAGACATAAAATAACGATTCGGCAACAAGGATAAATTCAATTTTTCTTTTTCTTCAAATGTTCTTCCATCGGATAATTTGACTAAAATGCGGTAGGTGATCCATTTATGCAGATGCCCTCTTGTCTCTGCAATCAGGCACACCTTTTCTGCCAGGCGGCCAACTTGGATTGAAACAAGATCGGCTCCTGAAATTGTGAATTTTTGAAAACCTTCTTTAACTGAATCGTAAATGGTTATGTTGTTTGTTTGTTCTAACTCAAAATCACTGATTTGCTCAAAAGCCAGTAAAGGCAATTGGATCTCAGGTAATTCAAAAAATATTTCGTTTGCTCGCGCAAAACTGTTCAGGTATTTGCTTCGTAATTTTTGTTGCGTTTTATACGTTTTTATTGCCGCCTTTTTTAATAAGAATTCATCTGCCTGGATAGCATAATTCATCCATTTTTGTCCATTATTGGATAACGCTGCCGGCGGATGAATTGCTGTATTTATACCGGTTTCTTCTGATAAAGGGTATCCGGGATAATGGACCAAATAACCAAATACTCGAATCGCAGTCTGGTTTTTAGATTCATAATCTGCAACAGCAAATTGAGCGAAGTTACTGACTGCCCGATGATCGCTGTTGGTATCTTCCGGATGGGGAATGATTACCATGTCTGGCTGAAGGTCTGTTAATAGTTGAAGTAAATCATGATATAAATCCACACCTTGATAAATCGACTTCTTGTTATAAGTCAGTTCATAAGGGCTTTTTGAGACATGCGTAAATCGTCCCATTAAATTGGAGTCAATCCATGGATTACTCCACATACTTTGCAGTGAAGAATCAGGATATCCCAGGAAAAAAATATTATCTTCGGAAATGCCAAGGATTGAAAGAGCTTTTATTGTCTCTTGCTGCCGTTCGCGACCATATTGAATGTAATCGTTCGATATGGGTAAAAGTTTGTAATCTGAAAAAGTTGGTCCGGCTGATAATCCATCGCCATTCGTCACCACCACAACATAAACCTCTCCCCCGTTTTTCCGAACTGCCTGGATCAACCCTGCAGACCCCAGCGATTCATCATCAGGATGAGGCGCTATGATCATTATGCGATTCACATTTGTGAGATCAAACGCTGTCACGTTGTCTGAACAGACACTTGAGACAGCCATAACGTTATCGGCCGTCAATCCCAGGGAAGAAAATTGGATCAAAATAAGGAGAAATATTATAAAAATTGTTCGAATATCAATGATCCATTTATGAGTACTCTGGCAATATGATTTATATAGCCTTCTAATTTTATATGATGCAAAAGAGGGTTTCGGTTGATTTTGTTCCTGTACTTGCCCAATCATATTATTCATATTCATCCATGACCATTATGATTGATTGTACGTTATCTGGTTTGGAAAAGAAATCCTATATAAATATGGTTATGCAGTTTAATTTGATAAAACTGAGCCAGAATAATTCCTTAAATCGAAAGAGTCCGGCATCCCTGAGGGATGCCGGACTCTTTGTTTGCGCCCCGGGGGGGACTCGAACCCTCAACCTTTTGATTCAAAGTCATATTGCTAAATAATCCTAATAGCTGTAAAAAGTTATATCTCAATTTGAAATATTGAATATATCCTATAAAATACCTTTTATCGATAAAATATTTTTAAATCAAATGGTTTTTACAAGAATATTATCGATAAGTAATCAACTTTGTATTAATATATAACGCTTATATATATTATATAACATACTTTTTATTACTTTTATGTTACTTTTTTTATTATTATAAATAATTAATTTGAGTTATTATTTAAAATATTAAATTATTTTAACAATACATAGATTACTTATTTTGAAAGGATTTTTTATGGGATTAACTAAGTGCACCGATTGTGGAAAAGAAATTTCAACTTCAGCAGATTCATGTCCATTTTGTGGAAAACCAATGTCTTCTATAATTAAATGTCCGAATTGTAAGTCATCTGATGTCGAGAAAATAAGTACCTCTAGTAAAGTTGGTTCAGCCGTACTATTTGGAGTTTTTGCGATGGGAAAAATAAATAAATCATATGAATGCAAAAAATGTGGATATAAATGGTAAATTGAATAATAATATCAAGATAAATAAGATGAAAATTGATTATGCAACCTTTTTTCTGTAAATGAAAGTCAGGAATACTCATCGTTTAATATGTTACACCAACTTTTAGTGCTTTAGACAATTTTTTATTCGCATTATTTCGTATATGACTATTTTTATTTATTCCATGCTTTTTTCCATAATTTGAAAGGAGATTTGAATGCCTATCACCCCTAATAATCCACCGAAAACTGAATATGGCTTTTGTTCAGCAATAGATAAAGAAGTTTCAATTCATATTGAATCAAATCGATTACTTGAAAATTATATAGCTGCTACATGCAATGATTGCGTTATGAGCCAATGTAAGCATCCAGAATGTGACTATTATGTTGGTGATGTTCCAACAGGCACCATTCGTACTACAAAATATTTTTGCAAAAAATGATTTTCCATTAATTTGATCATATAAAAAAAGCCCCGAAGAAATTTAGTAGGGGTATCAAAAATATTTATCAACTTACTTAATAGCTAAAATTTCATCTTGGCTTATATCGAATAAAAGAATTTATTGGACTTGTTCGATACCAACCCAAGCAATACTGTTAATAAAACTTCCTTCAAGAAATCTAACCTTTGCTTGAGAAATTGTCTTTTCCAATACAATTACTCTTGTTCCGGATGCTACCGTAAAAGCTTCACCGTTAATTATCATTGCTGAAAAACCATAATCATCATTTTTTAGTAAAGTATCTATTAATTTTGAATAATTTTCTTTTGAAGTTGCGCACAAAATTTCAAGATCGCGATCTCCTTTAACGTACATAGCAACTGCATTACTTGGAATATTTTCATTTATGACATTTTTTGTAGCCTCATATTGCCAATTATTAAATTTTTTCATAATTGCAGTATCCAACCATATGTTATTTACGTCGGCAAGAGTGAGATTAAATTTTTCTGCTGTTTCCTGAAATATTTCATCAGAATATTTATCGCCGACATACCTACCCTCAACTTGGTCATAATAGTCATATCTTTGTTTGATAAATATATAAATTTGTAATTTTCTGTTGTCTTCAGTTGGTTTTGGTGGCAATGTGGCTTTTGGAGTATAAATTGCAGTAATTATTAGTTCTGCGACTTTTGTTTCAATAGCATCAGATTGATCGACATAATTTGACAGATTATGATTACATGATATTGAAGATAATACACATATAACCGATAATATAATAGTAATAATTATATTCTTCATTTATCATCTTCCTTTATTGACAATACTGAACACCATTTAAACACTTACGTAATTCAGGAAAGGTAATCGCAAGTTTTTCAAACAATATTAGAAACTCATTATTTTTATCGGAAATCTCATCATTACTTAGCACGACTGTCGACTTTGCCGCATTACATAGCAAGATATAAACAGCATGTAAGTCTAATAAATTATTGTAAGGAGTCTCATATTCATCAACAGAATTCTTAAGTATTGACATTATCTCTCGTGTTTCTGTTATGCCATCCTCAATAATCGTTATTGCGCCAATATCTTTTATTTCCTTCATATAATCTATCTCTGCAGATATTTTTGCGACTCCCAATGTAGTCAATAAAAATAGTGTAGATTTATGATCATTTATATTTTTACAAAAATTATTATTCGAATATATGGTTCTTGCTGTATTTAGTAATTTTGTAACATATTGCGTTTTCAATACTGCTTGTTGAGTCGCTGTTAATTTTGTAACATATTGCGTTCTCAATATTGCTTGTTGAGCCGCTGTAAATTGAGTAGAAGCTTGTTCTGTATATTTTTGTTGAGGCGTATCTTGTTGAGATGTGGATGTAATAATTGGAGTAGAAGAATTAAAATTTTGCGCAAAATAGGTTTTTGCAACAGATGTTCGAATTGCTTGTTCAGTTCGAACTATTGGTTCAACTGGAAGATTTGAACATCCCGAAATAAGAAAAGCGAATAACACTAGCAACCGCAAATAATATTTCATAATATATGCTTAATTGTATCAGTAATAATTTCAATATTTTATATTATTTTAACAAGATTATTTCAAAAAGATAGTTTAGATCATTACTGATATTATTGCCATACATAACTAAATTTAATACTGACACCAATTTATAGTAATAAGTAGAATTTTTTTGTAAAATGTATGTTGTCTGGTCTGTAAAAGAGATTTAAAACAAATGTTGATTACCCAGCCTTATTCGATTGATTTAATTCAGAAAAGCCCGTTTATCGAAAGAGTCCGGCATCCTGAGAGATGTCGGACTCTTTCTTTTGCGCCCCCGGGGGGACTCGAACCCTCAACCTTTTGATTCGAAGTCAACTACTCTGTCCATTGAGCTACGAGGGCAAATTACTCTTTGAGGACTCCTCATAGAATAACTCCAATAGTATATCACTAAATTTTAAATATATCGGGAAAAGTTATCAAAGGCAACAGTAATTCGAAATATTGACTTACAATTCGAATCAATCCGGAAGAATTTTTTCGAATTGTTGATTACTGAGAAATTACACGACGAATTCCAATTCTTTTGTTATGATTAATAGTTGCATATTCATATTATAAATTTGAAAAAAATTTGATTAAGATCATCAGCGCATGAAAACACAAACCAGTATCAAGAAACTCCTATTCCCGATTGATTATCACGAATTGACTTCAGCAATCATCATTGCCGTTTTGATGGTATATCCATATTTAAAGCCCTCGTTATTGTATTTGGATCCGCTTTTTATACTGATTTCCGGTCATTCATTTTCAGGAAGAGATGAGAGTATTCAGCGTTTCGTATCATGGATCTTCCTTATTTTGATCATCATCATGATTTATGCGCTTCTATTATTCATATCCAGGCATGTAACGATCACGAAAAACCGGTTTTCTCAGTTGCTTGTTTTCATCGCAGCGCTTGTTTCTCCGCTTCCGCTCTACAGTCTCTCGTTTCACATGCGCCCAATTCTGGATGATTTTTCATTTATTAATAGAATTCGAAATCAATCACTTTTATCAGCAATTATAAATTTTTATCGCGATTGGTCTGGACGTTACATGACGCCCCCGATCACATGGATAGCAAATCTTTTCCCCATCCGGATTTCCGTTATTGGATTTCCGATATTGATCCATTTGATGACAATGACAGGCATAAGCGTTCTTTTTTTTACATTCATCCGATCATTCAGCTCCGGAATGAATTCTGATAAAAATCCTCCCCGATTGCTATCGATTATCGCAGGCTGTTGTTTCGCATCTTCGATTTTCCTGATTACGCCATCCGCATTCTCTTCCTTATACTGGTTTTCCGGAGGAGTTGTATACGGCTTCGGAATAGTGATGGCGATTTTTTCTTTCATGTTCCTTTTTTTGTCAATGACGCAAAATAGGCATTCCTGCCTTTTTTTGATTCTCTCATTAACCGGATTGATCGCAGCCTGCGGTTCGAATGAATTAACAGCCATCTCCCTATGTGTACTTTCGCTTTCTACGCTGATCTATGTTTTATTTTTCCCCATGGAAAAGAAAAGCCGCAAAAAATATGTGATCATATTTTTCATCATTTCAATCATTGCGACATTGGTTTCATTGATCTCCCCCGGTAATCGAATTCGCGCTTCTTATTTTCCGGAAGGATCAACCCAATTTTCCTTAACATGGGTGTTTGTAAAAATCATACCAGGGATAACAAATTTGTTTATCCTGATGATAAAAAAAATATTTGAAAAATCCGGAATTTTTCTGATTTTCACCTTTTTGTTTTTATTTATGGGGAACATACTGTGTTTCGATAAAAAACAGAAACGATTGGCGATTTGGGCAATTCTCACATTCATCATCGCCGCGTATTTCTGTTTTCTGCCGAACAGTATGATTCAATGGATTCCTGATCGGGCGATGGTTATACCCATATCCTGTTTTCAAACTGCGGTTTTTCTCCTGGCAATTCTGACCGGATCACTCGTCTTTTCGTCAAAGAATCAACACTTCAGTTTTACGAATCTGGTATTTATTCTTCTAGTCACATCTTTTGAATGTCTTACTTTTTATAAGGAAAATATTGAATCATGCAGGAAGTTTTCTCTACAATCAGATTTCCGGGAAAAGATGATTCTGCAGCAAAAAAATACAACCGCTGTAATTGAAACCTGCAGCGTGGATCTGCTTTTTGACGAGCTCATGGATCTAACAGATGATCCGAATTTTTATGTAAACATCGGTATGGCTGAATTCTACGATCTGGATCGAATCACAGCCATACAGGATTGTTCGGTTTTAATAGATCCATCTGATGAGTAGCAATCCGCAATCACAGTCAGGAAAAGCAGTTGATTGATCGTTTCTTCTCTGAGAAGTTTCAGTTCTCTGAGCAGATTTTTTTAATCGGATTTCTTTTTTCCAAATATCTGGCTGTTATTTAAGAAAAGGTATGTTATGAATGGAATAAATGCCGTCAGAACCATCAGAATCATCGGAGCATGTTCAATTGCTTGATGAATGATCACAAAAATTGTGAAAACAATTGAATAGTAGAAATATTTTCGCGCTGTCTTATTCTTTTTGGATAAGAAAAGAATCAAATAAATAATCGCTCCAACAAAATACACAGAAGCTATCAGTTTTGAATAATCCAAGTTTGAAAAATAATAATAGATGGCAGGTATGGCTGCTTCACTCATGCAAATCAGCAACCAGACCTTTGTGAATTTTCCATATTGAAAGTCAGGCTGTTTCTCTTTGACCAGACGTTGTTCGTCTTCTTTTTGATCGATTGCCGCTTGTGTGGCCAGAATCTCAGGACTTCCAAAATCAGATGGCAGCACTTCCTCTTCAGGTAAAAGCGGTTCGCTTTCTGCCGAATTCTCTGCTTTCTCATTGATTTCTTCAGAGACCGTAATCGTTGGAGCATCACAGAAAGGACAATTTTTAATTCCATCCGGAATTTCTTTTCCGCAATATTCACATTCCATATCTACCTCTTTTTTTAATAACATTAATTCAAAATCTTGAGAGGATGATTTGTCAATCGTTCGTTATTCGAAATTCCGCTCAATATTTCGAGTTAATGGTTCGAAAGAACGTGCCGATTTTTTCAAAAATCGTTGATCAGAATATATTCATTGATTCCAGCGTCTCCACCAGAAGAGATCTGTCAATTGTCATCTGTGTCCGGTTTTCCAAATCTTTAATGGTGATTTTTCCTGCAGCTTGCTCATCCGGACCAGAAATAATCACTGCCCTCGCATGGATGCGATTGGCATATTTCATCTGCCGATCCAGTTTTACATATTCGGGATAACAAAGGGTCTTAATTCCGGCTGCCCGCAGCACAGACGCTAAAGCGTAGGAATCACTGAGGCTTTCCTTATCAAAACAGGTTACGACAACTTTCGCCGGTTGAACTGTCAAGGCAGGGATCAATCCATATTTTTCAAGAATCACCTGAATCATCACATCACCCATCGCAAAACCAACACCGGAGAGTGGGTCTCCTCCGACATCTCCGACAAGGTTCTCATACCGTCCGCCGCCAAGCAGTGCCCGGCCATCTTTTGCAGCATCTCTTGCTTCAAAAACGGTCCCGGTGTAATACAGCAAACCGCGAATAACCTGAGGATCAAAGTCAAAATATTCTGCACATCCCATTATCTTGAGCAAGTTAAAAATTTCGGTTAATTCTGGAGATTCTCTCCATAATTCACGATTGTCCAGCAGCAGTCTTAATGCATTCAGACTTTCGGCAGTCAAATTTTGGGATAGCCCATAGGTGAACCATTCATCCTGGCGCATTTTGTCTCTGCGGTCGATCATGCGAAATACAATCTGTTTTTGTTCCTGAGAAATGCCAATTTTCTGTAATTCGCTGTCCATTAATCGCCGATTATTAATATTAATGCGGACTTTATCCGGAGTCAGTCCGACCTGGCGGAAAAAATCCGCACAAATCGCCAGCAGTTCAGCATCCGACTGATATCCTGAAGATCCGATCAGATCAATGTTCCATTGAAAAAATTCGCGCGTACGTCCTTTTTGAGGTTGTTCATAGCGCCAAAAAGGGCCAAAAGACCACAAGCGAAGCGGATAGACCAATTCATTTTGCTTCTGTGCCACCATCCGAGCCAATGACGGAGTCAATTCAGGTCGCAAGGAAATTTCCGAACCACCACGATCCATAAAAACGAAAGCCTGTTCTTTTACGAGTTCCTCTCCGGATTTGGCAGCATAAAGATCTAATTTCTCCAGAAATGGGGCATCATACTCCTGATAACCAAAACGTTCAGAAACATTCCGAATCTGCTGATGGAGCCATGTTCGAAAAGCCATATCCTCCGGATAAAAATCTCTCGTTCCTTTTACGCGTTGAATAATTTCTTTCATCACAGTCTCCTCAGTATTTTTTTATTGCACAGTTATTCCATCAACTCAGAAAAATAAATCCTGCTTTAATTGTGATTTACGACAAACGTACCAACTAAAAATATTTCAGCGGATTTATCCTTCATCCTTCCTGAAAAAATCCGCTTAATTTTATAACATGTTAAAAATTGGATGGGATTTTTTTCATGATGAATTTCAGGTTTATTTTATTCGAAAATTCCGAATAATTGTACCTTTGATTGAAGTATAATTCCAACATGCATGAATTATCTGTCACAGAAAACATCCTCTCCATCGCAATTTCCCATGCAGAACAAAACGGAGCTGACCAGGTCAGTGTAATCTATTTGGTAATCGGTGAGTTTTCGAATCTTCTTCCCAAATGTATCCAATATTATTGGAATATTCTTGTTCAAGGTACGATCTGCCAAAATTCAGTGCTTCACTTTGAGCATCGGCCGGCGATTTTCCGCTGCGAAAATTGCAATCATGAATATGAAATCCATCAGGAGATGACAGGCTGCCCAAATTGTCAGAGCAACCTTGTTTCGCTGATTTCGGGGAATGAATTTTGGGTGGATAGTATAGAAATAATCAAAAATCAGGAGTAATAATGACAACAGTTCGAATCCCTGTGATTGAGAATATTTTAAACGCAAATGATTTCGTTGCAAACGAAAACAGAAAGATTTTTTCTGATCATAAAATTTTTTGCATCAATATTATGGCAGCACCAGGAGCCGGGAAAACAGCTCTCATTGTAAAAACGATTGAGTTATTGAAGAACGAGATGCGCATCGGAGTTATTGAGGGAGACACCGCATCAGTGACGATCGATTCAGACAAAGTCACATTGGCCGGTGCTCCTGCCGTTCAGGTTACAACCATGGGTGAATGTCATATGGATGCTATGATGGTCCGCAAAGGAATGGAAAAACTTCCACTGGATTCCCTTGATTTGGTGATCATCGAAAATATCGGTAACTTGATTTGTCCCGCTGAATGGGACCTGGGACCGCACGCCAATGCATTAATTGCAAGTGTCGCGGAGGGAGATGACAAACCTTACAAGTATCCTAACATTTACCGTAATCTGGATGTTCTTCTTGTCACCAAAACCGATCTCATCCCCTATGTCGAATATGATTTAGATCGCTTTCGCACCGGTGTAGAATTGTTGAATCCAGGATTAATTACTTTCCCGACTTCAGCAAAGACAGGTGAAGGATTTGCACCATGGTTGGCATGGTTGAAATCAAAAGTTAAGGATGCGAAATCCTGATCGCTGATTCTCAGAATTCGCGAAAAACAGAATGAATTCTTCACCAGAACCATGTACAGCCAATTTAATGCTGGGACGCCATTATCACATCACCGGTATTGTTCAGGGAGTCGGATTTCGCCCATTTGTTTTTCAGACTGCAGTTAAATTAAATCTAAAAGGCAATGTCTGTAATAGTGCCGATGGCGTTTTAATTAATATTTTCGGGCCAAAAGACTCCCTCGATTTATTTCATGAGGTCCTTCAAACAACTCCACCTCCGCGTGCCCGGATTGACTTTCTGGAGTATGGGGAGATACCTTTTCTAAATGAGAAGGAGTTTCGAATCCTGCCAAGTCAGGATATTGAGTCTGAATTCCTGCCGGTTTCGCCGGATATTTCCATTTGTGAAGCTTGTCGAAAAGAAATTCTTGATACGCAGGATCGGCGTTACCATTATCCTTTTACGAATTGTACAAACTGCGGTCCCCGTTTTTCGATTATTGAGAAGATTCCGTATGATCGTCCCAACACCTCTATGAAGAGTTTCCCGATGTGCCAGTCCTGCGCTGATGAATATGAAAATCCGCTCGACCGCAGATTTCATGCTCAACCTGTGGCTTGTCGAAGTTGCGGTCCACAGCTTACTTTCCTCAAGTATAGTTCAGATCGAATTTTTGGGGATCGTGCACTGTTGGCTGCAGCAGCATCGATTAAATGCGGAAATATTACAGCCATAAAAGGTATTGGCGGATTTCATCTTGCCTGTGATGCGATGAATGAAACTGTACTAAGACGATTGAGAGAATTAAAACACCGCAGCAATAAACCTTTTGCCGTAATGGCAAAAGACATTTCAACCATACAGAATTATTGCTTCGTCAATCCGGATGAATCCGCTCTGCTTCAAAGTGCGGCAGCTCCGATTGTCCTGTTGAAAAAGAAAGCTGACTGTGCCATTCCGGAAGCTGTTGCTCCAGCACAAAACAACCTGGGATTCATAATTCCATATACGCCGCTCCATATTCTTCTTTTTGAGATGCTGTCACCGGAAATTGAAGTTCTTGTGATGACCAGCGCCAACTTTTCCGAAGAACCGATTGTTTTTGGTGATTCGAAAAAAGATCTCGAGTTACTCGAACAACTATCAGACAATATTCTCACGCATGACCGACCCATCATTACCCGAATCGATGATTCTGTTGCCAGAATTGATCAGGAAAACCGCCTGATCATGATTCGCCGAGCACGGGGATATGCGCCAGATCCAATTTTGGTTCGGCAGCATATGCGTCAAATACTCGCAACAGGTCCGGAACTGAAAAACACATTTTGTCTGACAAGAGGAAATTACGCCTTTGTCAGTCATCATATCGGAGATATGGAAAATGTGGAGACATTTCAAGCCTATCAACAGGAAATTGAACATTACAAAACAATATTCCGGGTTGTTCCGGAAGGCATAGCCTGCGATCTTCATCCCAATTATCTCTCAACGATTTATGCGGAAAAGTTGTCCAATGAGACCGGCTTGCCGCTCATCAGGATTCAGCATCATTATGCTCACATCGCTTCGGTTTTGGGAGAGAACCATCAATTTGGTTCGGAATCTGCGATCGGTTTGGCTTTTGATGGAACCGGCTATGGTACAGATGGATTCATTTGGGGGGGAGAAGCGCTCTTGTGTAACCATCAAGGATTCGATCGCGTTTTTCATCTGGACAATTTTTTACTTCCCGGCGGCGACACAGCTATTCGAAAACCGTATCGTCAAGCGCTTGCGGTGTTATCCGCGAATGATTTTTCCTGGGAGGATTCGTTCCAACCGTTATCTGCCATCTCTGACAGAGAAAAAGAACTGCTAAAAATTCAGCTTGAGCATCGCATCAACTGCGTCGATACATCATCCATGGGGAGACTGTTTGATGCAGTATCCTCCTTACTTGGAATCTGTCAAGTGATATCCTATGAGGGACAGGCTGCAATTGAGTTAGAAAATGTTTGCGATCCGTTCTGTAAAGAATTCTATCCATTTCATATCCTCGAAGACAGAATTCTATTGAAACCGGTCATCGGAAATATACTCGATGATCTGCAACAGGGTATTCCGAAATCAATAATTTCAGCGAAATTTCATCAGGGAATAATAAAGTTATGTCTGGAAATTTGCGATAGAATCAGAGAAACTGCAAATATGGATGTATCGGTGGCTTTATCTGGCGGCGTATGGCAAAATCAAACACTGCTTTGCGGAGTCAGAGAATTATTACAAAAAAATCGCTTTACAGTGTTATTACCCAAACAACTTCCATATAATGATGGGTGCATTTCCTATGGACAAGCCATCATAGCTAACGAGGTGATGAATAGAATGGGATAACATTCAGTCATTGAAAATAATATTTTCAGAATATATGTTTCTTAGTGCCTGATGAATTATCAAAAACAGAATTGTAACGCACAGAGGAAGTCGAAAAAAGGAGGAAACATGTGTCTCGGAATTCCGGGAAAAATTTCAAGAATTTACAATACAGACGGTATCGTTATGGGGATTGTCGAATATGGCGGAGTTATGCGGGAAGCGTGTCTTTCCACAATCAGTGATGCCAAAATTGGCGATTATGTTATGGTTCATGCCGGATTTGCTCTATGCAAAATGGATGAAGAAGAAGCCAGGGAGACACTCCGCGCGCTCGATGAAATTAATGATGTTTCCCTGTATTAAATGGCATCCGTTTTTTTCCACCGATGACCATAGTTGTGTATCATCTTTTTATGACTGAAAACAATTTGGATCAATTCCGATGAATTATATCGAAGATTTCCGAAATTCTGATCGTGCAAAGAAATTGCTGCATTCCATCATTTCAATAATCAGCAAGAAGTGGGTCATCATGGAAATGTGTGGAGGTCAAACCCATTCGATGATGAAATTCGGACTGGATCAACTTCTTCCTCAACAGCTTGAAATTGTTCATGGACCAGGATGTCCGGTATGTGTAACAGCATTGGAATTGATTGACAAAGCGATTCTGATTGCAAAAAAAAGAGATGTGATTTTTACTTCTTATGGAGATATGCTGCGTGTTCCGGGATCAAACAGCGACTTGTTTTCGGTTCGTGCTACCGGAGGAGATGTTCGTGTTGTCTATTCAGCGCTCGATGCACTCCAAATTGCCAGAGAAAATCCAGATAAGGAGGTAGTTTTTTTTGGCATAGGTTTTGAAACAACTGCTCCCGCCAATGGCATCAGCGTACTACAGGCAAAGCGTTTGGGGATCCAAAACTATTCTGTCCTTGTCTCTCAAGTCAGAGTCCCTCCGGCAATGGAACTCATTCTGTCTTCTTCTGAGAATCGTGTACAGGGTTTTCTGGCAGCAGGTCATGTCTGTTCTGTGATGGGCACAAAAGAATATGTACCAATCAGCAATCGTTATCATATTCCGATCAGCATCACTGGCTTTGAACCGGTCGATCTGCTGGCAGGAATTTTTGAGACGCTTTCCATGTTGGAGACAAATATCTGGGGGGTCAAAAACGCATACAGCCGCAGTGTCAGCAGCGAAGGAAATGTTGAAGCGCAAAAAATGCTGGATCAATTATTTGAACCTTGTGATCGAAACTGGCGGGGAATTGGATTAATACCGATGAGCGGTTGGAAATTACGCTCTGATTTTCAAGAGTTTGATGCAGAAATCCGTTTTAACGTTGCTGACGTCCAGTCACAAGAATCAGAAAAGTGTATTGCCGGATTGATCCTGCAGGGATTAAAAAAACCTGCAGACTGCGGAGCTTTTCAACGTGAATGCACACCACAAAATCCGCTCGGTGCAACGATGGTATCTTCAGAAGGAGCCTGTGCAGCTTATTATAAATATCGGAGATAATTCATGACCGAACAAAATCTGTCAGACGGTTTTTCATGTCCCCTTCCAGTCTCGCATCACGAAGCAATTATGCTTGGACATGGCAGTGGTGGATCAATGACCTCAGAACTGATCCAGCGCGTATTTCATAAATATTTTCAAAGTGATGGTTTGGAGCAAAAAAATGATGCGGCAAACTTGTTAATGCCTGATCATATCCACAGAATCGCCATGACGACTGACTCCCATATTGTCACACCACTCTTTTTTCCGGGGGGTGATATCGGGAAATTGGCCGTCTGCGGGACAGTGAATGATCTTTTAACAGCCGGAGCCGTTCCCAAATGGCTTTCTGCAGCATTTATCCTGGAAGAGGGTCTGCCGATAGCAATTTTAGAAAAAATTCTTGAATCAATGAAAAAATGTGCTGAAGAGGCTCAGGTTGAAATTGTCACAGGGGATACAAAAGTGGTTGAACGCGGAAAAGGGGATGGTATTTTTATCAACACCACCGGAATAGGTTATATCGCAGAGAATTTTCAGCCGGGTGGAGAAAAAGCCAGACCGGGTGATGCTGTCATCCTTAGCGGAACGGTTGGAAATCACGGTATGTCTGTCTTATGTGCCCGAGGTGAATTAGGAATCAAGGCTGATATTTCTTCTGATGCAGCTCCATTGAACGAGATGGTCAGAAATTTACGGCCGTTTGCGCCTTCTGTCCACGTTTTGCGGGATCCTACACGCGGCGGATTGAGTACAACGCTCAATGAAATTGCGAATCAAAGTCAGGTGGGGATTGAACTGGATGAGAAATTGATTCCGATTTCTAAGGAAGTAAATGCGGTTTGTGAAATGCTGGGCTTTGACCCTTATACCATTGCAAATGAAGGGAAAATGATCATCATCATCCCGGATGAAATCAAACAAGAGGCATTACTTGCTGTCCGCAGCTCCAAATACGGAGAGAATGCAGCCATCATCGGCCGGGTATTTGCGAACCAATCACCAATGGTACTGCTGCGAACTATTTTAGGAACACATCGGATTCTTGATTCCCTGTCGGGTGAATTGCTTCCAAGGATATGCTAAGGATTTCATCCCAAGCCAACAATTCGAAATATGGATATGTATTTCTAATATTTCTTTCCATATTTGAAATCGCTGATCCCAAGCACCTGTCATTGGATCAATCCTCATAGGCACAACGAAAACCACGATTGATACCGGGCGAATTTGCCTCGTGTGAATCGCGATAATTAAATCGGACGTGAGCAACGTCATCCAGATAACTACCGCCTTTCAGAATGCGTGAAATGTTCTCATTACGATTACGGATAAGTTTTGTCCAGTGACCGATTTGAACAGGTGATTGATCCGTGATGAATGCATCAATTACCCATTCACGCACATTGCCGGCAGTATCCAGGAGTCCATAAGGACCTGCTCCCTTTGGAAGCCAACCGGCAGGCGTTAAGAAGGAGTAAAAACTGTCCAAATTAGCCTTCCGGTAATCTTGGTTCTCCCCTTCCCACAATAACACAATCCCGTTGGGACCGCGAGCTGCTTTTTCCCATTGGGCTTCAGTCGGGAGATGACCACCAGCTTGTTCACAATATTCTTCAGCTTCGAGCCAGCTAATGAAGGTCATCGGGAGCCATTGATAGATTTTTTTTTGAAAATATTTTGAATACGCATCGTGATAATGTGGCCATGCGCAGGAACCCCGGAAGAAACATTCCTTATATTCCTGGATTGTCACCGGTTTTTGATCAATCCAAAATGAATCTAAATATTCAGAAGACTGATATGCATCTTTGCCAAGAATCGCATCACCAGCAGGAATCAAAATCTGCAGCGATCCATTTTTTCCGGCTCGGTAAGCGGTAGTCACTAACGCAGCCCCTTTTCGAAAAGTGTATGGGCGAAGCAGCTGGTAATGATTCGGACGAATATAATTCGAGAATAAAAACCAAACAGATGCAAGAATGATGAAGAAAAATCCTATCAATGTCAGACCAATCCTTTTCTTCATACAATGCACCATCCTCTATATAAAAAAAGTAATTTGAAATATGAAAGGAATTCTTTGATGTTCTTATTGTTTTGCGCTTTGCGCAAAACAATAAGAACATCAAGTTTTCATCCTCTATTCGAAAAATCAATCCAAATTTCGAATTGCTGATAAAAAAAAGTCCCATCTCGCTCGGATAATGCAAATGGGACTTTTATGATTCAGAAATTCTATGTATTGAGAGGAATTTCTCTTCTCGTTCGAATTACCCGAATTAATTTTATATTCCTTTTAACAATTTTCTTCACAAGTTTTTTTATGCTTTTTTTGGTTTTCGCGGTTGTGTCTGCTCAATAGGAGGCGGGGTTTGACTGGATTGGTTCCCCTGTGATGGAGGGATACCTGCCGCAGGGTGTTCCGGTGGAATCGGGGGATTGTTTCCAAAGGGACCTCCTGACGGATTCTGTTGTCCCGCATATCCTTGTGGTTGAACCTGGTATCCTATCGGGCCTATGGGGAAATTTTGCTGCCCGGGATAGGTATACCCAGGTGCAGGATACCCGGGTTGAGCAGGCTGTACTGGATAAAACATATCAGGTGTTGCCGATACCGGCGGAATCGGATTATTGTTTTGTATGTTCGTCGGCATCGGGGGTTTTGGTATATCGTTCAAATTTGGTGGAGGAACCTGAGCTCGTGGTTGATTCATCGGAACGTTCTGCGGTTGAAAAGGAATGGAATTAAAACTGACAGGCTTCGGTCCTTCAGCATTCGAATTCAAAGGTCCATATGATTGAAAAACTTGTGATTTCGGAATAATCTTTTCGGGGCTTCGATAATCGATTGGAACGGATTTTGATGTCGGCTGGTTTGGTTCATTTTGCACTGTACCAGGTTGTGGCAGCTTTTGTTCCAGCTGTTCCTTTTCCATATCCGAGAAAGGCACATAACCGATAAATTTCTGTGATTCAGCTTTTTGTTTAATTGCATCGGGAATTTCGCGGCGCAAAGTTTCGAGGTGATTTTTTAAAGATTCCTCTGCATTTTGCTCTGTTGATTCAGGTGCCGGATGGATTTCCTCAATAATCTTTTCAATTGATTCTTCTGCAGAAATTACTTCCTGGGAAGGGAGTATGGGCTCCTCTGGTTTCGATTTGACGATCAATCCGGTTAATTGATCCAGTTCGTGATCCGGATTCGAAAAAATCAAGGGGACAATATCTTCAACGATACGCCGTTCTGCTTCTTCCCGATATTCCGGTTTCAACCGGAATCTGGCAGCCACAAAGAGTTTCTTTAATAATGTCCGTTTCACCTCCAAAGGGGCATAAGAGGCCAGATTAAAAACATCACTGCTTGTTTCTGTATTGACCAACTTGGATATAGCGGTCTTGCTCAGAAAATTAATTTCTTTGTTGGAGAGCGTGTGCCAGTTGCGCGTGGAAGATACCTGATTAAAAATTGGTTGAATATCTTCCTCTTTAATTTTAGGACTCTTCACATTGAATATAATAATGATCATACCCAATAATCCCAGAGAAAGTGCTGTTTTATCATTTCCATCTTCATCAACCACATCATAGGAAAAACCATCTGGTTGAATCGGATATTTTGGCTCATCACCTTTCCAAGACCAGGTTTCATTTGAAAAATCAAGCGCTTCCGGATCTACACCATACGTTGCTCCCAATCCAGGTGCGTTGAGTTTGTCTTTTTTCTTTAACATCAAACCTCCGATTAGAATGTTCTGCTTTTCTGAACTTTCTAAAATTCTTATAAATTTTCGAGATCAATAATTCTTCCAAGCGGACGATGATATCGATCTATCTATCTCTATTTCTCAAAAAACGAGAAATAATGCTGATTTATTGCTAATTGTAACAAATATTTTTCTGCACTATTCTCTGATTCATCCAAACCAGTATCTCAAAACATACCGATAGTTTTATTTGTAACATTCAATGAGCTGTTTGAAATCTAATATTGAGATTAAAAAACCTTCCTCAGAGAATGTATTCGAAACAATCCCTATCAGCCCCGGCTGTGTTTAGGATATATCAATACTTAATAACGAGATTTCAATTTACTTTTCAAAAAAATTTTGACTCGATTCTAAGAAATTTTCTCAACAAAAAATTGCAGTGTACCGCTTATACTTTCTCCCGGATTCAGAATCAATAAATGGGATTCCTTCTCAAAACCACGAGCATAAAGATTGTGACAATCAGTTGAATTCGTCTGGTTTTCCATACAAAAAAAGGGTTCCAGCAATGGCGTATAGGTCACACTGTGAGTGAAAATATCTGAGGCTTTTAAAACCAGTTTCCGATTGATAGCTTGATAGCTGATGGATTGGGGTTTCTTTGGATCCATACCAAACCATACTTCGTCTAAAGTTAACCCTTTCAATGGTGTTGGATTGGAGAGATCTGCCGGTGCTTTTTCCATATCAATCAGGTTTCCAGTAGGCAGAAGACTGATTGCCTCCATCCATTTTTTAGCCGGAACATGCAGCAATGTTTCGGCTTTCGATCCGAAAACATTAAAATAAGGATGAATTCCAAAGCCGAAGGGGAATCTTTTTGTTTCATCCAAATTGGTTATCTTTAGATCGATCTCAATGCAATCATTTTTTAACGTGTAAATTAAATCAAGGCGATTTGCAATTGGAAAATGTTCATAAACCGGATGTCCGGGTTTGATCTGCAGATGGGTTGCGACTGAGATACTGTCATCTTTTACAACGGGAATCTCATAATCAAATCGTGTGTCAGCGACAAGACAATGCAGTGAACGGCCGCCATCATTATCCGGAAGCTGATAGACAGTTCCATCAAATGTGAATCGGCAATTGCGGACTCTGTTCGGAAATGGATAAAGGATTGGCGTGCCAAAGAATTTTGTCCCGATTACCGGCATCGGAGCCTGATGCAGGTATTCCAAACCTTCCACCATAAAACTGCACAAATTCGAACCAAAACCGGGTAGCAGTTTCGCCTCAGACCTGCGGTAATGATCCTCTTCAGACCATAAGCAGATCATCTTCTGATCTAATACGGGATGTTTTGCTATATTGTATCCAAACATAAATTATTCTCCTCATGCACTTCAATACCGGCAATTCAAGATTTGAACCAGGCTTGCGAATCAAAGAAGAAAATTGTTGGTTGTGCTGTGTTTGCATGAAGCACACAATCAACATAATCTTCAAAAATCCTTTCAATGTTTTGAATCACTGGTTTCTTTTGTCTGACAATTCGAATTATGGACATACTTTTCGAATCGATCGAGAAAATATGTTGTTGCAGTGTTTTTGCGCTTTGCGTAAAAACACTACAACAACAATAATTTATTTCCATACTTCGAATAGCTGTCTTTTTTCAGATCGACAAGGCTTCACTGTTATAATTATACTCATGGATAATGAACGATTAATCAATCCCGGAATAATTTCTTCCGATGATCGGATTGATATAGCCCTCAGGCCGCGCTTATTGGAAGAAGTAACCGGGCAGGATCAGGTCCGAGAAAACCTTTCCATTCTGTTATCAGCAGCTCGACAACGAAAAGAACCTCTTGATCACGTCCTTTTTTACGGTCCACCAGGTTTAGGGAAAACCACACTGGCTCATGTCATGGCAAATGAGATGAACGTAAATATTAAGATCACAGCCGGTCCTGCGGTAGAGCGTGCCGGAGATTTGGCTGCCATTCTTTCCAATTTACACGAAGGTGACATCCTTTTTATCGATGAAATTCACCGTTTGAATCGCGCAATCGAAGAAATTTTATACCCGGCCATGGAAGATTCAGTTCTGGATATCATGGTTGGCAAAGGCCCTTCAGCCCGTTCCATCCGTTTAAAACTCCCGCGATTTACTATCATCGGAGCTACCACCAGACTATCGCTGGTCAGTTCCCCGTTGAGAGCAAGGTTTGGTGCAGTTTACCGTCTCAATTATTATGATCTCCCTTCCATGGAAAAGATCATTAAAAACGCATCCAATAAATTAAACATACACGCGGATGAAGAAGGTATCCGCGAAATTGCCATTCGATCCCGGGGAACACCCCGTATCGGCTTACGGTTATTGCGTCGCGTACGAGATTTTGCTCAGGTAAGAGCGGATGGTGAAATCAATCAGACAGTTTCCATAGACGCCTTGGAATTGCTCAGTATCGATCATGCCGGATTGGATGAGGTTGATCGTCGCGTTTTAGAGACAATCATCGAAAAATACCATGGAGGGCCCGTTGGTTTAGGTACCATTGCAGCCTCCATCAGTGAAGAATCCGATACCATCATGGAAGTTGTTGAGCCATATCTGCTGCAGCTCGGTTTAATTGACCGAACTCCGCAGGGAAGATTGGCGACCCGTAAAGCGTATGACCATTTGAATGTTCCATTTCCTGAAAATAATGGCAGCTACGATGAGCCGAAACAGCCTAACCTCTTCTGATTCCGAATAAAATTAACTAATTCCAGATCTTCCACTGGTTGTCGAAATTTGAGGAGGATGCATCTTTTCATTGTCTTAAAGGCTGATCGCAATTTCGAACAGACTGAAAAAACATCACAACAACAAAGAATCCTCCACATTTTTCAAATCGCTGTGTCAAAACATGAAATAAAAATCAATTCGCGTTTTTGGAATACAATTACCTATTGTTTTGAGATACAGTCCAATTTGATGGAATTAGAATAGCCTCAAAACTGCGAATATATTAAATTTACTCGGAACCATACAGCATTCTGTGAGTAGCTGTGCTGTTCTTAACATGAGAGAAAATAGAGCATGAAAACTGCAGATTTTGATTATGAGCTTCCCATGGAAAGAATTGCTCAAACGCCATTGGAACCAAGGGATTCTTCCAGACTCTTTGTATTTGGGCGAAAAACTGGGAAAATTGACCACCAACATTTTTATGACTTGCCTGATTTTTTAATTCCAGGTGATTTGCTGGTATTGAATCAGACGCGAGTTTTGCCTGCCAGAATTTATGCCCAGAAAGATGGAACAGGCGGGCGAGTGGAAATTTTACTTCTCCGCCGTCTTGGAGATCAAAATTGGGAAGCTCTCGTCGGCGGGAAAAAAGTGATTCGCGGAAAAAAGCTGATCCTTTCAGAGGAAATTCAGGCAGAAGTCATCGAATGCTATGAGGGTTCACGCAGATTGATTCATTTCAGTGGAAGCATCGATGATTTTATGAAAAAAAACGGGCAGATGCCCCTTCCGCCCTATATTCATACAAGGTTAGAAAATCCGGAACGATACCAGACAATTTACGCGCATGAAACGGGTTCCGCAGCTGCACCCACAGCAGGACTTCATTTCACAGAATCTCTGATTGAAAAAATAAAAGAAAAAGGCATCCGATTCACAACTGTTACACTTCATGTCGGTTTGGACACATTTCAACCAGTTACTGAGGATGATCCGGAACAACATCAAATCCATCAGGAATGGTGTGAACTTTCACCGGAAACCGCTGAATTGATTATTCAGACTAAACAAGCCGGCCATCGTGTCATCGCCGTCGGGACGACCAGTGCAAGAACTTTGGAAAGCGCGGCTTTGGCAGCGAAAAAATCCGGATCCAATGCGTGTGTCATTCCAATTTCAGGAGATACGGGAATCTATATTCTTCCAGGATACCAATTTCAGGCTGTAGATGCAATGATTACAAATTTTCATCTTCCAAAGTCCACTTTGATTATGATGATCAGTGCTTTTGCCGGAAGAGAAACCATTTTATCCTTATATCAACAAGCGATTGAACTTCAATACCGTTTCTTTTCATTTGGAGATGCAATGTTCCTCCAATAAAGCTACAATCTGCCTGATAAAAACATTCGATGCGATAAGGATTCTTTGTTGATGTTATGGTTTTGCGCGAAGCGCAAAACCATAACATCAACAAGTTTTCTCTATTTTCGAAAATGATAATTCCCCTGGATAATCCATTTATAGGTTGTCAATTCCTGGAGCGCCATCGGGCCTCTCGCATGAAGCGGCTGGGTTGAAATTGCAATTTCAGCGCCCAATCCAAGTTCAGCGCCATCCGTAAAGCGTGTACTGGCATTCACATAAACACAGGCAGAGTTTACTTTTTCAACAAATTTCTCTGCATGCTCTTGGTTCTCCGTCAAAATTCCATCGGAATGTTTGGTGCTGTGAATCTGAATATGCCGAATCGCTTCATCCAAATTACCAACTACTTTTATTCCCAGAATCAGTGACAGCCATTCTGTATCAAAATCGTTCTTCTCAGCAAGGTCATAAGACAAATTGGGATTTTTCGATTTATTTAATATTTCGAATGCCGTCTGATCCACTTTAAATCGCACGCCGCTTAAAGCTAACTCAGCACAAACCTTGGGAATAAATTCGGAAGCAATCGATTGATCCACCAGGATCGTCTCTATCGCATTGCATACGGTCGGACGCTGTACTTTTGCATTTTGTATAACGCGGATTGATTTTTCCAGATCAGCAGTTTTGTCAACAAATAAATGACAAATGCCAATTCCTCCCGTTATGACAGGAATGCGGCTGTTTTTTCGACAAAAATCATGTAATCCGGCACCTCCGCGTGGAATCAACATATCGATGTATTCATCCATCTGAAGCAGTTCCATCATGATGGTTCTGTCCGGGGTATCAATAAATTGGATCGCATCTGACGGGAGTCCGGTTTGATCTAAAGCTTCTCTCACACAATCAATGAGGATGGAATTCGTTCGGATCGTTTCTTTTCCTCCGCGAAGGATCGAAGCATTGCCGGATTTAATCATCAGACAGGCAGAATCGATAGTCACATTTGGTCGAGATTCATAGATCACAGCTATTACACCAATTGGAACGCGTTTTTTAAAGATTCGCAGACCTTCCTTATGCTCCATGGGACTGAAATTCTCTCCGACCGGATCGGATAATCTGGAGACATTAAGCACATCCCGGATAATGCTACGAATTCGATCTTCGGTTAATGTGAGACGATCGACCATGGCCGGTGTCAGTACATTCTTTGAAGTTGAAACATCCTCCGCATTCTCAGATAGAATTTCCGGCATTCTAATTTCCAATGTTTCAGCCAGTTTGTTTAAGAAAATATTTTTCTTCTCCGTCTGAATCCCGGAGAGTAAATAAGAAGCCTCTCGGGCTTTTTGGCCCATCAACTTTAAATCAATCAATTCATTGCTCCATTCTGCCTGAAAAGCTGTACACAGATATCAGTATTTTTTTTATTTTCACACGAAACATCCCTGTCAAAGAAACAAACCAGCGATTCGAAATAAGGGGGGAATTATATGTTATTGTGTTGTTTTATCAATCAACAATCATAAAATCATGATGAATCACTTCATCCGCATAGGTATACCCGAGTACAGCTTCAATTTCATTCGCCTTCAGCCCCATGATTTTCTGAAGATCATTCGAAGCATAATTCACCATACCCACTGCAAACTCGTGTCCATCCGGACCAACCATACGTACAGTATCACCACGGTCAAACTCTCCGGTCACTTCTTTTATGCCCGCCGGCAGCAGACTTTTTCCGGATAGAATTGCTTTTGCCGCTCCGCTGTCTACGCGAATAGACGCGTAATTGGACCGGAATCCAGTCAGCAGAAATCTCTTCTTGCTTTCCAATGCGGTATTGGTAGGACGAAAAACTGTCCCAAATCGTTCACCGGCAGCTATACGAATCAGGATATCTGGAACCTTTCCATTGGCAATCATAATCGTAGTTCCCATTCTTCTGGCTATGTCCGCTGCTCGTACTTTTGTGATCATTCCGCCAGTTCCCAGTCCACTGGAAGAGCCCCCGGCTGCTTCCCAGACAGAAGGCGGAATTTCGATAGAGTCAATTGTTTTAATCATTTTGGCATTGGCTTCTGTCTCGGGATTTGAATCAAACAAGCCATCCTGATCCGTCAATAAAACCAGCAAATCGGCTCCAATCAATCCGGAAACAAATGCCGACATGGTGTCATTATCTCCGAGACGAATTTCGTCCGTAGCAATAGTGTCATTTTCATTGATGACCGGCAGAACATTTTGACTTAACAAACCATCCAACGTGTTCCGGGCGTTTAAATAACTCTTTCGATTGGTAAAATCATTGCGTGTCAGCAGAATCTGAGATACAACAATTCCGAACATACGGAATAAATCCATGTAGATCGACATTAATCGAGGCTGACCGATCGCAGAAAGCATCTGTTTTCCAGGAATATGCTTCGAGAGGCGAGGAAAATTTAAGATTTCCCGTCCTGCTGCAACTGCACCGGAAGATACTAATGTAACCTGGATACCATGATGCATCATCCAGCTTATCTGGCGTGTCAGATCAATTAACTTCGGCATATCGACGTTAGAGGATCCGCCTGTAATGGTTGATGTTCCAATTTTGATGACGATTCGATCATAAGACATAAACTTTATCCGGTGACAGGTAATTTTCAGCAAATTATAAATCATTTTCGTTAGGAAAATGATTTCTTTGATCAGTAATTCGAAATTTGAAAAAATCTCATTGCTGTTCTTTGATGTTTTCCTGGCGTTTAACGACTTGAAACCAGGTATTTCGAAAGATCAGCCAATCTTTCGAATCAATCGAGAATATTTCAAAATACTGTATGAGAGTAAAAAATTCTTTTCACATCGATTTTTCAGATGCAATCAGAATCCACATTTTGAAACAAAAAACACCGGGATGAACCGGTGTTTTATTTGGAGATGGTTTTCTGTTAGAGCATTGAATGAATCTTATGCTTTACTGTTTAAAGTCCTTGCAAGGATGTCTTGTTGTTCCTGGGAAACACTGCTCTTTTTCTTATTTTCAGATTTATTTCTGGCTTTTGCTTTTTCCATCGCCTCACGAATTGCAATTTCCATAGCAGTTGGTTCTGCTTCGGTAGCAGAATCATCACTAAAGCTGAAAGAAATTCCATCGCTGTTAATTTCTTCGCGTTTCTTATTGGTTTTCTTCTGGCGTCGAGGGGCTTTATCTGACTGTTCTGCAACTCTGCCCTCTTTCAGTTGCTGTGCTCGTGCACTGGTCGGTCTGGCTGGAGCTGTTTGAGCCGGTTCTTCTTTTTCTTTTACTTCCGGTTCCGGCTGCAATGCTTTCATACTTAGTTTAATCTGCTTTTTCCGCCGATTTACTTCAAGTACTTGAGCTTCAATCTCATCACCTTCTTTGAGAAGATCAGATGGCTGACGAACATAGCTGTGTGCCATTTCACTGATATGGACTAAACCAGGTCGTTCTGCTCCAATTTCAACAAAAACACCAAATTTTTCCATCCGGACAACAGTTCCCTTAACAACCATATCTTTCTTGATTTCACGCCATTCCAGCTCAAGGGGCTTCATCATAGTCAATTCAATACGGCCATCTTTGACTTTTTTCACCCAAACGTTGATTTCCTGGCCAACTTCAAGGAATTCATGAATGTTATTTGAATTCTCTTTTCCCTCAGGTCGAGGAATTTGAGAAATATGAATAACAGCGGGAATTTCTTTTCCGATATCAATTAACGCACCGGCGAGACTCAGCTTAAGAACTTTTCCAGCAAACTGTTCTTTAATCTTTATTCCGCCATTTTTGCCGTCTTCAACAGCCTCATCAGAAGTTTCTGATTCTTCATCTAAAGAATTAATAACTTCATTCACCTCTTCAATTTTTTCTTCAAAATCTTTTTTTTCTTCAGGTGATACTGATTGTTCCATATTTTATTTACCGATCTCCAATTAATAATATTCGCAATTTTTGATTATACTCTCAATAAATTGCTATTGTCAAATGATTAAATAGATTTAATACATTTTTTTGCTTCACCAGGATAATAAACTCGATTTTCTGCTGATTTCGATCAAATTTTCCGACTTATTATACCGTTTTGCGAACATTATCGATGAAAAATCAAATCTATATATGACATTCTGTTGCCAGAACGGAAAAAATGCCACATCAAAAAGGTACTACCGAATTGAGAAATCGATAAAAATAATCAGCGATGCACACACTGGTTTTCCTTAAGAAATGTACAGGCTTTCATCCTGATTATAGACTTTCTGTACGAGTATTCTCCTGAAGATATTCAATCGCTTTGTCTAACTGTGGATCGATCCCTTTTTCCTGCTCTTCATCCGTAACCTCTACCAGGATATCAGGTTCAATTCCGAGCCCATCGATTAATTCACCTCCAGGCGTATACCATTTCGCGATGGTCACAGAAACAGCGCCGCCGTTGGATAATTTCGGTTGAATCTGCATGGAACCCTTACCGTATGTTTTCACGCCGATAAAAACAGCACGCTCATAAAATTGCAGCGCCCCGATCAATATTTCTGAAGCAGAAGCAGTTCCTTCATTTCCTAATACAACCATCGGAATTTCCAATGCGCGTCCGCCATACCGTTGCGTCATATAATCTGTTTCCGTTCCATCGCCATCCTTCTCAGTTAAAACTTTTTTCTTTTCCGGAAGAAATTCTGATGCAACATCGACACAAGTATTGACAAAACCGCCTCCGTTATTTCGTAAATCCAAAATCAGCCCTTTTGGATTCTCAGGAATTAATTCATCCAATGCCTGACGAAGTTCCTCGATTGTAAGATCGCCAAATTGTGTCAGCTGTACATAAGCAATATCCTCATCCAGCATTTTGGAAATCACCATGGGAGTAACAATGGCTTCTCTGGCAATCGTTACATCAAAAGGATCGACACCTTTTCGTTGGATTGTCAGCGTAACCGAAGTTCCTTTAGGGCCTAATATCTTTTGAAGGGCATCGTTGGGATCCACTCCAGTCATGTCTTCACCGTTGATAGCGATCACAAGATCATGAGTTTTCAAACCAGCTGCCTCAGCCGGAGAGCCAATCATCGGAGATGAGATTTCAACAAAATCGCCAGTGACATCAACCCAGGCACCAATCCCCTCATATTCTTCCCCGGACATATAATCCACTTCCTTTTGATAACTTTCCGGATCTGAATAGCGAGTATGAGGATCTCCCAACGAGTCCAACATCCCGCGAATCGCGCCTTCCATTAAACCGTTTTCATCCAGCGGTTGATTCACATAATAGGTATGGATCAGATCCCATGCTTCCCAAAAGGGTTTAAATAACTCATCTTGATCAACATCCGTTTCTGCATACGGTGTGGCAACTTTCGTCATAAAGTCGGCGGTTCCTGCATAATCCTGAAAACTTTGAATTTTTGTGACAAGATCAGGAAATCTCTCTACAATAAAACCGGTACTAAAACCCATCATGAAACAACTGATAAAAATTACAACGATAGCAATTATTCGCATAACACGTTGCATCATTTTTTTTCCTCCTGCTCGTCTTTCTTTTGAATTCCGTGGATTTTATCGGAGAGTTGCTGGAATTTTTCAGAATCAGTCATCCAAAATTCATAAGAATTTATCTTTTTTATCTTTCCTAAAAAATTTAAATGATTCTTATGGTTTCTCATTTTTTTCGAAATTGAAATCAATCCCAAATTATAAGACACCACCAGAATTATTGATATGATTAAACCGAGAATAATTTTTAAATTCACAGAACAAATTCTTTAAACAGTTCCAAATGAATCATATCCTCAATGCGATCAATATGTGAATCAGCGAAATTGGCTGATGTTCTGCCACCAACTTGAATTGCATAAAATCCCATCTCGTGTGCAGCATCAACATTCTGAGGGTAATCATCAAAGAAAATACATTCCGAAGCAGATTGTGTTCCGGTCATCCAAAGCGCTTTTTCAAAAGCTTTCGTACTGGGTTTGCAATCCGGAAAAACATCCAAAACATCAATAATTCCGTCAAAACAATCGAAAATCGACAGGTTTTTCAGCACTCGTGTTGCATGAAAACGATCTGCATTTGTAAAGATATACTTTCTCAACGGGATCTGATCGAGGATTTTCCGTAATTCAGGCATTGGAGAAATATAACCGGATGTATCAATGTCGTGGCTATACTTCAAAAAATCGATTAAATCAACGCCATATTCGACTACCAGCCCTTTTGCTGTTGTTCCATATGTTCGATACAAGTGATCTCGAAATCCTCTCACTTCATTTTGGGAAATATTTAATTTTTCGGAAATGAAATGATTCATTCTCTCGCCCAAAACATAAACAACTTGATTTCCAAAAGGGTATAAAGTCTCATCTAAATCAAAGAACAAAGATTTAATTTTCATAGAAAAAAGTATATCTCATTTGAAAAGGATTTTTCTGATTCAGAGACAGCAATTCAAAAAATGGAAATACTTTCCGAATAGAGAAAGATATCAAATTTCCTCCCTGATTGCGAAATGCAGGCCTGCATTTTAATTAACACCTTTGATCATAAAATTTTTTGATGAAGTATCATGGAAAAGTTTTTTCTGTGAACAAAAAACATCCTTATGAAATTTGAAATGTTATTTTTCATAAAATAATAAGTTCGAAATGAATAAAAAAAGAAGATGGTAAATAAGAGTGAAATGATTGAAAAGGATGAGGGATTTAGTTATTTCGGCACAATGACCGGGCGGGAATCATCATTCGACCAAAGTATCCGCATTGGCAGATGATAGACTGCCGATAAATTCTCCTCGGTCAGGACTTCATTCGGAAGGCCGTTGATCGTGATCCTCCCATGATCTAAAATCGCGATTTCATCCGCAAACCGGGCTGCAAGATTTAAATCATGCAGCACAACGAGCATGGCAATTTTTTCCTGTCTGCAAATACATTGAATGGTAGTAAGCAGACCGACCTGATAGGTCAGATCCAGATGTGCTGTTGGTTCGTCCAGGATCATCACCGGAGTGTTTTGAGCTAAAGCTCTTGCCAGGATGACTCTTTGTTGTTCACCTCCGGAAAGGTTCTGCACATCACTTTCACGAAGCCCACCGACGGAAGTATTCTGGAGTGCAGCTTCAATGAGATGATGATCTTTTTCCGTCAATCTTCCCAGCCAATCAATATGCGGTGTTCTTCCAAACGCAACGGTATCAAAAACTGAAAAACCCGAGGGTAACCTTAGAATTTGCGGAACCACCGAGATGATTTTTGCTCTGTTGGATTCATCCAGCGGGGTCAAATCTTTTCCTGAAAATTCAATTCTTCCGCCGGCCAACGGAATGACACCGGTCACACCGCGGATCAAAGTGGTTTTACCGGAACCATTGGGGCCAATTAAAGCCATTATTTTACCCGGTTGTACATTCAGAGAAACATCCTCCACAATCAGTCGTGACTGATACCGTATGGATACATTCTTAATTCCAAGCATTATAAAACATCCTTGTGCTTCGATCGCTGTAAAAGCCAAAGAAAAAATGGCGCTCCGGTTATCGCTGTGATGATTCCAACCGGCAATTCCTGCGGAGCAATAATTAACCGGGAGATCACATCAGCAGTCAATAAAAAGAAAGCACCACCAAGAATCGAGAGCGGTATTAATTTTCGATAATCTGATCCGGACACCAGCCGAATCATATGCGGGACAATTAACCCGACAAATCCAATAATTCCGGAAAAAGAAATCGCTGCTGCAGTGGTTAATGTCGAAAAGAAGATTATTCTTCTCCGAATTTGATGAACGTTAATTCCCAGTTGAGATGCCTGCTCATCCCCAAACTGAAGAATATTTAAGGGATATGCCAAAAACCACTGTCCGGCCATTCCGATCAACATGATCGGTACTACGATGATGAATGGATCCCAGCCGCTCTGATAAATTCCACCTAACATCCAGGATAAAGAATGCCGAACTTCGTTGCTTGAAATCAGTATCCAGGAATAGGTGATGGCAGAAGCAAAAGCATTTACCGCTACACCGGATAAAATCAGTCCGTTTGTATTTAAAGCCCCACCAATTCTGCCCAGATAAAACACGAGAATTACAGTTATTAATGCAAAAAGAAAAGACAGAATTGGTGTCATCCATAAACCAATTTGAGAATATGGCCAATGAACAGACATGGAAATTACTGCTCCCAGACTGGCTCCTGACGAAACGCCAATTAGGAAAGGATCAGCCAGTGGATTGCGGAATAAACCTTGATAAGAGGCTCCACTGCATGCCAGCGCAGCACCAATGAAGGTCATAAGCAGAGTCCGGGGAATCCGCAATGAAAACAGGATTTTTTCCAATGATGTTAGATCTCGGGGAATTTCTCCTCCCGAAATTTTCAAATGAATAACCTGAAGAATATCTTCTGCGCGAAAAGGTACACTTCCTACAAAAACACTAATGCCGATGACAACCAGCAAAAATACAGTCAGGATAATTCCTAAATATCTGACTCGGTTGCCTTTTTCGTTTCTGTTCAAGAAAATCGATTTCATTTAAGAAAACATTCAGGATGCAGAATTCGTGCAAGCTGTTCCAAACCATCCACCAACCTGGGACCGGGCCGGGATCCCAGATCATCATTAAATTCAAATACCACACCTTGCTGAACCGCTTTCAATCCATCCCATCCCGGCCTCTGCGTCACGGAATCAGCTGTAATACCTGCTTTGCTGTCTCCAAGAATTACAAAATCAGGATCGCTGACCATTAAATACTCCAGACTGATTTGTACATATAAACCAACCAAATCTGCCGCAACATTGACACCCCCTGCACTTGTAATCATGTTATCAATAAAAGTTCCGCTGCTTGCTGTCCATGGTTTTGTCTGATCTGTCGAATCGATTTCATAAAAAACGGTTGGTTTACGGTCGACGCAATCTGCCAGCCGGTCTTCAACTGCTTTTGTCCTTTTTGTCAATTCTTTTGCCAGCTTTTGAGCTTTATCCGATTGCCCGGTAATTTTTCCTACTTTTTCAATATGGGAAGGCAATTCATCAAAAGTTTGTGGATTTTGTAGATAAAAGACAGGTATACCAAGTTCTTCAATGGCCCGTATCTGATCCATGGAAGTCAATTCCGCTGCCAGAACCAAATCTGGATTTAAGGAGAGGATCTTTTCCATATTGATAGACATATCAAAATTGGTGATTTTTGCAACCTCTTTAATATCTTCCGGATAGTCTGAAGAATAATCAACTCCGACTATGCGGTCACACAGATCGATCGCACATAATATTTCGGTATTGGAAGCAGCTAAAGAGACAATAGACTGAACGGGAGTCTTCACAACCACTTCTCTTCCCAAATCATCCACAACAATCAGATTTTCAGCTATGGTTTGAGCTGAAACTTCAGCAAATTGAAAAATGATGATAAATACAGACAGAATAATTCCAAACAGTATACTTTTTTTCATTTCACTCCTCGAAAATTGAAATTCAATTTGCCAGCTATGCCTGTTATCTTGTAACAAATTTGAGATTTCCCAAAAACAAAAAATCCCCTCCCGGGGTTTTCAGTTCTGCGATCCCAAATCCCGGGGAATTAGCTGGCATTGTAAATCAGAGGTCTGGCTTGGATAAATCCATTACAGTTGCGGGTCAGCATCGGTATCGCACCGATTTCTCTTCTTTACGAATATTGGTATTTATTATATTGCATTTCTGTGATAATCACCAATTCAGGACAGCAATCCAGCAATTCGAAATATGGGAAGAATTACTTGTTTTTTCTAAAAGACTTATCAAAATTTCGAATGGCTAAATTCAGGCCTTTTTATTGATATAAAACCTTCTCTCTTCCTAAAAACTTTTCTTTCAGTGCTGCATAGATCCTCTCCTGCTCGTCGCAACAGATGGAACCTAAACGAATGGATGGTTTGTTTCTTCCATGAAAATCACTGCCCAAAGTTTGCAGAAGATGATATTTTTCTGTAATTTGCCTGTAAAAAGAAACAGTCTCCGGACGATGATAACTGGAGTAGACCTCAATCCCTTCCAGACCTAAACGAATCAGTTCCTGTAATGGCGCTTCATCCATTCCGATATTCGCGCCCGGATGTGCCAGAACCGGAATTCCTCCGGTAGATTTTATGATTCGTATTAATTCTTCAGCGTTAATATAATCGATCGGGACAAAGGCTGGTTTTCCCTGGGAACAAAAATCCCAGTAAAAATTGAGATATGAATTGTCAGATCGCTTTCCACCTGGCCGATAATCCGTCAGAAGGGCGACTTGAGCATTTTCAGGATCCTGCAAAATGATTTCAGCCAGCATCTCGCCGGTGATAACTTCCTCAACTGCGAGTCTCCAAAGTGCTTCTTCGTCCAAATGGAAACCAAGAACTTTAATTTTTTCAATTAATTCCAAAGAAGCGTTTTTCTCTTTTTGAAGGACATCATATTCTATAGCCTTTAGGGCGTCAGCCCGTTCATCAATCCGATATCCCAATAAATGCAGATTGATCCCGTGAAGCTGGCAATCAAATTCGATACCAGAAATACATTCGATACCAAACTTTTCTGCAGCTTCCTTCGCTGCTTCTACACCTCGCACCGAGTTATGATCAGTTACCGCAACAACCCGCAATCCAGCAAAGACGCACATCTGCATCAGCGCATCCGGCGAATAACTGCCATCCGAGCTGACATTACTGTGTATATGTAAATCAATCCAGTTGCTCATAATTTTGTTTTTTAAATTTTTGGCAGGTTATCTGTTCCGAAAAGGTAACCGAAATACTCATATGCATCGAATGAAACGTCCTTATAATCATTCCCATTCGATAATAAATTGAACAAATAAGTATCTATATAAATGAAATAGAAATTGTAATGCTTCAAAAAATAATCCCGTTGTTTTACTCACTTTTGCCTGTATAAAATTATTTTCGGATCAAAATAGTATAAGTTTTGATACTATGAATTGAGATTTTCTAATCAACGAGTTCATATGGCTTGGTACATATACCTTGATTAGCAAAATTATATCTAAGAATGGGAAAGTTTACAGTTTTTCTTCCACACTCCAAAAGGTATCTTTTTCTACCTAATGGAGGTGAATTTAAAAACATAACTGGATTGTAAAAGTAAATGCAAGTAGAAAGTAAAAACTTGATCTCTGAGTAAAAGCTGCGGAAATACGACAAAAAAAAATTGAATTTACTCATTGAGAAATCGATTTAATGCCAAAATTTTCTGGAAACAGGCGCGTTGAAAAGAGGAATTGCATTGTAAGAACTGTTTGGAAACAGTAAAAGCAACCCTGCTTTACGAGTATTCTGTTGGTTAGAAGCGACGCAAGTAATAATACGAAATACATACTATTTTCTGACAAGATCCGATCGCAGAGAAATATCACTCGAAGCGATATGTCTTACGTTCAATAGATCAAGGATGACCGTGCCGTAAAAAGTGCTAAACACATCCAATGCAGATAGATCGTTTATCACTTTTCTTTTGTACGAATTAATATGACTCACCATGCGTTGATCGACGTCCGCATCAGAAAATACGAAATGGAATCCCGATCGCCAAAAGAAGATAAGCTTCAAGAGTTCACTCAATCGCTATGGGTAAAAGCTGATTATCTGCGCGAACCCAGTTATCCCTATAGCTTTGAAGAAGTGATCTGACTGTTATTTAAGCTTGAAGATTTCATTCCGATTGGTATGCGAACGGTTAATGTCGCTGGCACAAAGGTTCACAACGTTGTCTTTCTCGGTGACAATATAATGAGAATTAATCAGGCATTAGCCGCCTTGGCTCAAATGCAATTCCGATTCATGGATGGGTAAATTTTTTTTTAAAGCTATATGAAGACAGGAAAGCAAACTGGCCGGATAGCATGTCTGTGGATTACGAGTTCGTGAAGCAAAACCGTAAAGCGACCTATTATGATGAATCTATCAAAAAAGTACAGCGTCAGAATGAAGGCCAAGCACTTAATGAGATAAAAGCTGAAGACAGTAAATGCCAAGGTCTATCCAAGGGTACCTAGAGCAAAGCAAACTCCAAGAAAAGATCATTGCAACACGCTTTCGTTTTTATAGCATCCTTAGTATCAATAACCAATACTTAAAAGCCCAATGTAATTAAGAAAACTGAAATTATGCTTGATTATCACCAGTAAATCGAGTAAAATGCGATTAACTGGTGATAATATGATAAAAACAAGCGCTATGATCATTGAAGGACTCAATCAATATAAAAGCCCAGCAGATCGGCTTTCGAGATTGGTGAAAACGAATCAGTACTATCCAATTGTTAGGGGCTTATATGAAACTGACCCTACAACCCCGCCATACCTCCTGGCTGGTAGTATCTACGGTCCCTCTTATATCTCATTTGAATATGCTTTGAGTTACTATGGCTTAATCCCAGAAAAGGTCATAGCAGTAACCTCAGCCACATTTGAAAAAAAAAAGAAGAAAAGATATGAAACACCTTTTGGTGTGTTCCTTTACCAGGATGTTCCGACAGAAGCTTTTCCTTTAGCAATCAGAATGATTCACGAAGGAGAGTATTATTATCGGATTGCCAGTCCAGAAAAAGCACTTTGCGATAAGTTGTACACATTAGCGCCGTTGCCAAACCAAAAGAGTCTGTGGCAACTGCTCATTGAGGATTTACGCATAGACGAAGAACAGCTTGCGAATATGGATGTCAATCTCGTCGAATACTTGAGTAAAAGTTATTACAGCACGAATATAAAAAAGTTTGCCGCTGTATTGAGGAGGTAAAAATGTATAGACCCATCGAAGAGATGTTGAAAAACTATGAGGTTGAAACAAGGATTGACAGAAAAAATGCGATCAAAGAAATTATTCAGGAGATTGTTCTTTGTGGATTGAGTAGAGCAGGGATTTTTAGGCATGCGGCTTTTTATGGTGGAACTGCACTTAGGATATTTCACGGATTGGATCGTTTTTCTGAAGACATGGATTTTTCTCTTATAACCAAAAACCCTGAATTTTCATTAGGAGATTATGTACCAATATTAGAGAAGGAAGTCCGTTCTTTTGGTATCAATTTTGGAATTACAGAGAAGCAAAAACGGATGGATAATCATATCCAATCTGCATTTCTAAAGGGGAACACGAGAGAACATATTCTATTGTTTTTTTCGGATTCTACAGATTCAAAAACAACTCCTATGGGAGAAGTGATCAAAATTAAGTTGGAGCTTGATGATAATCCTCCTGCCTATGCTACTTTTGAGCGAAAGTATCGACTGCTGCCAGCTCCGTATGAAGTGAATCTTTATGATCTGCCCTCATTATTCTCTGGAAAAATTCACGCCGTATTGTGTCGGTCCTGGCAAAAGCGAGTGAAGGGAAGAGATCTCTATGATTATGTATTCTATCTTTCGAAAAAAGTGAGTTTTAATCACAAGCATTTTGTTGAGAGGGTAAAAGAAACGAATTCTTGTAAGGATGAGGTTCTTGATTTGTCTGGAATAAAAAATCTGCTCTGTGAAAGATTCGATCAGATTGACTATGTTTCAGCCCGTAAGGACGTTGAACCATTTATAAAGGACTCATCCATGTTGGATCTGTGGAGTGCGGACTTCTTCAAGTCGATAACAGAGGCACTTACGAGCATGTAACATAATTCCGCTCACAACACGTGTCGTATGCAGGGAATACAAAACGAACTGAAAATGTAACCCAAAAAACCGAAATTATTCCGAAAGCCTTATTTTTGAATTTCGCAGAATGGAAAAATTCTTGATTATTTCATTATGTAGGAATTGTTGAAAGCGGTATTGTTTCAATGGACAAGATTAAACTGTGTAAACCAGGAACAACAATTCAACAACTCCCTTTGTATTGCATTTATTGGAAAAATGGTATCAAAATAGTATCTTGCCAAGAAACACAAGACTTAAAAACACGATTTCTCCTCGTTGGTTTCGTTTAAAAATAACAGGAATAAATAAGCTTCTACTACTCCCATTCGATTGTAGCAGGTGGTTTATCGGTAATATCATAGACAATCCGATTGACTCCCTTTACCTCATTCGTAATACGTTTGGATATTTTTGCGAGGATCTCATGCGGAATCGGGGCATATTCGCATGTCATAAAATCTCTGGTAAGGACAGCCCTTAAAGCAATTGTGTAGTCGTATGTCCGTCCATCTCCCATAACACCCACAGATCGTAAATCGGTCAAAACTGCAAAATACTGAGAGGCCTGATTACCGGCTGCTTCCAACTCATTTCTAAAAATCGCATCTGCCTCACGCAGAATATCCAGCTTCTCTCTAGTAATTTCACCAATGACGCGAACAGCCAAACCCGGTCCGGGAAATGGTTGGCGATTGACGATTTCGGCAGGCAACCCAAGTTGCATACCCAATTGTCTGACCTCGTCTTTGAATAGTCCGCGCAAAGGTTCTACGATTCCAGAAAAACCAATTTCTTCCGGTAGCCCACCTACATTGTGATGTGATTTGATCGTAGCAGCATTGTCGGTTCCACTTTCAATCACATCCGGATAGATCGTTCCCTGTGCCAGGAATTTGGCATCGCCGAATTTTTTTGCCTGCTCATAAAAGACTTCTACAAACTCAGCACCAATGATTTTCCTTTTTTTTTCGGGGTCAGTGACACTTTCCAATTTTTTCAAAAAACGATCCGATGCATCAACACGCACGAACTTTAAAGCCATGTGAGAAAATGCTTTTTCGACAGAATCACCTTCACCCTTCCGCATCAATCCATGATCTACAAAAATACAAATCAGACGATCGGGGAGTGCCTGAGCCAGTAATGCAGCACAGACTGCGGAATCCACGCCCCCTGAAAGTCCCAACAGAACTTTTTCCGAACCGACTTGTTCACGTATGACTGAAATTTGTTTATTTAAGTAGTTCTCTACCGAATAATCTCCTGTAGCACCGCAAATCGCGTAAAGGAAATTTTGAATTATCTGAATGCCGTTGATGGTAAGTTCTACTTCAGGATGAAATTGTACGCCATAGAGTTTTTTCTCAGTTTTTGAAATCGCCGCATATTTGCAGGAATCGGACATCGCAATCCCCATAAAACCTTCCGGAAGTTTCTCGATTTGATCGGTGTGGCTCATCAAAACCGTTTGATTTTTTTCCAGACCTTTAAAAAGAGGATTCTCCGGATTAATTACAATTTCTCGCTGACCATATTCACTTGTCTTGCAGGGTTGTACCAATCCACCACACAAATAGCTCATCAATTGAGCGCCATAACAAATACCTAAAACCGGAATACCCAGATTAAAAAGTTTGGGATCACATTTCGGCGAGTTTTCTTCATAAACACTTTTTGGACCACCGGTAAAAATGATTCCGATCGGGTTTTTCCGTTGTATTGTTTCAATGGAGATATTCGCCGGACAAATTTCGGAATAGACATTGCATTCACGCACTCTGCGTGCAATTAGATCTTTATATTGTCCGCCAAAATCTAATATCAGGATTGTTTGATTTGCCATTCAGTTAACCTTTTTATCAGCGATTCGTATTTCAGAGAGGATGATAGTTTTTCTCTCTTTTTTGAATGACCGATTGATTTTTCAAACTACAGTTTTTATTATTGATCAATGCCAAAACCAGATATTTCAATAATTATTTAATGAATTATTTATTTATAGGCAGGATCAGAAATAATCTGGCCGTATTTGTTCCGCATCGGGAAGATTCCTTGTATCATAAGTGATACACATCAAATGATGATAAGTAAGCAGAAACTGATATCACATAATACCTGTGCCTGGAAAGATCAACGATGATAAATTCCCGATCAATTTTTTTATGGATGGAAACCTTTATGACTGGTTTTTAAAGACAATCTTCTCATCACTCATGGATTCGATGATGGCAAGAGACTCCACTCGAATGCCTCTTCCACGTAAAATCGCTCCGCCTTCTTCAAAACCCTTCTCAATGGCGATTGCACAGCCAACTAATGCGGCACCGGATTGTTCAACAATTTCCACCAATCCGAGCAATGAATTTCCCCGTGCCAGAAAATCGTCAATGATTAAAACCCGATCTTCCGGATTCAAGAATCTTTTAGAGACAATGATGGTATAGGTAATGCCATGTGTATACGATTCAACAGCAGAGGCATATACTTCCCCATCAATATTTTTTGTCCGGTTTTTCTTGGCAAACAGCGCTGGAACTTGAAATTCCTTCGCCACTACACAAGCTAATCCAATCCCGGATGCTTCAATCGTCAGGATTTTTGTGATTCCGCTATCTTTGTACAGTCGATAAACTTCCTTGCCAATTTCTTCATATAAATTGACATCGATCTGATGGTTCAGAAAACTGTCTACCTTAAGAATATTGCCACCCTTAACACGGCCATCCTTTAAAATTCGTTCTTCCAGAAGTTTCAAGAGCTTTCTCCGTAAAAAAATTTTTATTCGATTTTCCCAACCGATGGAAATTGATTATACAAATCATTGAAATGAATTTTACCTGTTTTCAATTGTTTATTTTAAAAATAATGTCATAGACTTTTTAATAAAAAAAGACTTCTTCCAGGGATGAAAAGAAATCTTATATTTCAAGTTTTGAATAACAATTTTTCGCAAATCTGCACTTAATAAATTATCACATCCATTTTTCCTGCTGCTCAGGGTTTTATTCTTCGAAAACCTGTCCCTTCAGATCGTTTGGTACGTTTGGGTAAAATGTCAATTGCAGGATTTTTGCTATACATCGGAACCTGAAACATTTGAACAATCTGACATATTTGGAAGTCAATCAAACGGCTCCGAATATTCGGATCAATTTCCTGAATTGTCAAAACAGTAGTAAAAACTGTCGGTAATTCAGCCTGATATCGATAATTCACAATTTGGTACAGTTTTTCTTTCGCCCAGGGTGTTGCGCAGGCAGTATCCAGATGATCCAGAATCAACAATTGGGCGTTTTTTACTTTTTCAAACTCTTTATCGAACGTAGTGGAACTAATCGGGCTGAACGTAGCTCTTAAGTGATCCAGCAAATCCGGTACAACAACAAATAATGGCTCCTCCATAAGCTGTCTTCGATAGTTGCCGATGGCAGCCGCCAGATGCGTTTTTCCTACACCATTCGTGCCGGCAAAAACAAGCCATCCGGAAGGATGCTGAGCGAATGAAAACGCTGCATGATATGCCTGTGAAAGCTGTTCCGAAGCTTCCTCAGTCAAGTTCTCCCGAATTCGGGAATCAAACGTATCGAATGTGCGGCTAGTGTACAAGTGTAGTGTTGATAACGTATTCGAGTCCAAGGAATTGGATGCAGGATTTCGATAATCAGGAGCTGAAATGACCACTTTCATCACTAAAGAAGGATCTTCAAGACGTGAAGCAATTCGGCCATCCAATTCATTCAAGGTGCTGTTCGTTGTGATGACCGTTGGCAGACGATTCACATAGCGATAATTAAAAATCTGATATAGCTTTTCCTGAACCCAATCCGTGGAACTTTGTGAACCCAGGTCATCCAAAATTAATAAAGGAACCGTACAAATTTTTTGGAACCTGTCTTCATAGGACTCAGACTGACTGTTAAATGAAGCTCTGAGCCAGTCCATCAGATCAGGAACCGGCATAAAAATATTCGCCACATGATCTGCAAGAGCAACCTTCGCAATGGCGGCAGCCAGATGCGTCTTTCCTGTGCCAAAATTTCCTGTCAGCAGCAGCCAACCTTTTCGCTCTTTGGCAAACTTCTGAGCATGATCCCGAGCCATCTTGAGACATAATTCGTATTCCTGACGGATCTGGCCTCGGCCCCTGACATTGAAATTTTCAAAAGTCATGTCGCTATAGCTGTCCAAATTACTGTCTCGTGACAGCCTTTCGTTTTCGTCTTTTTCAATTTTCGATTGACGACAAGAGCAAACATCCATCTTTCCAAAACCCGGTTCACCATACGGGACATCTCTGGCAATAAAACCAATTCCATGACAAATTGGGCAATTCGGATCGCCTATATCAGCACCGAGAACATGACGTTCTCCGGAATTTTGTTCCTGCACTTTGATCTTTTTTCGGGCACGTTCTAAAATGTCATCGATTGATTCCATTTCGGCCGTTCTCCTTCCATGATTTCAATACTGTTTCAATATATCGCCAACTGCGTGCATTGTTCACAACTGCCGTTTCGATGGCTTCCGCTACCCAATCGTGCCCGTAAATCTTTTCGCTGTCTTTTAATATTTCTGAGATCATTGAAGTCAGCGGTCCGATATTTTCTTCATATAGCTGATAAATATTGGGACGGAATAAATTCACCTTTTCAGACAGGTGCAGAAAAGAATCCGGAACCCATTGTCCCTGTTCCAATCTTTCGACAGCCAATCTGCCTTTTGGACTATTGAGAAAATACATCTGGGTATTACCATAATCGATTTTTAAGAGAGTTCCACGTAGAACGCATTTTTCCAGTCCATCATCCAGCAGAATTTCAGGAGAATCGCCCAACTGTTTCAATCCCTGCATAAAAGGTTCACATTCAGAAAAATCAGAGCGCAGGATATATCGCTGATCACCTTGATATTGATTCAACAGATAAATAGCGAACAAAATTGTCTTCACTTCATGCAGTGAATCAATATCGGGCAGGATCTCAGTAAAAAACTGTGATGGGACCATTTCAATCCCGCTGCTGAAGCCGGAAAAGGAGGTCATGCATATCCTCCCATGTCAGTTTTACGCACAGCATCTTCAAATCGAGCCAGCTTCTTGAGAAATACAAGATCAATTTCCCCAATCGGTCCGTTGCGGTGCTTTGCGACGATCAACTTCATGGCGCCATCCAAACCGGCTGCTTTATCCGGATCCGTATTTGGATTGTGCAAGAACATGACGATATCCGCATCCTGTTCCAATGATCCGGATTCACGAAGATCGGAGAGCATCGGAATTTTATCGGAACGCTGTTCCACGCCACGAGAAAGCTGGGCTGCGGTTAATACAGGAACATTTAATTCTCTTGCCAAAACCTTCAAATTGCGCGATATATTGGAGACTTCCTGAACACGGTTGTCTTTCCCGGCATCACCACTCATCAATTGCAGGTAATCGACTATGATCATATCCAGATGGTGTTCAAGATGCAGTCTGCGGCATTTTGTACGCAGCTGCAACGGGGTGATAGCCGGTGTGTCATCCAGGAAAATTTTTGTTCCACCCAACACATCGACAGCTTCCACAAAGATGGGAAGTTCATCATCAGAAAGCTTTCCATTGCGCAATTTTTGACTGTTAATTCCTGTCTGCTGAGAGATAAGACGCTGTACCAGCTGTTCGTTGGACATTTCCAAAGAAAACATCGCCACATGTTTTCGGTAAGTCAAAGCGGCATTTTTTAAGACGGACAATAAAAAGCCTGTTTTACCCATTCCTGGACGGCCTGCTACAATGATTAAATCAGATTTTTGCAGTCCGCCTGTCAGCTTGTCCAGATCCTTAAAACCGGTTGGTATTCCGATTATTTCCTGGTCTTGTTGGAAAAGAACCTTAATCTGATCAAAAATATTGCTCAATACACGTGAAATTGGTTGAACCTCTTTACGGTCCTGTTGTTCACTGACACTGAAAATTGCTTTTTCCGAAAGGTCTAATACATCTTCAAGTTTCTTTTTTTCATTTAATGCCAGATTCGTCATCTGATTTGCCGCTGTCAGCAATCTCCGGCGCATGCTCTTTTCGAGAATGATTTGCGCATAAGATTCAGCATGCATGGAAGACGGTGTCTTACTTACCAGAGAATATAAATACATCCATCCACCAGAATCCGCTGATTTGCCCTGCTTTTCAAGTTCATCGGATACTGTCTGAACATCGATGTCCCGCCCTTTTTCAACCAGGGTAGAAAAAGCTTTCCATATCCACTGATGGCGGTGAATATAAAAATCTTCCACAGAAATAATCTGTCCGACATCGAAATATTTTTCCGGATTAATGAGCACAGCACCCAATACCGCTTCTTCTGCTTCTCGACTATGTGGTTCGATTCGTATATCAGAATCGGAAACTTCCGGTGTGTAGGTTGATGCGGGTAATAATTCGTCGTTTTCCATAATCATCAAAGTGGTAACAACAGATCAGTGTCGGGTTTGTCCGGTTCATCATTTCCGCTTTTCCTGTCTTCATCAGAGTCAGGACCATCTGGAGCAGAACCCAAATCGATGTTTTTCAGAAAATCATCAAAAACAGAAAGATTTTTTTCCAGCGAGGCATCAATTTCCTCTTCAAGATTCACATGCGGAATCCGATCTTCGGCAGTCGTTTTTTTCAGACGCATATCTTTTTCCGGTCTGACTCCGGCTGAGAAAATCACCTCTGTATCGACAAAAATTGGAACATGGCAGCGAATCGCCAAAGCTATTGCATCGGAAGGACGTGAGTCGACCCGGTATTCGGTTTCTCCGTATTCCAGAACGAGGAAGGAGTAGAAGGTATCCGCCTGTATTTTTGAAAGCTCGACATGTTTCAACCGTGCTCCCAATGCTTGTATTACATTTTTCAACAGGTCATGTGTCTGCGGGCGGCTTACTTCAATTTCCTGAAGCGCTACAACAATAGATTCCGACTCAAAAGTCCCAATCCAAATCGGGATGTAAAGATCATTCTGTATATCTTTCAAGACAATCACACGCTGTTGACTTGTAAGGCTAACCCTCAGACTATCGACAACCACTTCATGCATATCTGTCATGGAAAAAATCCCCTATCATAAAACCGATTGATTAATACTTACAACCGCAGTAAAATTACGATCCTTTTATCCCTTGGTTTCTTCAGCAGCTACTCATCAATCGAATTCGTTGAAGAATAATGGTATTGCTTATTTGATTATAATAGCGATTTTCTGTCAGAAACCGATAATCAGCAATTCGAAATATGCGAAGAAATATATGTTGTTGTGTTGTTTTTGCGCGAAACGCAAAAACAACACAACAACAAGTTTTCTCAATCGATTCGAAAGGTTGGTTCATATTTCGAATTTCTGTTGAGCGTCACAAAAAAGTTCTTTTTTAATGTTTATCGATATAATTGGTGTATGTGTTTACACAAAAGTAATACAAATTGAATGACAAAATGGTGAATCTCCTTGAATATGAGATTCACCATTTTTTACCGTTTTTCAGTAAAATTGAAAGTAACCTTTCACAGGTTTTGGTTTGACAAAATTTCCAAAAAGTTCTGGAGCAATCATTGGAGCAGTGTACCAAAAAAATAATCCTCATCGAAGGTAAACAAACGAACCATCCATCCTTTTTCCTCAGTTTGAAGAAAAAAGGATATAACGTCGCAATTACTTCGACGGGGAATACTGCATTGGAAAAAATTAAGGAAGAGATTCCTCTCTTAGTGTTAATCGATGCAGCATCACTGCGTACTGCGGGCAACAGAATCGTATACAGTATTAAAAAAAGATATCCGACCCTGCCAGTAATTGTTGTGGTGGATGAATTTAAAAGCATAAAAAAATCAGATGCCGATCAGGTCATGGTACTGCCATTTACAATTCAAAAACTATTAAACCGTATCAATTTATATATACCGGCCGATCAGGTATCTTTGGTCTCTGAAGGGAATGTCGCTCTGGATGTAAAAAATAACCGCATTTTTGTAAACGATCGTCCCTCCTCTGTGACACCTCGTGTGGCTAAGCTCCTCTACCTATTAATGGATCATCCAGGGAAAACACTCGAAAGAAAAGATCTGTTTATGGAGTTATGGGATACAGATTACACCGAAGATATGCGCTCATTAGACGTACATATCCGATGGTTGCGCCAGGTTGTTGAAGAGAATCCCAAGAAACCCAAGATCATTCAAACAGTACGAGGTGTCGGTTATCGTTTTGCAGTCAATGGGAATCATGTCACGCTTTCCGATTCCTGTCTTGACAATGAGATTGTCGAATCTATAATTATGGAAAAATAAACAACAATTCGAAATATGGATTGATGTTTCGAATAAGAACATCAAAGAATTCCTTTCATATTTCGAATTAGAGAAAAATAAATTATAGTTAGACGAGACTTGATTTCTGCTTTCTAAACAGAGAGCCGGTGGTCGCTGAAAACCGGCAGAATGGCAGATTTCTTTCCACCTCGTGCGATTTTTTCGCAGACTTCTTTCGAAAAGCAGACATGCGGTAAGGAAGACGAGCAAGGATCGTTACATCCTTCTTAAGGCTCAGAAACTGAGTGAATGCAGGTGGTACCACGAAAGCCCCTTCGTCCTGCACGAGCGGGGCTTTTTTATTACGGTAAAGGAGATTATCAAAATGCTGGACATCAATATTATTAGAGAAACGCCGGAAATAGTGAAAAAATCTTTGGAAATTCGCCAAATGGACACAACGCCGGTCGATCGCATATTGCAGCTTGACATTGAAAGAAGAACTGTCCTCAATGAAACCGAAGCGTTGAAAGCACATCGCAATTCTGTTTCCAAAGAGATCAGTCTGATCAAGGATGCAGAAGAGCGAAAGCAAAAAATTGAAGCGATGCGTTCTGTTGGCGATCAGATTTCGGAATTAGACCAAAATGTAAAGAAAATTGAAGAAGAATTAAAATCACTGCTGGGATATATTCCCAATATTCCAGAACCGGAAGTACCTTATGGTATCAGCGATGCAGAAAATGTTGTGTTACGGCAGATAGGCGAAGAAAAATCTTTCAGTTTTGAGCCAATCCCTCATTGGGACCTTGGCACAAACCTGGGAATCATTGATTTCGAGCGCGGTGTCAAATTGACCGGAACGCGTTTTTATGTCTTGAATGGGCAAGGGGCAAGACTCCAGCGGGCGCTGATCGCATTTATGCTGGATCTTCACATTCAACAAGGCTATGCCGAACGATATACCCCCTTTATGGTAAAGAATGAGATATTATACGGATCAGGACAGCTTCCGAAATTCCGCGATAATTTGTATCATGATGCAGAAGAGGATTTCTGGTGGGTACCAACAGCTGAAGTTCCGCTCACAGGGCTATACATGAATGAAATTGTTGATGAGGACAGCCTTCCGATGCGATTTACTGCGTATACACCCTGTTTCCGCAGAGAAAAGATGAGCGCAGGGCGTGATGTACGCGGAATTAAACGCGGGCATCAATTTGATAAAGTTGAAATGTATTGCTACAGTCTCCCCGAGAAATCTAAAGAAGAATTGGATCGGATGTTGAATGCTGCAGAAGAAACCTGCAAAGCTCTCGGATTGACATACCATATCGTCGCACAATGTACCGGTGATCTTGGTTTTAACGCACAGGTTTGTTATGACATCGAAGTATGGGCCCCGGGATGCAAAGAATGGCTGGAAGTCTCTTCCGTATCCAACGATGGCGATTTTCAAGCCAGGAGAGCATCCATCCGCTACCGCGAAAAAAACAGCGGGAAACCGCGATTTTTGCACACCTTAAACGGATCCGGATTAGGGCTTCCGCGAACATTAATTGCTGTTCTGGAGAATTATCAACAGCCAGATGGTTCCATCATCGTTCCGGAGGTTCTGAGACCCTGGATGGGTGGTATCGAACGAATTACTAAAGAAGCATAAAAAAAAAGATCCCTGCTTGAGAATCTGGAAAAAGCAGGGATCTTTTTTTTTACATTACTTCAGGAGTTTCGATTCCCAGGAGGGAAAGACAGTTTACAATCGCCTGCCTGCTTGCGGCAGAAATCCTTAATCGGAAATCACGAACCTGAGGATCTGCCTGCAAAACGGGGCATTGACGGTAAAAATCATTAAATGCTTTGGCAAGATCATAAGCAAGATTCGAAATATATAATGGTTTGCACTCTGTTGCGGCTCGTTGAATCTCTTTTGGGACTCGCGAAATCATCTCGACCAACTCAATCTCTACCGGAGTTAAATCATAATTGACAGCTAAAGCCGTAGGAATCCCGTTTTCAGCTTTTCTGAGTATGCTGTTTGCGCGGACACCGGCATATTGGATGTATGGAGCAGCTTGTCCATTGAAATCCAGTGCAGCTTCCCAATCAAAAGTGACGATTTTTGTATTATCCCGGGAGAGCATTGAATATTTTAATGCACCCAAAGCAACTTTATGCGCAATGGATTGTTTGGTTCCTGAATCAAGATCCGGATTCTTCTCCTCAACAATCGCCAAAGCGCGGGCAGTCGCCTCATTTAATAAATCCTGCAGAAAAACCACTGTGCCATCTCTGGAAGACATCGTGACATTCCCAGGAAGATTGACAATCTCATACGCCAGATGGTAACAATTTTTTGTCCATGGATATCCCATTAATTCCAATGTTTTAAAAATCTGCTGCATATATAAAGACTGCCGGACATCAATCACATAAATGGAACGATCCAGATGAAACTGTTCAAATTTTTTTATTGCCAGAGACAGGTCTTTTGTCGCATATAAAGATGTCCCATCGGAGCGCAAGACTACCAAAACACGATATTTTTCATTGGTTCCACAAAGATCATCCAATTTTACTGCCACTGCATTGACCGGCCGTTCATCCACAGCGATGCCTTTGGAAACTAATTCATCGACTATTTCCTTACCGGAATCCTCGACTTCACTTTCGAAGTACAAGTGATCAAATTTCACACCAAGTGTGCTGTAAATATCTGCAAATCCGTCTAAACTCCATTGACGGGTACGTTCCCATAACGCAGTAATTTCAGGATCGCGGTGATCCCATCGCCCAAAAAGATCCCGAATTTCAGCTTCTGCTTCCGTTTCATCTTCGTGTCGTCGGGTAGCTTCCGCATATAAATCGCCCATCCAGCGTGTAATGTCACCGGACGGTTCTTCACCACGATGATATTTGAGATAACACCACATCCATTTAATCACATGAAGGCCAATATCGCCCAAATAATTGGCACGGATGACCTCGTTACCGGCTTTTTCCAATATATTACAGACAGAGTTTCCTAATATGACATTTCGCAGATGCCCAACATGAAAGGCTTTGTGAGTATTTGGTTGAGAGAATTCCACCATCACTTTTTGATGTTTGGATTCTCCCTGTCCAAAACGATCCCGTTCAGTAAGGACAGCATCGATGACTCGTTTAGAAAATGCACGGGTTGAAAAATATATATTCAAATAACCCCGAACCGCCTCAATTCGATCAAATCCATCCGGTAGAATCATCGCCTCCGCAATGGATTGTGCAATTTCCTGAGCCCGTGCTGCAACATTGATCTTCAATCCCTTTGCTCTGGCATCATCGGCTGTCAGTTGGAAGAAAGAGACAGAAATACCCCAATTGCCGCTGAATGGGATCCATGACCAGGAGATATCTTTCAGAGGCAAATCGCGGGCCACGCAATATGCCTTTATTTGAGTTTCAAGTTGTTGTTGTTCCAATTCAAACATGCAATATTCCTTTTTGTTCTGAAGGACTTTATCGAAATCTATATCAGATTTCTTAAATTGATCGATGGGACCGTTCCCATGCATTTAATCGAAATGCAGATCAGATATTCGAATAAAAGAAAAAAAAACAAATTACTTCACCTATTAAGAATTGCTGGCTTCCATGAAAGATTTTACCCGTTATTTACATTCTATGTTTTTAGAATACAACAACAAATAATTCTCCCCACATCTCGAATCGCTGACAATCTCATCATAAACTTAATTTTTTTCTCGAAAAACATTATGAATTTCGAATTAAAGAAACAGTCCGAAAAATGAATTCTTACAAATAAAAAAGGGTTGATCGGTGTACTGTCAACCCTTCCTTTTTGGCATATCACTGTCAACTTCATGATCGGAAAATTCAGATGAATTTCCAATCATTGCCGCTTTTATCCTTGTTTGCTTGCTGCCAATTTCTTCATCAGGTGGCTTTTTTTACGAGCAGCATTATTCTTGTGAATAATGCCCTTTTGAGCAGCTTTATCCAGTGCGATGATTGCTTTTAATACCAATTCTTCACTGTTTTCCTGTTTTTCAACAACAGCAGTCCGGGCTTTGGCGAGAGCAGATCGAGTTGATCCACGTACGACGCGGTTGCGAAGTCGTTTCGCCTCGTTCTGCTTGTTGCGCTTTTTTTGTGACTTAATATTTGCCATTTTCAATCCTCCAAAGATTCAATACATAACGGGCATCTGTCAGGCTGGTATTTCTATTACCATTGATTGCCATCCATGCTCCCTTGAGGGTATGTTTGGAACTTTAGAACGGGTCAAATTATCCCTTAAGACACCAGTTTTGTCAAATAAATAAAAATGACTGCAGCGGTCCGAATTATGGAGATATTTTTTTGTTGGCGTGTTGTTTTTGCGCTTTGCGCAAAACCACACACCAACAAGTTTTCTCGATCGATTCGAAAGGATGGTTTCATATTTCGAATTACTGAAATGACTGCCTTGAATTCCAATAACAGATCAACGCTCGAAATTTCAATCTTCATTTCAAATAAAGGGAGAATAGTACCCACCATCATTTTTTTAAAGAGATTCAGAAATTCCTGAAACAATTACAGGATTAAATCTGTATACTTATTATTACAGAATGAATCCTGCACTTGTTTGCAGCTACACAGAATTACAGTAATTCGAATTTTGGAAAAGCGATTTCAGAAAAAAGAGAAAAGTAATTCAACCTGTATTTCATGATACCGGAATAACAGAGAAAAACCGATGAGAAAAAGAAAAATTATTTTAAGTTTCGTTTTATTATGCTGCCTGTTCTTTTCGGCATTTTTACCTTTCCGGCATCCGGAAAATGGTGAAATCCGTCATACCAGAACAAATAGTCCGGTAGATCATGGGACGGAAAATCAGAGAGCTGAAAATTTCCAGAATACAATTCAAGCATCAACCATTAATCAGCAAAAAAAACAATCGAAAAACGACGAAGAAAGTCTTGTCAATTCACCAATCATTTCAGGATTCGATAAAAAAAACACACTGTATGATTGGCTGCTTCTACTGATCGAAAATACAGATTTCGATCTGGTTTATCAAGACCTTAAAAGTTTTGTTGAAGACATTGAAAACGTGACATCCTTTTGGGAATCTTTTGATTTTTCTCTGATTCAGGAAAGTTTTTCTCTACAGAATCAGAATTTTATTATGGCTTTAGCGGATGAAACGTTTCCTGAAAAATTTCTCCATTCCATCATTTCATGGGGACAATCTGCAGGTTTTTCTGATTTCAAGGAAACTGATTTAACAACACGGTTCTTTCTGCCAATTCGATCCAAAGAATTCATCTTTTCACGGGATTTTTCAATTAGAACGATCGGGAACATCACGAATTTTTATGATGGATCGAGAAATAAAATCGGTTCGATTACAAGACATTTCGATCACCAAATTCCGGACCAGATTCGATTTACATTCCAGGATTATCAGCAAAAAAGGGAAACTGATTTCATCTTTATTAACACGGATACTGAATTTTTGGTTTTAATGAATTCCATCGACATACTTAGAATAAAGCTCGACTCGAGAAAAAAGATCATTTCTATCGATGAAAATGATGTTCCAGCCAAAATTTCAATTATTTTTTCCCCTGAAAATAACAAAATTAAACTCCAAATCGAGGATCAGGACATCGTTCAAACTGCGGAACTTCAATTGGATCAACAGCTTCGAAGCATCAGATTCTCATTATCGGATGAGGAACTATTCTCGCTTCAATTTCTGGAAAATTCGCAAATCTATGCTGATTTGCAAGAAGACTACTACCTCATAAAATTTGACGATCGAAATCATCAAGTCAGGATTTTGCCGGATGATATAGATCGACAAAAATATTTACTGCGCTTTGATCGACAACAAAATAAAATTTTACTGAGTTCTTACCAATCCCTGTGGAAAATCGAAAAATTATTTTCATTGCAATTCAACAAAAGCGACAAATCAATCCTTTTTCAGGCACAAGACAATCCACAAATTAAAATACGACTCGATTCCAGAAAGCAGCAAATAATTCTTGACAACGGGTATTTTGAGACAGTATTTGGTCCGGATATTTTGGAAGAATTGATAACCGGATACATGTTTTTATGAAATAAAACAAGACATTTTTTAAAAATATCCCTGCTTTTAAAAATATGGAGAAAAATTAGGTGGTTCTTTCTTCAAACAAAAGACCGGTTAATTATTTGAATTGCTGACAGCATTCGCCCGATTTGAGACGATGTCGAAGTTTATTGTTCGATTTTGGACTTAGAAAATGAAAAACCTTTTCTATGCCGAACGATCAATGCAGCTAACGCAAACAACGCTGTGAATGCCATAAACATTTGATTGACATTCAATCCGCCCATTTTTGCTGTATCCAGCCGAAGAAATTCGAGAACAAAACGGCCAAAAGGATAAATAACCAGATAACTCAGTAAAATATCACCTTTTTTAAGGCTTTTTTTGAATTTTCGATCAATACAAAGCAGCAGCACCATATTCAACAGGTTGTAAATCATTTCATATAAAAACAAGGGATGATATGTCGCCTGATTCAGGTACGGCTCCATCCGATATTCCGGATCAATGTGTATCGCCCAGGGCAAATTGGATGGTGCGCCATATAATTCCTGATTGATGAAGTTGCCCCATCGACCGATTGCATGACCGAATGCAAGAGCCGGTGCCATACTATCCACAAAGCTGCTAAAAGAAAATTGATACTTTCGACAGAACAACCAGATGCCAACCAGCGCTCCGAGTATCCCTCCCGGAATGCCCAAACCGCCATCCCAAGTTTTCAATATTTTAATCGGATGGATCAAATAATAACTGAAGGTAAGCCCTGAGGATACAGAAGGGAAGAATACATGCCAGAGTCTTGCTCCAATAATACCGGATATCAGGAACCAGGGCAGCGATTCCCATGCAGTTTCCGGAGCGATTCCGCGTTTTTTCCCATTCAAACTGAAAAACCAGGTACCGGCAATAACTCCAGCCAGAAATATTACACCGTAATAATGGACTGTTAAAGGTCCGATCGAAAATCCTGTACCAAAAAATTCCACGTTGAATTTCTCTTTCGTCTTAATTTTTTTTCAAGAAAAAAATTTTTAAATAACTAAATAACTTTTTTTTTCACGTTTTTTCAATTGTTTTTTCCGGAATCAATCCGTTTAAACTCAAGATAAATATGAACCATTCTTTGAATTGCTGTAAATTGAGATCCGAGTGCGATAGCCCACATCGCTATAGAAGGAATATTGAACAATAAACAGGGGACTAAGAATAAATAACGCTCGAGTCGTGACATAAGTCCAAGCTTCATATTGAGTCCCGCAATTTCACCTTTTGCCCTTGTATACGATACAAGTATGGAACCCATAATCGCAGCATACGAGATAACCATTGTCAGAAAGTCACCTTGAGCTGCATAGTAATAAATCAAACCGCCAAAAATCATGAATTCAGCGTATCGATCGGTTGTCGAATCTAAGACTGCGCCAAACTTTGTTCCTTTTCCGCCGGTTGTCATTCGAGACATTGTTCCATCAAAAAAATCCGTTACCGCAAAGAATAGCAATAACACACCTGCCCATGTAAACAGTCCGACAGCAGCCAGATATGCTGCAAAAAGATGCCCAAAACAACCAATGATTGTCACTGCGTTTGCTGACAGACCAATTTTCAATAAAAAACGTGAGCAAGTGTCTCCAAACTGTTTAAACCAGACTCTGCATTGATCAGAAAAAGTCTTCTTCTCTTCCATTTTTACTCATCCTCCTTGAAACCTGCATCCTCACCATACGAATCTGCTTCTTCCTCATCCCAAAGGACCTCACGCGCTTTACCGCCCACTTGAATTGGTCCCACAACGCCAATCTTTTCCATCTGTTCTAATAACCGACTCGCCTTCGGAAAACTGATATTCAATTTTACCTGAAGATAAGAGGCGCTGGCTTTTCTGGTCCTGCACACAAGCCGTATTGCATCTTTTAATACTTTTTCATCTTTCGATGACTCTTCATTGGCAGCTTCAATGATCAGGTCTTCCCATGGAGCCAATTCAGGTTCACTCGACGGTTTAGGCGACATCTTTTTCCATAAGGAGACCACAGCCTCAATCTCTTCGTCAATCAGCAACGGTCCCTGAATACGGATTGGAACGTTCAAACTTGGATCTACAAAATACATATCACCGCGTCCAAGCAGTTTTTCTGCTCCTTGTTTTCCCATAATCACCCGAGAATCGATTGCGGAGGCTACATTTAACGCGATCCGTGCCGGAATGTTCGTTTTAATTTTGCCAGTTATGATGGTTGTATCCGGACGCTGCGTTGCGACAACCAGATGCATGCCCGTTGCTCTTGCAAGCGAAGCAAGCGTATCAATATATTCCTGCCCCTGTTTGTCAACTCCTTTGACAATTTCTGCCAATTCATCAATAAAAATCACAATATATGGAAGCGGTTTCTCATGATTTTTTTCCGCATACTGATTATAGGAAGACAGTTTTCGGACACCAACAGTCTCAAACAATTTATAGCGGCTTTTCATCTCCTGAACTGCCCAACCCAGTACGGCAATACTGCGTTCATATTCAGTTTCAACTTTTCCCAATAAGTGAGGCAAACCATTAAATCGAAAAAGTTCTACACGTTTGGGATCAATCATCACAATTCGAAGTTGTTCCGGAGTATTATTCATAATCAGACAAATTGCCATAGATCGCAGACAAATAGATTTACCGGAGTTCGTTGTACCTGCAATCAAAAGATGCGGCATTTGTTCAAGATCGACGACAACCGGTTTCCCTGAAATATCACGTCCCAAAGCGACGCTTAAAGGAGAACTTTTTGCCTGGAATTCCTGACTTTCTATCAGCGGCCGAAGTCTGACTTTTAAGGCATTCGGATTCGGCATGTCAATTCCAATAAACGATTCTCCGGGGACAGGAGCCTGAATGGATAAATTTGCCACTCCCAATCGGACAGCAAGATCTCTTTCTCTTTGGGCAACCTGAGCGACCCGAATTTTCTTTGGGATGACAGATCCCTTGCCACCGGATTTCTCCAGAATACCCGGAGTTACCTGATATTGAATGATGCCTGGTCCGATACTGTACCCTGTTACATCAACCGGTGTTCCAAATTCCTCCATGGCAGTCTCGATACTTTGAATGGTAGATTCAACATTCGTCGTTTTTTCAATAAAGCCCATCTCCGGTTCCAATAGATTCAGCGGGGGGAGCTGATTATTTCTGATCATTCCTTTTTCGGGTTCATCCCTGTTCTTTTTTCTATTCTTTCTTGAAGTGTTGTCCTCGTTAATATTTTTATCCTTGAATAACTCAATTTTTTCTATAAGCGAATTTTTCCGCACGACAGGTTCGTATGTCATTTTTTGCGGATGATCGGCCTTAATTTTTTCGATCTGTTTGCGAATTTGACGGATCAATCCAGGGATTCTACGTTCCCAATGAAAAAGTGCACCGATACAAAACAGCAGAATCAGCCATAGAATCACGCCGGTAAAAAATGGTCCGAGCAGCGAAGAAAGAAGATTTTCAATTTTAAAACCAAAATATCCGCCGGAAAATTTTTCAAATCGGCTAAGCAAACCAAAAGCTGCCAGGAAGAAAAGAATCCCTAAAAATATTTTCAGTTTAGGAATGGACAGGGTTTGTGAGGAATGGTTTCGAAAGAAAATAAAAATGCCAAACCCAAAGAGCAGAAGAATGACCGCGTATTTTCCTGAACCAAAGAAGAAGTTAAGATATCCTGAAATTTTATCCAGAAAAAAGCCCTCGGATTGATCCTGGAATCCCAGCCATAATAATCCAGCTATCAGGAACAGTATTAAACCCAAAATATCCCACCAAAGCGAAACCTGTCTTTGTTGTCTGAGAGATTTATTCTTTTTATTTTCAGTCAATATTGTTTTCTTTTCCATATTTGTCTAAATCATAACACGTTACTATTGGCATACGTTTTATCAGTAATTCGAAATATGAACCAACCTTTCGAATCGATCGAGAAACTTGTTGTTGTGTTGTTTTTGCGCAAAACGCAGAAACAACACAACAACATATAATTCTTCGCAGATTTCAAATTGCTTAAGTTTTATTCAGCAATTTGAAATAAGGATTGGTTTTTCAAATAACATGAGAAAATCTTTTCCAGAGTTTGTTTGCCATATGTTACTCATCATCCCTGCCGGAATTTTTCTGTGTCTGTTCAGAAGCGGATTCATCCTCCATCCGGATGATTGTTTTTGCTATTTCTTCAATGGCTACTTTTTGTTTACGATATAAATCCGCTTCGGAAATTGCCAGTTTCTGCGCGACTTCTTTTACTTTCTTGCCCTCTATAAATTTGAGCTCCAGAATATTGTACAAAATCCACTCTCCACTGATATTTCTTTCACCAGCAGGACGGATTCTTTCGATCGCTGTCTTTAATACCGACCGGAGAGCATTCGTTGGGTTGTCTGCTTCATGGTTGATTCCATTGCGAACAATTTCCAAATCCATCAGAGGATTTTCAGATAATCGTGGTCCTCCCCAATAATGAGTCAGAGCATCTCGAACCCAGCCACTGACGTAGGTCAAATCCAATTTGGAGTTCGATTTTAACATCTCCGTCTGATTCAATGGGCTGACATTCCGAAACAAACCAATTTGATCACTTTCATTCACTTTACGCAAAACACTTAACGCACTGGTGAGATACCAGCGTTGCCAGAGAATGACTCTCGCTTTTTCAACTGCAAGCTGTAATGCATTGCGATTATCATCATCCAATACTTCTGCTGCTGTTCCGCTGATTCCCAGAATGGCCAGCAGAACCGATTTATCGTCAGAGTTTTCTTTTGAAATAATTGGACAAATTACTCCTGAATCATCCAGAATCAAGTTTTCTCCTGTCTGATTTTCTTCAAAAATTCGGGAAGGAATATCCGCAATGTTTTCCCAGGCAGCCTCTCCAACTTGAATATAATCATCGATTTTTCCCATCTGATCAATGACAGCAATAAATGCCCCTTTTGCCTGAAATTTATCAGTGACAGCACTGATCAAAGACTCCAGATAGGTATTCAGCTCCGGTTTAAAAACGACCATATGTTCCAATCCGCTGACCAGAGAATAATCTTCACTACCATAACCAGAAATACTGTTACGTTCCATCAGTGGCAGAATCAGGGTGATTAAAAATTCGAACAAAACTATGGATATTACAGTCAATAAAGAAATCAAACCTCCAAGATTGATTCCCAGGACACCGGAGCTGCGTTTAATCAATGTCAGAATTCCAAGTGTTACGCTTGCAGTTGCCGGTCCACGCAGCATCCATTCAAAGAGGCGCAAACGGACCACGCGATAAGACCACGTTACACAAAACGTAGTTACCGAATAACCCAGAAGAAGGACCATGATTAAAATTACAAAATTTGCAAAATTACTGACAATCCAAAAGAATAAAGGATGTTGTGATACAAATCCGGTTCCAAAGATTAACAAGGGAAATGTGCCTATCAATACTCCGATTGAACTGAAAATAAGATAGGCCATTCTCCGGCGACTGGTCCGCGTACGTGTCCGGGAATATGTGCTTAAATAATTCAAGAGGGAGGAGACCAGCAGGATGCCAAAGAATATCCAGAACCAGCCGGTAGTTTCTGAAGGAATCATGGTGGCACCGATCGTGTCAATTTTCCTCATGCCGCTGAAAAGTCTATCGGTCCAAAGCTGGATCAGGAAAAAGAACGAGCTACAATAGATAAAAACAATGATAATTTTTCTCAATTTCTGTTGCGAAAAACCAGTCATCGTAAGAAGAACTTCGGAAAAATGAAAAAAAATGGCTGGAAGAAAAACGAAACCTGTCCAGTGAATTTTCTGCCAATACAGCTGGTAACTAGCTAAGATTGTGGTATTTTCCAAAGCATCAGCTGAATAAATTGCTGTCAGAAAAAACAGCAGCGAGGCAAAAACTCTCGCCAATTTTTCTTTTCGAATAAAAAACAGATTAAATAAGAATAATGAAAATGTCGTTATGGCAACAGTGGCCGTAAGAATTTCATTTAATGTCTGAAAAAAAGGAATGATCCACACGCTTGTGATTGCCATTTGGTTACTTAACGAATATTCTTTGAAAAGAAAAGCGCAATTTCATAATTCGGAAAATAAAATTCCTGGTAACCGCAAAATTGAAAACCCCTTTCCATAAGAAAACGGATTGCAGGATCGTTTTTTGCCTGAAGAGTAAAAACAAGTCTTGATATCGTGTTTTGCACAGCCATCTCCTGAATTCCGGACAAAATCGCTGATCCGATTCCTTTTTTCCGATATTCTGGTTTTACTCCGCCCGTTTTGATGGTAAATTGATTTCCGGTTTCATCCGTTTCAATCCTGGTGAAACCAACAATCTGATTTTCGTAGCGGGCAATTAGCACTTCTTTTCGTTTCACCATGTTTTCAAGTGCCGAAATGTTGTTCGCCTGAAATGGAACATGAATTGTCTTCGGCAGTTTGATTTTTTGCAGATTAATTGAATAAGTGTCAAGTTCTTCTATGATCTGTGAAGTCCACACAAAATCACTGTCAAAATCCAGGTTAATTTTCGCTAATAAAGGACAATCCGACATATTCGCGATGCACAACTCAATTTCTGCCATAGGTTTTTTCCTTGATTTTTATTGTATCAAAAAACACCCCTTTGCTCCTTTGCGATTCTATCATTCTTTCTTGAAAAAAATTCTATTCTTTGTTCATAATCCGAACAGCTACATCGCAGGGAGGGCTTTCCACATTGTTTTTATCAACCATCAATAAACGAAGGACATAATCGCCATTCGCAATTTCTGTCGTTGCCAGTACACCCAATTGTCCTTCTAAAACAGGTAGATTTCCTGCTGAAATTGCTGTCCAGTTTCTTTGGTCATTCAGCAGAGAATACTGGTACTTAAAAAAACCCATATCCTGATCATTAACAGTGGCTTTCAATTCATACAATCCTGAAATTTCTTCACCGGATTTTGGCGCAATCCACTCAATCCGTCCAGCTATACATCCGGAAGATGTCTGGTTTCCAAAAAATGGAGTTGAAACCGCTGATGGCGGATTTTCCGGGGACAATCCATTTCCGCTTTGTCCGCTTATCTCTACTTTTGAATCGATTCTTCCATCCTCAGTACCTGCAGAGAGGATACCCATGTCCGGGCCAGTGGTCGGAATAGGACCTGAAGAAAGCCCAACCTGAGGCCATTCGGACACGATAAAAGTCAAAATGATAAATTCCGCAGCCAAAAGTAAAAGAATCAAGAAAACCATGACCAAAGAAGAATTCAACTTAGCTTGTGCAGCATCGCGTTCCAATCCAAATATCGTTGCACGCCACTCTTTCCAGGCATAAATCAGTCTCCTGAAATACAGAATCCCGGTAATAATCAGAATGGAATAAATCCATTTCTGATAGATAGTCAAAAAATTTAAAAGGGATTCCATATCGTCTTTTCTTGTTCCGATGACATCATTATTTGGAATTTGAAATAAAAAACAGTCTTCAAATTGTTTGGTCCTTTGATATATTTTTTACGAAAGTGAATAAAGTTATTCACGCTGTGTTACCCGGAAATCGAAAAAATCATGATTTTTTTCTATCTACGGTATTATCATTTTTACGCATAATTATACAAGAAATCGTTTCAATCCTTTTCTATCAGCAATGGGAAATATGAAAAGAATCCTTGTTGTTGCTATGCTGTGACGACATGAGGCACAATCATAGCACAATAACAAATAATCCTTCCCCTATATCAAAGCCCTTTTTTTGATTTCCGATTGGAGCTTTTGAGATGGTTGATTTCTCTGATAAAAAGAGGATGAGCAGGATGCCCATCCTCTAAAAAAACGATATCAGCACACAGGGAGTAATCCAGTTATGATTTTCGAGTTTTCCTCTGAATGAACTTAACGATCTCAACCGCAGGAATCATTGAGAAAGCGAGCGCCATAGCAACAACATATTCCATTAAAGATATTGGTTCAAATTCAAAAGCTTTTGCAAATGCCGGAATAAAAATTACTGTTGATGTTAAGACTAATGACAGGAGCATCGCTGCAAAGAGGTATTTGTTGTGATATTTCATCGCAAAAATGGAGTTGTGGCGGGAACGCATGTTAAAGGCGTGGAAGATTTCCGCCATCGACATCGCTAAAAACGCCATGGTCATTCCATCTGCACTTTGAGTTATTTCCCATCTACCGCTTTCAAGAAAATGTCCGATAAAATAAGCAGCCAATGTGATGATAGTCACAAAAACACCCTGATAGGCTACCTCAAATCCAACGCCATCCGAAAAGACACCGGCATTCGCTTCTCGCGGCTTTCGTTTCATCAAATCCCCTTCGGCCCGTTCCACACCGAGCGCCAGTGCCGGGAAACTGTCCGTAATCAAGTTGATCCATAACATATAAACCGGTTTCAGAATTTGGAAACCCATCAGAGAAGCAAAGAAGACTGAAAGCACTTCAGAAGTGTTAGAGGACAATAGGAATTGTATGACTTTGATGATATTGTCATAAATCCTTCGTCCTTCCTCAACTGCCGAAACGATAGTCGCAAAATTATCATCCGCCAATACCATATCAGCAACATTTTTCGTTACATCAGTACCGGTGATACCCATACCGATTCCAATATCAGCGCTTTTGATTGATGGTGCATCATTCACACCATCCCCGGTCATTGCAGTGACCATATTCTTCTTTTTCCAGGTCTTAACAATGCGGACTTTATGCTCCGGTTGAACACGGGCATAAACACTGATTTTCTCAATATCTTTAAGGAATTGTTCATCACTGATGTCATTGAGCTGACTGCCGGTAACTGCTTCTGAGGCATCTTTGATAATGCCCAGTTGTTTTGCAATGGCAACAGCCGTATCTTTGTGGTCACCAGTAATCATGACGGGTGTAATCCCTGCGCTTCGACATTCAAGAATCGCAGGGATTACCTCTGGACGGATCGGATCAATCATACCGGTCAGTCCGAGGAAAATCAGATCATTTTCCAGATCTGCAGCTTCAAAGGTTTCAGGAAGACTCTCATGCGGTTTCATCGCAGCAGCAAGAACCCGCAATGCCTGATCTGCCATTTCCTTATTTGCGAAGAAAATTTCCTGTCGAATGCTTTCAGTCAGTGGTACAACCTCTCCATTGCGGAGTACTTTTGTACATTTTTTTATGACTTCATCCGGAGCACCTTTGGTATATTGGATAATCTTGCGTTCCACGCTGTCATGAACTGTCGACATCATTTTTCGCATGGAATCAAACGGTGCTTCTCCGACTCTCGGAAATTTCTCTTTTAATTCGTTTTTATTCAATGAGAGAGATCTCGCATAGTTCACAAGAGCACATTCGGTCGGCTCTCCAATTGCATCTCCTTGCACTTCTCCTTTTTCATCGATCGGCAATTCTGCATCACTGCATAAAGCCATCGCCTGAGCCAATAAGAGGTTATTATCACCGTAAGATTCCACGACAGTCATCTTGTTTTGGGTTAGCGTACCTGTCTTATCAGAGCAGATGACCTGAGCAGAACCCAGCGTCTCCACTGCAGAAAGCTTTCGAATAACGGCTTTGCGGTGAGACATATTCGTCACACCGATAGACAGAACAATGGTGACAACGGCAACCAGTCCTTCCGGAATAGCGGCAACAGCCAGGCTGACTGCGATCATGAACGTATCAAGAATGGCTTCGCCCGAAAAATTACCGGATCGAATCAATGTAAAACCGAAAATGAAAACACAAATACCGATCACTAACTTCGTCAGGATATTGCTTAATTCACTTAATTTCTTTTGGAGAGGAGTAATTTCTGCTTCTGCTTCACTGATTGCAGTAGCGATTTTTCCCATTTCTGTGTTCATGCCGGTATCTGTAATTACAGCCACACCATGACCATATACGACCGTACTTCCCATGTAACACATATTCTTTCGGTCCCCCAACGGGACATCATCGCCATTTTCCAGATTTAAAATATCGATGAATTTGTTAACCGGAACCGATTCTCCGGTCAGCGATGATTCTTCAATCTTCATGCTTGCGCTGAACAAGATACGACCGTCAGCAGGAACTGCATCACCGGCTTCAAGATTGACAATATCACCAACCACAAGGTCTTCACTGTTGACTATGATTTGTTTCCCATCCCGCATCACTTTCGATGTGGCTGCAGTCATTTTCTGGAGGGCTTCAATAGCCTGTTCAGCCTTGTTTTCCTGGTAAACTCCAAGCACAGAATTGATGATTACAACAATCATGATAATAAAGACATCGGCAAAGGATTCATCTTCCAAAGCTGCCATGACGCCTGAAATTATTGCTGCTACGATCAGCATGATAATCATGGGATCTTTTAGCTGCTCTAAAAATCGACTCAGCAAAGATGGTTTTTCGGCTTCTATCAGCTTATTCTTGCCATTAGATGCGAGTCGTTTTTCAGCCTCCGCTTGACTTAGCCCGCTCCATTGGCTTTCCACCTCGGAAAAGACACTATCAATATCCTGAGTATAAAATTTCATTTTTTTCCTCTTTATTGAGTGTTATAAATTTAAAAAAGAGACTCAAAGAACCTCAAACAGGTTCATGAGTCTTATTCTTTAAGAGAAACCGGGCATATTAAGCCGTGCTGACGATTTAGTCCCGTATGGTTCACCATACGTGAATTACTCCCCCATGAAGTTTTCTCAAACAAAACATGATTCAATTGTATCTAAATATAATCCCAACGTCATCTATCATATCACTTAATTTCAAAATAAAAGGCGTCAATTTTCAAGCAATTCGAAATATGATAAAACCTTATGAGAAAAAAGAGAAAGAATGTTGTAGTGTTGTTTTTACGCAGAGCGCAAAAAACAACACTACAACAAATTATCCCGCTCATCATTCGAATCGCTGGTCAATTTCCTTTACATTTTGAAAAATGCGGTGGATTATTTATTTTCTAGCAAATATTTGTAAGCAGCAACAGAAATACGCTAATTCTCTCGGATCCGTTGAACAACGGACAGAATTCATAAGTTAATTCTTTCTCAAGAAGAAAGATCCTGTTTAAAGGACTTTTTTCGGCAATGTCAGCAGCAAGTCTGCAAGGTCCTTTGGAAGGGGAGCCTCAAATGTCTGAGGTTCCTGATGACCGGGCAGCGTAATCGTCAATTGATATGCATGCAGAAAATGTCTGTCGATTTCAAGAGAACTTTTATGATATCCATATAAAACATCTCCAACAATCGGACATTTTATAAAAGCAGCATGCACACGGATTTGATGCGTCCGGCCTGTGAGCGGATGAGCTTCAATCAGTGTATGGTTTAAAAAACTCTCTTTTGTAAAATATTCCGTGATTGCTTCGCGGCTTTTTCCATTGGGAAGAATTGCCATTTTTTGGCGGCGAATCGGATCACGCCCGATCGGAGCATCAATTCTGCCAGTCGGAGTGGGCGGTTTTCCATCAACCAATGCCAAGTAACGCTTGATAGTTTGTCGATCTTTGAATTGCTTTTGCAGATAAATGTGTGCTTTTTCATCTTTTGCCATCACGATGATGCCGGAAGTATCCCGATCCAAACGATGCACTACACCGGGACGAATTTCTCCGCCAAAACTTTTCAAATCATCGCAATGCGCAAGCACAGCATGAACCAAAGTACCTGTTTCATGTCCAATGGATGGATGAACAACCATCCCGGCTGGCTTGTTGATGATGATTGTCCGGTCATCTTCATAAATAATGTCCAGTGGAATTGGTTCTGGAATCAATGAAACTTCCTTGTTTTCTGGAAGCAGTACCTGGACATTTTGATCCGATGATATGATTTGTCCGCTTTTTCCTGCAGGAATACCATCCACAAGTACTCGTTGTTCACGGATAAATTGCTGAATTCGGGAACGTGAATAATCGGTCAGCTTCTCCACCAGGAAAAGATCCAGGCGAATTTGATCGATTTCTTGTGGCTTGATGGATTTCCATATTCCAGACAATTCGTAGTCTTTCTCATTCTTTTTATTCATAATTTAAAATCCGGGAGTTCGGGAATTTCCAAATTTTCGGTTTCACTATGAGGTTGTTCATTCTTAATCGCTTCGCTGACAGTAATGCTTTCGACACGAGCTGGATTAATTTCCGATGTTTTTAAGGTTGTCTCATCCAGCAGTTCTTTTTTTGCTTTCTCATCGGCTGTCCATGTGCCAATAATCAATATTATCGCACCGATGACGATTCCCATGTCAGCAATATTAAAAACCGGGAAATTTCCGATCCAAATAAAATCAACCACATAACCGACATTCGGATTAATTCGGTCAATCAGGTTCCCGATCGCTCCACCCAATTGAAAAGCAATCGCGATCCGCCAAAATAAATTGTTGTCGATTGTTTTACGAAAAAACACGAGAATCACAAGGACAACCAACAATCCAATGATTGTAAACAACCATCCGCGCCCTTGAAACAAACCAAAGGCCACTCCTGTATTTTTCCAATGAATAATTCTGGCGTAGGGTTCAAGCCACTCCCACGGCATCCAGGTTTCCCTTAATTGAAGATTAATCCTAACCAGATACTTTGTAAACTGGTCCAGAACGATGATGATACCTGAAATTGTAAGTATTTCCAGATAAGATTTTAATTTTTTACTCAAAGGTTTCCTCCTCTGATTTTCATCCAAACCTTTTCGGTTGTGATCCCCTCACGAAACCGTTCCATTCTCATTATGTAATAAACTCGAAATTCATTATAACAAAAATAAATCATACGACACGGAGAATCAAAATATTGAGAGATTTTTCATTGTGATGTTAAGTTTGTTCTTCGCGTAAAACAACACCACAACAAACCTTCCCTTTTTTCAAAAAGAAAGAATGAATTTCATGATTCTGATCGCTCAATGAAATGAATTGATGATTTTTTTCGAAAATCATGAAATCAATATCAGATTACTAAATGAATGGATCAATGGAATTTTGTAATGAGGATCTTTCCGAAGAAATACTGTATAACGAGAAAATTGATAAGAGCAGTGAAATTACCCTTTGGAAAATGATGGTTTTATTCCGGAATTAGTAAAATTAGAAAGTGATTATTAAGGATTTCGGTGCGAAATTCAATATCTTACACCGAAATCCTATGGGATCCAGAGTCTGACACTGTTAGAAGAACAGCGTCAAACCTTTACCAGCTTACAAACTGTACGCAAAGGACATTTCGACATCAACGTTGATGTTAACCAGACCAGGTTCCATCGAAGGAGATGATGCTCCATCACCGCCTCCGCCCATTCCCATCCGGGATGAGTAATCAAAACCGGTTGAATTGTCGCTGACTTTAATCGAGTCAACATTCCGAATGGTCACTCCCAATTTTTCAGCGATTTTCTGAGCTTTGGTTGTTGCATCATCGATAGCCAGATTGCGGGCTTCATCGTAAGCCGATTCCCTGCCCGAAGAGTCGTATGTGATGCCGGTGATATTGTTTGCCCCGTTATTGACACATGAATCCAATACAGTATTTAATTTTGAAGCATCTCTGAGTGTGATCTCAAAAGAATAATAGACGGAATAGATATTTTCATCCGGTCCGGCAGTATTATCGCGGTAATACTTCAACGAGCTGTATAACGAATATGAAATAGTCTTGATGTCTGCCTCTGCAATGCCAATGGACAACAATGCCGTCTTGACTGATTCGACTCTGCTTGAGTTTTCATTAATAGCCTCTTGGATATTCTCCTTTTCGGTATTGATTCCAATGGAAATTTTTACAATATCCGGAGGCAGAGACATGACGCCTCTTCCATTGACCTGAATCAACTGGATCCCATCAGCCGATGCTACGGAAGTCCATCCCAGGAAGACCGTCAGAACAAAAACAACCAGAAAAATGGTTTGAGAAGAATTTTTTGTTAGGATTTTCATAGGTTCTCCATTTCTTTTTTTAAACGATTCTATTGATTAATACGATCATGAAACGTTTTTGTTTCAACCTGAATTGAATTCAAATTGTATGAATTATCGGTTTCAAGTTCATTATTGTAATGTTTGGGAACTTCACGGTCAAGCAGCAAGCGTTCAATTCTTATTCAAAACGTAAGTCATATTCTTATGTAACTTTTTTTCGGCGAGCGTGCTCCCTTATTCAGCAAAACGATAAGAACATCAATGAATTATTTTCATATTCCGAAATGCTATCCCTTATTTCGAAATCCTGTTTTTCACCTGTTATAATTGCTTTTGCCGGAAATCCGGTTGATCATTATTAATTTTCCGGGGAAGCCATCACCCGATTGACAAAGAGGAAGCATGCTTGAAAAAATAGACGCGATCGAGTCACGTTATGAGGAGATAAATCAATTAATTGAACACAACACGGATGACTTTCAAAAAACTGCGGAGTTAATGAAAGAACGATCTGATATAGAAGAAATTGTCGAAAAAGGCAGACTGTATAAGCAAACTTTAGTTCAGATTGATGAAGCAAGAGAACTTGAAAAAGATCCGGAAATGGCAGAATTGGCTGCCGCAGAATTGGAAGAGTTAATCCCCAGAGTCACTGAACTTGAAAAAGAAATCCGTAATCTATTAATTCCCAAAGATCCCCGTGATACGAAAAATGTCATCATCGAAATCCGTGCCGGAACGGGCGGCGATGAGGCTGCCATATTTGCTTCCGATCTTTTCAGAATGTACAGTCATTATGCTGAAGCACGTCACTGGCATTTGGAAATTTTATCTGCAAATGAAATCGGAGTTGGCGGCTATAAAGAAATAACCTTTATGGTAAAAGGAAAAGGAGCATACTCACGCTTAAAATTTGAATCCGGTACCCACCGTGTTCAGCGTGTTCCAATTACTGAATCCCAGGGAAGGATTCATACATCAGCAGTGACCGTAGCAGTCCTGGCGGAAGTAGAAGATGTGGATATACAAATTCCGGAATCCGATATAAAAATCGAAGTATACAAATCAGCCGGAGCCGGTGGTCAGAACGTCCAAAAGAACTCAACTGCCGTACGATTAATTCACACCCCCACCGGGATGGTCATTACCTGTCAGGATGAAAGATCACAGCTACAGAATAAAACACGAGCGATGAGCATCCTGCGTGCACGTCTTTATGACATGGAACAACAAAAACGGCAGGACGAATTGGATGCAACACGCCGGTCAATGGTGGGAACCGGCGATCGTTCCGAAAAAATCAGAACGTATAATTATCCTCAATCTCGTGTCACAGACCATCGAATCAATGTTTCTTCTTTTAATCTGTCGGGGGTCATGAATGGCGATCTGGACATTTTTATTGACGAGCTGATCCTCAAAGATGAAACCGAACGGTTATCAGTATCGAATCAGGAATAATCCGTAAAGATGACAATTGGTGAAGCATTGGAGTATATTCGGCTGATGCTGTTATCTGGTGATATCAGCGAGACTCCATCGTTGGATGCCCAGGAAATTCTTGAAAAAGCAACAGGACTTCACAGGCCGGTCCTTCTTACACATCCTGATAAAAATCTTTCTGAAATTGAAAAACAAAACATATTGAAAATGACTGAGCGGCTCATGCAGCATGAGCCGCTTCCTTACATTCTGGGGGAATGGGGATTCTTTGGTAATTCGTTTATTGTAACTTCGGACGTTCTGATTCCTCGACCGGAAACTGAAATGCTTGTTGAAAAAGCAATCCAATGGTTGAAACAGAATGCAAAAGTTCGATACGCAGTCGATATCGGTACCGGATCCGGTTGTATTGCGCTTTCAATCCTGAAATCATTGCAGGATCAGGAAATTTATTTTTATTCCACAGATATATCTTTTGATGCTCTTTTGGTTGCCAGAAAAAATACAATTCGGATGGGATTCGATCGAAAAAATTTATTATTACAGGGAGATCTTGCCAGTCCGGTCAAAGGACCTTTGGGTCTGGTCTGTGCGAATCTGCCATATATCCCTTCGGAACGCTGTAAGATATTGAATGTCGCAAAAACCGAGCCAATCCTCGCATTGGATGGAGGAAGGGATGGATTTGAACACTACCGAAAACTTTTTAAAGACATACAAAATAAGCTTCTTCCAAAAGCGATAATCTTATGTGAAATCGAATACTCTCAAAAAAATATTGCTCTCAAAGCAGCAAACTCTTATTTTCCGAAGGCACAAATTTCAGTTGATAATGATTATTATGGCATGCCAAGAATTTTATCCATTCAAATACAGGAGTAATTTTGATAAATACCTTACAAATCTCCTCTCAGGAACAACAACGGACTGCACTGCTCTCTGCCTGTCAGATACTTCTTGCAGGAGGAATTATCGCTCTCCCGACAGACACCGTTTATGGTATTGCCGCATCTGCGAGGAATGCAGCAGCAATTGACAGATTATTTAAGGTAAAAGAAAGAGAAATCAGCAAATCGATAGCGGTTTTACTGGGTGATGTTTCTCAGGCAACAATAATAGCAAAAAATTTCTCACACAAAGCTGAAATCCTTGCAGAGAAATTTTGGCCGGGCGGATTAACGATCATCGTATCGAAAAAAACCGATCTTCCTCCAAATATTTCAAGCAACGATAAAATTGGCCTCAGAATTCCAGATCACCCTTTTGTTCGGGAATTAATTCGAAAAACCGGCCCTCTTGCAACTACTTCAGCCAATTTATCCGGTCAACCGGCAGCGAAAACGGTTGAAGAATTTCGCTCTATTCTTGGCGATCAACTGGATCTCATCATTGATGGTGGAACGGTTACAGGTGGTATTGCATCAACAGTAGTTGACTGCACAGTGGATCCTGTTAAGATTCTACGAGAAGGGACAATTTCATCTGAAAAAATTTTTGCATGTTAAGAAATAAGGGTATTAATATTCATAATTTCTTTCTGATTCTTCTGTCAGTAGTTTTCAGCAGTTGTTCTCCAACGTTGATTCGGGACGGTATCAAAGAAAAATTCAACGATTTCTTTATCGTGAAAACAATTACCTTGCCGGTCCTTGCAACGGCCAGACCTTCAAGAACACCTGTAATAACCATAACACCTTCTCAGGCAATGACAACGGTTCTCCCCAGTGCGACATTTACTGCGACACAAAAACCAGTTTTTACTCCAACACAGGTAGTTGCTGACATTTCATTATTTCAGGAGTCTTCTTCTGATTTTTTGGAAATCGTTACAGATGTAACCATACCGGATGGAACGGTTTTTGCTCCCAACGAAATGTTTATTAAAAGCTGGCGCATTAAAAATGCCGGGAATCAGGTTTGGAATGATGAATATCGGATCGTCATCGGATATTCGAATCCGTTTGGATCCCCCCAAATGGCACGGGCAGTATTTATCCAAGAGACCGATTTAATTGATTTTGCGATCAGTTCCTGGGGACCACGCCAGTATAATGTTCGTAATGGCGGGACTGTTGACCTAGCCATTCCGCTTCAGGCTCCCAATACTCCCGGGGATTACCTTGCCGAGTTTTTTCTGATCAATTCAGAAGATGAAATCGTTACGCCAAAATTTTGGATTCAGTTTAAAGTAGAATTGAATCCGGAACAAATTGCCGGGACAAACACCGCAGCAGTACAATTAAGCCAAACCTCTGACCTGACTGTAACTCCCACATTGTCACCGACTCCTGAAAACGTTCCCTATGATTGGACTGGCCAATGGCTTCTCCGTGATCCATTTGACCCCGTTATGATCAATACTACCTGGGGTTGGCTCACACAAAATGGACAAGAAGTCCGGGGATTTTTTTATGATGCACAAGGTGAACCAGTTTTAATGGAAGCTTCAGCCTCAAAGGATGGGAGATCGCTGGATGGAAAATTTGCCTGGCCCTGGCAAAACAGAGCAGCCCCTTTCACCTGGCGAATGTTGGCCAACCGAAATCAGTTTTATTCTGTAACCGAAGATGGGAAAATGGCTTTCGGAAGTATGTGTGGGGGAAGGAACAACCAACCGTTGCCTGAATATTGTTCCATGCCTTCCGGAGATTGAATCAACACAAAATTTATCGATTCTTTTTGCCAAACAAAGGATTCTCATGAAAACAATCGAGGAATTATCACAAATAATGACAGATCTGGTCAAATCAAAAGGCTGGTTTGACGAAGATACAAAACGAAAACAGACTCCTCGCAATATGGCATGCAGCCTTAGCATTGAGGCGGCTGAGGTATTAGAGCATTTTCAATGGAGCGAAGAAATACTCCATAAAGACGAATTGGCATCTGAGTTGGCTGATGTTTTCCTGTACCTCTTGCAGTTGGCAAAAATCAGTGAAATCGATCTCGAAGAAGCAGTACTCCGAAAAATCGAAGTAAATTACGGCAGAACATGGGATCAATAAAGCAAAAACTTGATATTTCGGATCTCTTTTCGAAAAATAAAAATCTACCCATATTTTCAGCGATTCAAATTATTAGAGGGATAATTTGTTGTAGTGTTGTTTTTGCGCTACGCGCAAAAACAACACTACAACAATCTCTCTCTTTTTTCTCATAAGGTTTTATCATATTTCGAATTACTGCCATATTTTCATCTAATAAAAATAAAAGCATCGTTATACTTAAAAGAAGGGAAAAAAACCAACATTAGATAGGCCCAATTTGTTTCATCCAGAATCAGCGATTCGAAGTGTGAGAGGAATGATTTGTTATTGTGTTGTTTTTGCGCGAAGCGCAAAAACAACACAATAACAAGTTTTCTCTTTTCTCAGAAGGCTTTTCCATATTTCTAATAGCTGATCCAGAATTTAATTATGAATCTTATCAATGGTACACTGTGTCCAATACACAGATCCATGATATGCAAAGGAAGGGATCAAATGCATACTTTACCTGGTCTAATTGATATCCAAACACATCGGTTTGGAACAGCCTCGGATCAAAAAGAAGACTGGATCAGCCTTTCATCGGCAGCAGTTGCTGGTGGTTTTACATCGATTCTTGTTCATTCTGATTCTGAAATCAATTTGTGTGATTTTTTAAGTCTGAATAACACCTCCAATCTTGCCGCCCGTGATGCTGTCTGTGAGATTGGATTTGTTGCAGCTGCCACCGTTGAAAATGCACGCAGCTTGGAAGAAATCAAGGATGCTGTTGCTGTATTATTATCCGGGTCATCTACAGATGATACATCAATTTTAAATAATATGCATGCATTGAATTACGTATTTCGATCCTGGTCTGACGATAAACCCATTTGCGTTGATGCGAACATTAAACAGCTTGGAGCCATTTTATTTACTTCAAAAATTCATAATCAGCCGATTCATATTTTAAATGTTTCCACTCGGGAGCAGATTGATTTGATTCGCGAGGCTAAAGAATTAAAAACGAACGTGACCTGCTCCGTGGCTCCACATCATCTTTTCCTGAGTCAAAAACACAGCCGGAAACTGTCCACAGAAAATATGGCGCTAATCCCGGATCTCGCAACAGAAGAAGATCGCAAGGCGATTTGGAAAAATATTCATTTGATTGACTGTTTTTCCTCAGACCATCTCGGAATCGGTATCAATTCTTTGGAAGGAAAACCCACCGGCAATGGATACTCTGGATTAGAAACAGCGCTTTCTTTATATCTATACGCAGTCAAGGGCGGTTTTCTGACACTGGAAGACATCATCGCACGTTGTTACACAAATCCAATGAAAATATTTAACATGCCGGAACAGACCGATTCATGGATTGAAATTGATTTTGATAACACCTGGATTATCGATTCATCCATTTTCAAATCCAATATAAAAAGATCTCCTTTTTCCGGATTAGAATTGCCCGGGAAAGTTCTAAAAACGGTAATTCGAGGAGAGACTGTGTTTGAAAATGGAGAGATCATTCGAAAACAAGGATCCGGTTCAACGATTCAACCTTTATAACGAAGGATAAATCGGATGCTCTTTATTCCCAACGAAAACAACGATCCTGCAGTCAATTTAGCTATGGAGGAATATATTCTTTCCAGTATGAATCTGCAGGAAAATGCACTGTTCTTTTTTATTGACAAACCATCTATCATTGTTGGACGTCATCAAAATACAAAAGATGAGATCAACGAATCCTATGTAAACGCACACGGAATTGACGTAGTACGCCGTCTCTCCGGAGGAGGTGCTGTTTACCACGATTTTGGAAATTTATGCTACAGTTTCATCGTTCCGCATGATCAAAAACAGATGACTGATTTTCGGATCTTTACAGCGCCGATCGTTAAAGCGCTGGTATCACTTGGGGCTCCGGTAGAACTAAGCGGTCGAAATGATCTTCTTTTAAACGGATCAAAAATATCTGGAAATGCCTTTTATCACAATCAATACGGTTCTGTCTGTCATGGAACCCTGTTATTTGATTCTGATTTGACGATTCTTTCACAAGCGTTAAAGGTCAGACCGGAAAAGATCAATTCCAAAGGGATTCAGTCTGTTCGCAGTCGAGTGACAAACTTAAAATCGACGCTGCCCCAATTTGATGATATATACGTTTTTCGGGAAGCCTTGCTCCATGAAATACTTGGATTTGAAGGGAACATCAGCAAAACTGAATTCAAGTTATCCGATCTTGAGCAAATCGAAACGCTTGCGATGAAAAGATACCGCACATGGGAATGGAATTTCGGAAAATCTCCCGTTTACAATATTCACTGTAAAAAACAATTTCAGATCGGGAACATTGAGGTTTTTCTGCACACAATCAACGGGATCATCCAGGAAATCCACCTGTTCGGTGATTTTTTTACGCCGGAAGATCCTTACCAGATTGAAAGAGAACTGACTGGAATTTCATATGGAGCAGATTCACTTTACGAACGCCTGAGTGCAATTCATATCGAAAAAATATTTTCAGGAATCTCAACAAAAGATTTCATGAATTTTCTTCTGAAAACATGCTGAGCGTTATCAATTAGTTTTCTTCAGCAATTCGAAAAGAAAGAAACTCAGGTTCGAAATTTGAAAAAATTCATTGTTATTGTTATAGTTTTGATATTTTGTGAGAAACACGCAATATTAAAATTCTACTTTTCCCTATTAGCGAGAAAAGTAGAGCAAAAACGAAAATTGTTGATATGCGACCCGTTAAACAGTTTTACTTATTTGAGAAATTGTTGAAAAACCTGACACTTTTAGCGAATCGGTTTGATATCCTTGTAGATCCTGATCAGTTTCAAGGTGCGAATCGCGGCTTCCTTTTGTATTGAAAAATTCATTTTTGATGCACCATGGGTTCTCTCCTTAAAATAAATTGGTATTTCAAAAGACTTAAAACCCAGTTTTGAGGAGACATAATTCATTTCCACTTGAAACATGTAACCATTCGCTTTAATACGGTCCAATGGCATGGCTTGCAATGTCTCGCGACGCCAAATTTTGAATCCGCCTGTTACATCTTTGATCGATAATCCTAAAATTGTTCTGGCATAGAGATTCCCAAAACCAGATAACCACTTGCGGTAAAAAGGCCATTTCTCATCCAATTTTCCCCCGCGAACATAGCGCGAACCGATCACAAAATCATATTTCTGCAAAGCCTCGACCATGACCGGGATCTTTTCGATGGGATGAGAAAAATCTGCATCCATCTGCCCGATGTAGTCAGCGCCATTCGCAATAGCAAGCTGAAATCCTTGATTGTAGGCAGTCCCTAAGCCTAATTTTCCCGGGCGATGGAGTACTTTCACTTTCCCGTGATACTCTATTCCGAGTTGTTCAGCCAGTTCCCCTGTCCCATCCGGGCTGTTATCATCCACAACCAATACGGATATATCTTCAAGCGGCAGAGATAATACTTCTTTGACTAATCTTGGGAGGTTCTCATATTCATTATAAGTGGGTACGACCATCGTAATTTTCATGCAACAACCCTCATCAAAGCGATTTCTTTATGATTAATGACAACCAAAGGAATAACGCTTATTTTGTAATTTTTTCTACTGATTATATCGTAGAATTCAGGCTGATTTAATTCGTTTCACAACAATACAGCAATTCGAAATATGGAAATGCTTTTCGAATAGAAAGAGAAATTTTGTAGGTGTGGTGTTTTTTCTCAAAAGGCTTTCCCAAATTTCGAATTACGGACCTTTGTCTTGAAAATCCAAGAATCCAGGAATTCCTGTTAAAATTATTCAAAATGAGAAGATACGATACCTGTCCATTCATTTTCAGAAAGGTTGTTGATGAAAAATTTTAAAATTTTCTTTGTTAGTATCATCCTTAGCGGTTATATTCTGATGACAACCAGTCAATCGACCTTTTCACAAGAGAACTCGCAACCTGCCAATTCCGAACCATCCAAATCAGTCCAGTTTACTCCGTCCATTACCGTTACCCCGCCGCCATCTGATGAACCAAAATCAACTCCTAACAACAACAATGACGCCATTTGTTTTCCGGATGTTTATCCTACAGATCCGGAAATTTGCAACCCATTAGGACCCTCAGAATATCTGACAGACCTGGCAAAGAAAGGTCTTCATTATCCTCCACTGCCGTTCATCTCAGGAAAAGTCGATGAAAATTTGTCAGTTGTTCCCTATCAATACGCAAAATTAAATGTGGAAAACTCCGAAGTAATTCCTTTGTATGCCACATTTGAAGACGCGGAAGCCGGAACCAATCCGATCGAATATTTGTCCGGTGGAACGATTCGTTATGTATCTTTTACGAATCGGATTGATTCTGGTAGCGGACATTTTGTCCAGTCAAAAAAGGGAGTTTGGCTGCGTGCTTCACCTGCAGCAGTGTCTTCAACTACCTTGGGAAGAACTTTTAAAACAACACCTGCACAATATTTTGGATGGGTTTTTGAGGGATTAAATCCATATATGAAACCGGATTTTAACAGCGGAGTCAATACTACGGTTTACTACAATCGGGAGGATGTTCTTCCAATTCTTGATATCGTGGAAGGGAAAGACACGACCTGGTATCAGGTTGGTGAAAATCAGTGGTTGGATCGGATTCATTTTCGCGCCGCATTATTTAACACAACACCACCGGTAGGTATCCCGGGGGGGCGCTGGATTGAAGTCGATTTGTTCCAGCAGGTAGTAATGGTTTATGAAGATTATTCACTGGTTTATGCCGCAATGATTGCCTCAGGCATGAAACCTTTCTATACACAACCGGGCATCTTCCAAATCTATGAAAAGAAAAACACGGAGGATATGACGGGATCCTTTGAAGCAGACAAGTCAGACTATTACTATTTGGAAGATGTTCCTTTTACAATGTATTTCGACCAGGCGCGCGCTTTTCATGGAGCTTACTGGCGCGCATGGTATGGCTTTGAGCAGTCACATGGTTGTATCAACATGTCGATTGGAGACGCGCATTGGCTTTTCGACTGGGCTGAAGTCGGGGATTATACCTACATCCATGATCCATCCGGAGTCACGCCAACAGATCCGTCCTATTATGGACAGGGAGGAGCATGATGGACCAAAAAAATCATGTTCGAATCGAAACGGATTCTCTTGGTTCCATTCAAGTCCCGATGGATGCCTTGTATGGAGCACAGACACAGCGTGCAGTTGAGAATTTTCAAGTATCCGGTCTAAAACCCTGGTATTCATTTGTTGTCTCAACGGCTTATGTAAAAAAAGCGGCTGCAGTCGTTAACTGTGATCTCGGATTGTTAGACTCTCAGATCAAAGATGCCATCTGTCAGGCTGTTGATGAGATTTTATCCGGGAAGTGGACAGATCAATTTGTTGTAGATCCTTTTCAGGCTGGAGCCGGAACCAGCCATAATATGAATTTGAATGAAGTCCTTGCCAACCGTGCCAGCCAACTGACACATAACCTTAAAATAGACCCGAATGACCATGTCAACATGGCACAATCGACAAATGATGTTATTCCGACTGCAATTCGTCTGGGCTGTCTATTAAGGCTCGATGAATTGGTTGGTCAATTAAAAAAACTCGAAAATGCGCTGAAAAATAAATCGGATGACTTTCAGTCGATTCTAAAATCCGGACGAACGCATCTGCAAGATGCGGTTCCGATCCGATTAGGCCAGGAATTTGGCGCTTACGCAGAAGCGATCCGAAAAGACATTATCCGCATCCAGCGATCTGCTGATGGCCTCAAAGAATTGGGTATCGGAGGAACAGCAGTGGGATCCGGGTTGAATGCACACCCGGAATTCCATCAGAGAATGGTCAGAGAGCTTTCCAAATACACTGGTATTAAGTTTCTTTGTTCAGATAACCTTTTTGAACGGATGCAATCCATGGCAGACATGGCAGATTTCTCTGCTGCATTGCGTACAACAGCCCTGACGCTCATTCGAATTGCGAATGATTTTAGACTGCTTTCCTCCGGGCCGGAGACCGGATTGAATGAAATCATTCTTCCCGCGCTGCAGCCCGGATCCAGTATTATGCCCGGAAAAATTAATCCTGTCATGCCTGAAATGCTGAATATGGCCATGTTTCATGTGATTGGGTGTGATACGACCATCAGCCTTGCGGTTCAAGCCGGTCAGTTAGAACTAAATGTGATGATGCCGGTTATCGCACACAATCTCTTTGAAGAATTGCAGATTATGATTGGCAGCATTCATGTTTTTACGGATAAATGTGTAAAAGGAATTCAGGCAAATCCTGAAAAAGCCGCAAAATGGCTTGAATCCAATCCAATTATCATTACTGCGTTGAACCCATTAATCGGTTATTTAGCCGGTGCAGCACTGGTAAAAGAAGCCTTCACACGAAAAATATCGATCAAAGACCTGGCATTAGAAAAATCAGCCAAAGGAGAATTACACAATAAAGATACGGGAAAAATAGTTACTGAAAATGAAATTGAAAGCGCATTTTCGGATCTCAATCGCATGACAGAAGGTGGAATTTTAAGCTGACACAGAAGTGAAAGCCTGGTCATTACCTCAAAATTTAGATCAGTTTTTAAATATGAAGAAGAAAAAAATCGATCAGGATTCGTCGATAATTTTATATCGGATGTTGTTATTAATCGCAAATTCTTCGGCATAAGACCCGGAATAGCATCGAATTGTGACGTTCGGGCAATCTTTAAAGGCACCTCCTCCGATATTGGTCACACTCTTCGGAATGATAATGCTGGTCAGGCCGTAGCAATATTCAAAAGCTTTTTTCCCGATACTGGTTACGCCTTCCGGTATCGTCACGGTGTACATCTGATCAAGATCAGCAAAAGCTGAATCGCCGATCGTAGTAACAGTGCTGGGAATCACAATATCCACCAAAGTCTTGCATCCCTCAAAAGCATGATCACCAATGTCATTGACACCTTCTGGAACCATAAATCGGGAAACATTTTTTTTGCAGGGAAATGAAATTAATTTCTCCGATTTGCGGTCATATAAAACACCTTCGATGTCAATAAAACCAATATTATTGACAGAGACTGAAATCGCAGCCAATTGGATACTTTCTTCAAAAGGGGCTTTTCCCATATCGATGACACTGTCTGGAATCGAAATTTTCGTTAACCCTTTGCAATGAGAAAATGCATAATCGCCGATACTGGTCACACTGTTTGGAATAATCAAGCTGGTCAGTCGATAACAATAAGCAAAAGTCCCTGTCCCGATTTTCTTCAATCCTTCAGGGAGTGTGATATTGGCTAATCCAAAACAACCATAGAACGTCATATCACCAAGATCTTGAAGCGTCGATGGAAGAACAACATTTCTTAATGCTTCAGAAGACATAAAAGCCCCGGATCCTATGTGAATCACGCCTTCGGGAATTGTTATGCTGACCAGACTGTTACAGAAAGAAAATGCAGCATCTCGGATACTTGTAACAGGATAGCCATCTATTTCTGCGGGAATTACTAACTCAACAGGATTTCCCTGGAAACCTGTAATTGTTACGGTTTGATCAACTATTTCATAATTGAGAAAATTAAGCGGATCCGCAGCATAAACCGAATCAATTGAAAAAAGAATTAGAATTAGAAAGGAAAAAACAAGCAGTTTTACCTTGTATTTCATTATTGCTCCATGCGGCGTTCTGAATAATCATTACGTAAAAAAAGTCAAAAAATCTTAAAAAAGAATAATTTCTCTGCCTATGAAAAAAAATCGGGAAAAGATATTCTTGCTTTTCGTATGAGTAATTTATTTTTTCAAGATAAAAAAACCGTTCTATGATTCAATTATAATCAAACTATATTGAATCGGTGATCCAAAATATGGAGAGAATTATTGGTTGTTGTATTGTTTTGCATGAAACGCGATAATCACACAATATCAGGTTTTCTCGTTAGATTCGAAAAACAAGTCTATATTCGGATTGCAGGAAATGAATGGGATTCATAGACAGTAAATTTTTTTTATCCTCGTAAAAAGGATTTTTAATGGAAACAGCAGTACCATTTTTTAAAATTAAAGACTCCGAACCAATTGTGATTATCCTTTCCGGCACATCCGGAGCAGGGAAAGACACAATCATTAAAGAGCTTTCGAAACGCGATGATTATCAATTTCATTTTGTTGTCACCTGTAACACTCGAAAAATACGTCCCGGAGAAGTAGACGGTGTCGATTATCATTTCATATCCAGAGATCAATTTCAAAATATGATCGAGAATAATGAAATGGTCGAATATTCTCAAGTCTATGATGATTTCAAAGGTGTTCCGAAATTCGAGATGAAAAAAGGTCTGGAGGATAATCATGATGTGCTGCTGCGTCTTGATATCCAGGGAACGGAGAAAGTAAAAAAAGTATATCCTGCTGCGGTTTCGATTTTTATCGTTCCACCTGATCCCCTGACCTGGTATGAACGATTAATCAATCGAGGCAGTGACTCGGAGACAGAATTAATGCATCGCATAGAGACAGCAAAATATGAGATGAAATCCATCACGAATTTTGATTATCTGGTTATCAATGATGATTTGCAGACAACAACAGAAAAAGTATTGTCCATTATACAGGCTGAACATTGCAAAACGACCAGAACAAAAATACTTGTAGAGAATGAATGAGCGAATTTCAAAACAACCCTCGTCCTGAGGACGATTCCAAAAATACCGAACTTCCCTTTGAAGAGATTCCATCATCCGATGGATCGGCACCACAACAACCTTTAACGATAAAAATTCCACCCAGAAAACCTGTTGTAACCTGGGTATTATTAGGAATCACAATTCTTGTCTATGTAGCGCAAGTGCTTTCAGAAAGTTTGCTCGGAGCGGATTTGCCGCTGGCAGCAGGCGCGAAATTTGGGCCATTCATCGATCAATATCACCAATGGTGGCGTTTGATAACCCCTGTCTTCCTGCATGGTTCGATTACACATATTTTATTTAACATGTATGCCTTGTATGCTATTGGACCCGATCTGGAAATTTTTTATGGTCACCGGGATTTTTTACTGTTCTATCTGATCACCGGTTTTGCAGGAAATGTTCTTTCCTATATCGCTTCTCCCATGACTTACTCAGTAGGCGCATCGACCGCTTTATTCGGAATGATCGCAGCCCAGGGATTCCTCATCTACAAGAACAAGAAGTTATTCCGAAATTATCGCAGAGCCATCTATAATATTTTATTGATTATTTTCATCAATCTTATGCTTGGATTGAACTCCGGAATCGACAATTGGGGACATCTGGGCGGATTAATCGCTGGAACGATCATATCCTTCTTAAGCGGTCCGATAGTTGAGGTTCGTGTTAATCGCGATCAAAACGGTCTTGAATTATTTGATTCAGTTTCGAAAAAATCGCGTTACATGGCTTATTTCATGACAACGCTCTTTTTTATTGTTGCTGCAATCACTTTGTAATTTCTCCTGACTGCCATCATTTCTTTGGTAATCAATCTTAACTCGCACTTTACTCAAAAGTTGGTGCATAAAGTTTTTTGTGTAAGGAAAATTACCAAGAATCCATCTCATCGATGCATTCTTGAAAATTCGACCGCGAAACCGGATTTGGCCAAATTCTTATGAGTTTTTCTCTTGTTGAAAAATCAGTCATTCGAAATATGAAAAGAATTCATTGTTGTTCTTATGGTTTTGCGCTTTGCGTAAAACCATAAGAACAACAAAATTTCTTGATTGATTCGAAAAGTCAATCCATATTTGGAATCGCTGGTAAAAAATCAATCGGTTTTAATTTTTTTGGCTATACTTAACGATTGAGAATGAAAACTTCAGAGATTATTCGTATCAGAAACCGCAGGCAGAATTTTCAGGGGAAATACTCTGGAAGATTCCAACATCTTTTCAAAGTATTGGCTGTAACATTTTCGCTGTGTTTCATCGGTGCAATTGTTTTTCTCGCTATTGGATTTGCTTTGTTAAGTCAAAAAATTCCTTCCATAGCGTATTTTGCTTCCAGTTTAGATAATCCGATTTCTCCAACTGTAATTTACGATCGTGAGGGAATTCATCCATTGCTTTCGTTGCAATTTTCTGACATTCAGTCACGACATTTATCCATTAATGAACCAACAAAAGAAAATTTCTCGGAAAACTTGATTCGAGTGATTGTTCCATCCCGCGATCCGGATTTCTGGAATCATTCCGGGTCTGCTGGATGGAAACACTTTTTTAATACAAATCCGGTTACCATCGCCGAAGAGCTAGTAGAAGATACCTACGAGGATCAGCTTGGGACCGGTCTGCAAAAAGCAATTTTCATGCGAATTCTCGCACGTGAGGTTACTGAATTCTTTGGCAGAAAAGCAGTTCTCACCTGGTATTTGAATACTGCTTACTTTGGACAGCTTTCTTTCGGAGCTGATGCTGCTGCAAGAACATACCTCAACAAGTCAGCGACATCGCTAACTTTGCCCGAATCTGTACTTTTATGTGCAATTCTGAGAACTCCCGCACTGAATCCTATCGATTCGCAAGGTGCAGTGAAAGACACATATCTCGCTGAAGTTGAATATTTGATCGGACAAAATGTACTCCCTGAAGAAGATATTAAAGTCCTGCGATCAACAAATTTCATAATATTCGAACCGCCTGCAAAAAAATATATGATTCAAGACAATCCAATCATTCAAAAAGTACTCTCTGCCGCGTATGAGGCATTTGGGCAGGAAAAAGTGGAAAGAGGCGGTTTTTCGATAAATTCAACGCTTGATTTTGAGTTACAAAAAAGTTTAGAATGTCTGATCACTGCCGATCCAGAACAGAAAAAACGATGTCCTTTAGTGAAATCAGACTCTTTGGATGAATCACAACATCAGGAAATTCAAAATATTCTATCCAACAACCCGATATCTGTTTCTGTTATTGATGTAAAAACTGGACAATTGTTGGCTGCAATCGACTCAGCGGGGATCGATTCAACCAGGCGAACATTTCACAATATATTTACACCCCATGAACCAGGCAGCAGTTTAACCCCATGGATTGCGCTGGCCGCATTAAATATGGGATACTCGGCTTCTTCCATGCTGTGGGATTTGACAGACTCGAGGGCACCTGTTCCAACCGGTTATCAAAATCCAGACCAGAAGATTTACGGACCGGTTCGGTTAAGAACAACCATGACCCACGATTTACTTGATCCGATTTCAGAACTGCTTACAACCCTTCGCCCTGAAAAAGTGTGGACTCTTGCAGAAAAATTTGGTCTCCGTGACCTCCCTTTCAGCAACAGTCAATTAATATTTTCCGGAGGATCAGTAACTACAGAATCCCTCGCAACTGCTTTGATTCCTTTTGCAAATGAAGGCAATCTGACCCAAACACAATCAAACCAGATCATGAAAAATATCTCCATTTTGTCCGTCAGCGATAAGAATGGAAAGCATATAACTCTTCAGCCGGTAGTTACAGTCTCCCTGCTCGACAAAGGATTGGCGTATCTTATCTACCACATATTTGGCGAAGAAGAACAGGCCTTTGCATACCTGGACCGACCGGCAGCTACAAAAATTGGCAGAATTATTGAAAAAAAGGAAACTTGGATGGCAGGGTTTACTCCACAAATTTCTGCTGCAGTTTGGATCGGGGGAAAAGGGCAGACCGATACAACGGAGAGTATTTCGCTCAGCACGGTACGATTGTGGCAAACCGTCATGGAAGCTGCACACACTAAGAAACCGGTTATCGGATGGGAGATTCCGGAAAATATCTCACATCGAATTGTTTGCGTTCCTTCCGGATTGCTGCCCGGCGATGCCTGTCCGGAAACTGCCAGTGAAGTTTTCCTGAAGGGTAGTGAACCCGCTCAAACAGACAACCTTTTTATCAGCGTTCCAGTCAACCGCGATAACCAGTTGCTTGCTACTTCGTTAACCGCACCGCAAAGTGTAATAAAAAAAACGTTTATGAATATTCCAGATTTTGCACAAGATTGGGCGGAAACCAACAAAGTGGAATTGATCCCGGAGGAATACGATCCTGTCAGTCATACAGATACAGCAGAAGCGGTTTTATCGATTCTCAGTCCTCGTCCCTACACCATATTTCGAAAAGCAGATACCGGCTCGGCAAAGGCAGACATTATCATCGAGCATCACATTCCGGAAGAAATTTTATTTTATCAAATTTCATATGGCAACGGTTTTTTCCCTGATCGTTGGATTGAAGGTTTTACCGGGAATGGGTTGGAAACAGAAAGTCAGAATATCGGTTCTTTGGATATACAAGTTCTTGAACCAGGTCTTTATGATATTCGTATCTCAGTGATCACGAAATCACAACGGTATTACCAGGCGCATACGTATATCACAATTCAGTAAGAGTGATTCGAGTAATGTGTGGAACTACTTTTTTTCTCATCACCGGTAGGCTGATGCTTGTTTCAATTTACTGACCCGGTTTGGCAACCAGTTTTGCTGCAGCATAGTTTTGTTCGGACGATAGAATGCATATTCTTGAGAATTTATAGAATACCTTCAACCAGGCGAGCCGGAGCATGATCAAAAGTTGATTTATCCAGCTTGCCGCCAGCCATATCCATTAACGTCCGATAATATAATTCATTGACCGGAACAGGAATTCCTTTTTGTTTTGCATAGCGACAAACCGCGCCATTCAAAAATTCAACTTCGCTCTGCAGTCTTCCGGCATATAGATCGATATAAAATGAAGGCATTTTTCCTCCGCGACCTGATCCCACTGCTTTTTTCAGCAGCGGTTTGACAATCCAGGTCGGTAAACAGCGGATAGCAAAGCATAATAATCGGATCGGAACACCGGGAATATCTATTGGCTGAATCCCGTATGCTTGCATAACATCTAAGGTTTCACGTAACTGAAGAATTTCTAATCGGTAGCTGATAGGATCAGTAAAGATTTCAGAAGGAGTCATATTCAGTATCGCTGAAGAGGCATTCGCTAAGAGATTTGAAATCATCTTGGACCATTTCATACCTTTGGTATCTTCGATTAATTTCGGTTTCAAATTGGCTTTTTTAAATTCTGCTTCAATTTTTTTAGATAATTCAAATTTTGATCCAATTCCAATTCCGCGAAGTTTCTCAACTTTGATACGGTTCTCCTTTCCACGGCTGATAGCAGTACAGACAGAAACCGGAATGACTCGTTCTTCGCCTAAAAATGCAGCCAGTTTCTCCTCATTTTCCACACCATTCTGAAGACTGAGCACGGGTGGAAAGATTTCTTTCATCGCATGCAAGGATGTGATTAACGTTTCTGTATCAAAGGATTTAATCGCTATGATCGCAAAATCATAAATTCTGTTTTTCAGCGCTTCTTCTGCGCGCCCAAAAACTTTAAAATTTGTCACGTGTCGGGTTTTTCCATCTACTGATTCGATCCGGATACCATTTTTTTCCAGCTCAGAAATCAGCGAAGGACGTTCGATAAAAACCACTTCATTACCAGCCAACTGCAAGCTACCGCCAATATACGATCCGATAGCACCCGCACCGATACAAAGAATTTTCATATGCACCTCATTGAAACCAGCCGCGATTTCCTGCTAAAAACGCTTTGCAGTTCATCGCTTTTTTGCCGGAACATTGAATCTCATCCAAAACAAGGAATCCATCACCTGTCATGATTGCTGGCAGGTTGTTTTTCAGACAGCGTTTTCCGATTTCCATCCTCTGGTCGTTTTTTTCAATATGAGCCCGGTGAATTTTTATCATAACATCATCTACATAGAAATATGCGGAAGGCCAGGGATTATACGCTCTTACTTTTCTTTCCAATTCTTCCGCAGATTGAGAAAAATCAAGCAAACCATCGTTTTTGTTAATTAAAGATGCATAGGTAATTCCAAATTCAGATTGTGGGACAGGAAAAATGCTCCCATTTAAATATCCTGGCAGAGTCAATAAGAGTTGTTCAGCACCAAGCAACGCAATTTTTTCTGAAAGTGAACCCGCCGTATCTTTTGGATCGATTGTGATGTTCCTTGTTGCCAATACAGGACCTGTATCCATTCCTGCATCCATCTTCATGATAGACACACCTGTTTGAGAATCACCGGCTAACAAAGCAGACTGTATGGGAGAAGCCCCTCTCCAACGCGGAAGCAGAGAAGCATGGACATTAATACATCCGAAATGAGGCAATTCCAGTACATTTTTTCTTAGAATCTGACCAAAAGCCATCACCACTAACAGATCAGGATTCCACGCACTGAGCAATTCGAAGGCTCCGGGTTCTCGCAGTTTTTGCGGTTGAAATACAGGAATTCCTAATTCGATGGCAGCTTCTTTCACAGCCGGTGCCAGTAATTTCTTTCCACGTCCTGCCGGCCGATCCGGTTGTGTAACAACACCTGCGATGTTATAGGATTCAGCCAATGCACGAAATGCAGGAACCGCAATATCCGGTGATCCCATAAAGACAATTCGTGGTGATTTTTCTTTCATTTCTTCCCTCTGTTGCAAAATTTTCCAAATGCGAAATAATATTCTACCCTTACATCTTCAACAATACCAGATTTTTTTCAGTATTGCAGCAATCCAGGAAAACCGCAGCGATTCGAAATAAAAAAAAAGAGTACGGAATTCACCATACTCAAGATTTATTAATAATTATCGTATTTTTAATGAATCCATCCAATGGATAAATTGTAAAAGAATTCAGTAAATCCAAATATGGAAAGAATTACTTGTTGTTGTGTTGTTTTTGAGCTTCGCTCAAAAACAACACAACAACAAACTTTCTCAATTTATTTGAAAAGAATGTTCATATTTCGAATTGTTGAAAGGAATTTCAATCCTCGCTGTCAGGCATGACACAACGGAATCCGATGTAATAACTGCTGGACATGTTGACATAACCACGATAAGTACTGCGCACATAGCTGAGGTAGTTGTTTACTTCAGTTTCTGCAGCAGATCCGCCGCGGATTACATAGGCTGAACCCGTCTCAGCACCGGTTGGATTATCTACAACATCCCCTTCATCAGCAGCTTTTTCACTCAGCATTTGATAGTATCCTGCATCATAATACGAGGATGTCCACTCCCAAACATTGCCTGCCATATCGAGTATTCCATAAGGACTGGCTCCATCCGGGAAAATACCAACCTTAAACAAACCGGCAGAAAGTTCGTTTTCGGTATCTGAATAATAAGGAATATTTGCCAATTTGTTTTCCAGTGTCGGCTCTTCTTCGCCCCAGGGGTAGACACGCCCATCACTTCCGCGAGCCGCTTTTTCCCATTCGATTTCTGTTGGCAGCCGCTTTCCTGCCCATTCACAATAGGTTTTTGCATTCTCCCAGGTCACATAAGTAACGGGAAAGTCTGCATAATCTGGATTGCGTAATGTCATGTAAGAAGATTCTGCACATGTACCTGCCTCAACACATAATAAGTACTGCCGATTCGTTACTTCTGTCTTGTCCATCCAAAACGCATCCAGGTAGACTTCAACCTGAGGACCTTCCTCAGTTCCTGCAGTATAGACATCATCAGTACCAAGCAGAAAATCGCCCGCTTTCACGTACATCATTTCCGCTTGATCGATTTCTGCTACAATCGGTTTTTTGTCTTCCGGAACAGCCGTAGGAGGAATTGCCGTTTTAGTGGGTTCGGATGATACAGAGGCTTCTGCAATATCAGCCGGACTTGCCTCAACAGAATTGAAATCAATAAAAGCAGTGGTTGCTGTCGGAATTTGCGTCGCTGTTGGAACAGGAGGTTTTGTGGGAGTTGCAGAAAGCATTAAAATCTGCTCGGCTTGAGCTGTTTGTTGGATCATAGCCAGGGTAGATTGAACCGGATCAACCGTCTCAGTTGCAGTGGCTCGGCTTCCAAACAAAGATGCTCCTAGAGAAGAGGTTGACAACCAAATGAGTCCAACTGCCAATAGACAGCACAACAAACCCCCAATAATGTAAATTGGAAGCTTGCCTTTTTTCACATTTTTGATTTCTGGAAGGAACATTTTTGATCGGGATTTTTGGGTAATTTCAAAATCCTTCATTTCCCTGTTTAAATCGGTTAATACCGGGGCGCTGCCTTCATGGCGGACAATCGTCTGAATAGATTCCTCATCATAGATTTTAATGGCTATAACAGAGGCATCCATTTTATTTTCTGCTTTCGAAACAACAGCAAGCAATGCATCTACAATTTCTCGGGGTGAAACAGCTTGAGCTGCCTCCAGAATTTCTTTTTTCCCAATATACGAAGTTAATCCCTTGCTGCAAAGCAATAAGATATCCTCCGGTTTGACATCAATTCCATCATAGACATCGATCACAATGTCTTTTTCGCTACCCAGTGAATTCACACGTGTCGCTTCAGTACCAGAGGAAGCAGTATCCGAATTCGGTAGTTCCCCACCCTGGATTTTCGCTTCCGGTACCTCCTGATCATCTGTGATCTGAAACACTTTTTCGTTACGAATAATATAGGCACGGCAATCACCCACGTTGCCGATAACGACTTTTCCATCCGTTACAGCAGCAGCAATAACTGCCACACCCATTAATTGTTCTTGCACCCGCGTATAGGCAAAGATTTCATTATTTGCTTCCCGTATTGCCAATGCGAGTTTATTTGCATCAACAAAATCATGGCTTTTAAAATAAGAATAAATTATTTTTTTCCCGGAGAACTTTGCTGCTACTTCGGGATGCCAGGACCCGGATAATCCATCGGAAAGGACATATAAATTAGAAGCTCCGACAATACCTTCCGGTTCTTTTTCATAAAAAGTGACAAATTCGTCATTGATCTCATGACTTTTCCCGGTGAGAGTTCCCGCATATCCTGCTGAATAGATTTTTTTTGTCACATTATTTTCATCCATAACATCCTCTTTTAATGGTCCAACAGTCCTCTTCAGAATAATGAAAGGAATATCAATTCTTTTAGTGCAAGATACATGCCAAAATTGATTCGCCTAAACAGTCCTTCCGTTGCCACTCCTTCGATGAATCAAGTCCTTCTTTTTTGTGTTTGCTTCCTATAACAGCAGATGACACATTTTTATATTTTTCACTAAAGCTTGATTCCATTAAATTCTGAAAGAAAATTTTCTTAAGACGATCATGATGCAAGGAGGAAAAAAGGGACCGTTAATCGATTTTTTCCATGTTTCGGGAAGCCACCATTGCAATGCCGGTATTTAGAACATTTTCGATCAGGATATCTCCCATTTTCACTGGAGCGGAAATTTCAACCGATTTCAAAAAAGCCATCAAATTCATGATCTTCCCTTTCGGAAAGGGAGCGTTTGTCGATATTGGCAGCATTTTATGAATGCCCCCCCGAATTCGCACCGTGGAAGCGATCATTCTGCGTGGATCAGACAATTCAGCTTTGGCATAGGCAGCGCCGCGTTTGCATTGATTGCCAGTGATTGTAATTTGATCCTGATCATCATAAGAAATTGTCAGTGAACATCCCCTTGGGCAAGTGACACAAATCAGATTTTGAGAATTCGTCATTTAATCACTTCCTTATTCTTTTCGCAATACTTTAAGTCTGACTTCCTGAGAAGCCATGATGAGATCATAAGCAGATTTCGGTATTTGGATTGACACCATCTCTCCCGGACGAACATATGGATATGTTTTGTTTAGAATCTCTTTCTGATCCGTGAAAAGGCTTACTTGAACAGGATATTCCATCGGATATGAAACTCGCATCAGCAACCGGATGGCTGATTCCCGCAATGTGTCAGGACATATTTTCTGTGGCACAACATAGCGAAGAGGTTCCTCTACAATGACCGGAATTTTTCTCCGATTTGAATTCCAATTGCATTGAATAAATGATGCAGCATATTTTCCAGCAGTTGTTCCATCCTGACTTACATAATCAACAAGATCATAAACATGAACTACATTACCGGCAACAAAAATTCCTGGAATACTGGTTTCGAAGCAATTATCCACTATGGCCCCGCCTGTTATCGGATCCATCGAGACGCCAATCTTCCTCGTCAATTCATTTTCGGGGATCAGACCGACAGAAAGCAACAATGTATCACAGGGAATAATCTCCGCAGTTTCAGGTTGAACCTTTCGATTTTGATCGACTCGCACCACTTCAACAGCCTCCACACGTTTTTTCCCCAGGATTTTGTTTATTGTATGATTTAAAAATAATGGAATATCATAATCCTGGAGGCACTGAACATAATTTCTGGAAAGTCCATTCAAATAAGGCATTATTTCAACAACCCGGTTTACACGAGCCCCTTCCAACGATAATCTGCGAGCCATGATCATACCGATATCCCCGGATCCTAAGATGACAAAATTCTTCCCGGGCATCAGTCCTTCTACATTGACCCAACGCTGTGCGGTACCGGCGGTATAGACACCAGCCGGTCTTGTTCCTGGTATTCGAATTTGTGCCCGACTTCGTTCTCTGCAGCCCATAGCCAAAACAATGGCTTTCGCTTGCAGTCTCTGAACACCGATCGTTTCGTTACTGACAGTGACAACAAAATCGCTTGTTATATCCAGAACCATCGTATCCATCAGTAAATTAATTTTTTGGGATTCCGCTTCCAGAATATATCGTTGGGCATAGGATGGTCCAGGCAAATCTTCCCCAAAAGTTTCAAGGCCAAAACCACTGTGAACACACTGCAGCAAGATACCTCCTGGTTCGACGTCCCTGTCGATGACCAATACAGAATTTACACCATTTTTTTTAGCAGAGACAGCCGCTGCAAGACCGGCAGGACCGCTGCCGATAACGATCACATCATACGCATGAACCGTCAGCATTGTCCACTCCTTTGGTTCTTCGTCTCAGAAAAAATAAATTCTGAGCCAGGCCCATTTTTACTGATTTTTTCCGAAGAGAGATTCAATTCTCTTGTTAAAATCTCGACCACACGGATCATATCAAATCCCCCTTGACAACGACCAGTTCCACACCATGTCCTGCGTTTGATCGCATCGTACGTACGTGCCGGAATGGGAGCATGGATTTCCGCAGCAATTTCCCCCTCGGTGACCATTTCACAACGACATACGATCCTTCCATATCGCGGATCCTGTGCGATCAGCTCGTTTCTTTCCTCATTTGTCAAATGCCTGAAACAAGGCCTCCTTTTTCGCCGGGGATTCCAGTATGGTTTTTCAATCATCTCGAATCCTGACTGCTCTAAAAGCAGGCAGATCCGTTCTGCGATGGCAGGAGAAGCGGATAATCCAGGAGATTCAATCCCGGCACAATGGATCAAACCTTTGACCGTTTTATCAGATTCAATCAAAAAATCTCCGGAATAATCCACATCGGAATTTGTGCAAATTGCATTTCCGGAAGCACGTAATCCGGAAAAACTTGCGATGGTCCAGCGCAGATCTGCACCGGGAATTAATCGTTGCATTTGTTCTTCAAGATACCGTAAACCCGTAACAGAGACCGCTTTATCCTCTTTACAGTCAACGAATTCGGATGTCGGTCCGACAATGGTATTGCCATGGGTCGTTTTGAAAAATAAAACTCCTTTTCCTTTTTCCGAAGGCACTGGGAAAAGAACCGTGTCGATTTGAAAACAGGCAGGATCAAAAACACAATATTCACCTCGTCGCGGATGAATCATAAATTCCGGATGGCTTCCCGCCTGATGCATTACTTCATCAGCATAGAGACCGGCTGCATTGATAACCCACTGGCAGCGAATATCCCCCCGGTCCGTCCGAATCCCAACAATTCTATGTTTCTCCACTAAAAATGACTCAAAACAAGTGTCGAATCGGAACATGACACCATTCATCTGTGCGTTTTCGGCAGCTGCTATCGTAACAGCAAATGTGTCACATATACCGGCGGTCGGGGCAAACAGTGCTCCACTTACTTCTGGATTGATATTTGGAATTCTTTTCCGAATTTCATCAACAGACAAGATTTTCAGTCCGGGTACGCCATTTTGTTCTCCCTGTCTTTTCAAGATTTGCAATTGCTGAAATTCATCCTCCCCTATCGCAGCAACATAATCACCGCACCGTTCGAAATCAAAATCCAGTTCATCCGCAAGTTGATCCCACATCTCATTTCCACGGACATTTAAAGCTGCTTTTAATGTACCCGGAAGCGGATCATATCCGGCATGAATCAGAGCTGAATTGGCAGAGGATGTTCCAGCACCAACATCAGATTCTTTTTCTATAACCAGTATGCGTAATTGGTAACGAGACAAAAAACGGGCAGTCAGGCAGCCCACAACACCTGCTCCGATGATAACTACATCATATGAATCCATTCGATTACTCCAAAATCGTAGTGTTTTCCTCAGGATATATGCAGTCCATTCAATTGATTATATCTTTTCCTCATAAGAATCAGCGATTCAGCAATTCCAAATATGAAAAGGAATAATTGTTATTGTGTTGTTGTTGCACAAAACGCAACAACAACACAATAATAAAATCTCTCTTTTTTCTCAATAGGTTTTTCCGAATTTCGAATTGCTGACAGCGATTCGAAATTCGGGATATTTTGTTTGAGAGGATAATGAAAATTTAAACTTGCTGCATAACCATAATCATCGTGGTTATGATTTTCATGTGACAGAAGATTGTTTCGCCACTGTTTTGGCTCGTAATGACAAACTTCGTCCTTAAATGACTTACAATAACAGGATACACTACTGCAAGGCTTGCATCGCAATCTGTCATTGCGAGAAGGGCATAAGCCCGACGAAGCAATCTCTAAGTAATAAAAAAAAAGGAGACACAATTATTTTCAAATTACGTCTCCAAATAAGCGTATTATTCAATTGTTATTAAAGAAAGAATCCGATCGATTCATGGCGATTCATCATGCCATATTGTAATATTCTTCCCAGATATTACCTTTCGGTATTCCCATTTCCTTCATCGATTTCTGTACAATTTCAAGCATCGGCGCCGGACCGCAAATAAAGACATCAAAGCGATCTTTGTTCTTTGGGAAATGACGTTTCAGAACATCGGTTGTGATGTATCCTTTTTCAAATTTTGGATCATCTGTCTGTTCCAGAACATGCACAACTTCTAAATTCATTTTTCTGGAAAGGTCCGTTAATTCTTGATAAAAACCGATATGTTCGATATCCCGACTCCCATAAAATAAGACAACTTTACGTTTATCACCTTTTTCGGCCATTGTCCGAACGATACTCATGGCAGGAGCAATACCGATTCCGCCAGCGATGATAACAAAGCCTTCATCGCCAAGTTTGCTGAGGTCAAATGTACCAAAACCACCTTCAACATAGACTCTCTCGCCAACTTTCATATCCTTGATAGTGGATGTAAAATCACCCAGTTCGCGGATTGCGAACTTGACAATCTTCTGGTTTACATCCGATGAAGCAATGGAGAATGGATGCTTCCGAAAAGCAAAAGGTGACCGGCGAACTGTAATCCAGGCGATCTGACCTGCGCGATAAGCAACCGGTTTTTGTTTCTCGGTGCCGACAAATTCCAACGTAATTTCCGTGGTTGAATTGTTCATTACACGTACATCCACAAT
>JAPKMT010000030.1 GCA_026645735.1 Flexilinea sp.
ACATCAGAATTGTTTTCCCGAACCAGTCAAATTTTTTCAAAAAATCTCTCCTTACCAGAAATTCACCGAACGTAGAGGTCTATTACGAAATGCCTACAGCATGGCTATGGCAAATCCGAGCATTAGAAATAACAAACTGACCAGCCAAAAACGCTGCACGACCTGAACTTCGCTCCATCCCAGCAATTCAAAGTGGTGATGGAGCGGCGCCATTCGAAAGAGGCGCCTGCCATGTGTGTACTTGAAATAACCCACTTGAAGAATGTCTGATAACGCTTCGCTGACCGGAATGATGGCGATGATTGGGAGAACAAGAATGTGACCGGTCAGCAGCGCGACAACTGCTAATGTTGCGCCTAATGCCAGTGATCCGCAATCTCCCATAAACAGTTCTGCCGGATTCACATTGAACCAAAGGAATCCAAATAAGGCTCCAACCAGAATAAAGCAAAACCTTCCGACATAAGTTTGTCCCACCATGAGTGCAATAGCCCCATATCCGGCAAAAGCAGTCGCAGAAATTAATCCGGCCAGTCCATCCAATCCATCGGTTAGATTGACTGCGTTGGACATACCAACGATAAAAAAGACTGCTATCGGAATGAACCAGTTCCCCAAATCGATTGGAAATTGGTAATTAGGCCAAAAAATATAGGAGACATTCAGATAATGTTTCATAATCCAGGCGAGAAAAACAGCAATAATGATTTGGATCAAAAATTTCGTTTTTGCGCGCATTCCCAATCCTCGCCGTGGTCCGCGAATTCCTTCCCAGTCATCGATAGATCCAAGTAACGCGTACAGAATCAGCGTAATCATCGGTAATACAAACGTCTGTCCCATAATGTTCACTCCTAAGAGTGATGCTGCGTTCAACATTGCATTGACCATCAATGTGGGGATGATAAACATGATGCCACCCATTGTAGGCGTTCCCATCTTCAGCATATGCGTATCTGGTCCATCGATGCGGATCATCTTCCCGATTTTTAATACATGGAGCAGCCGCACAAATGGTCCACCCCAAATCACTGTCATCATGAAGCCCAAAATGGATAAGGCGAGGGTCAGGGGAGTCTCTTTCATTGTTTTGTCTCCATTACATCAACGATTCGTTCCATCTGCAGCCCTCTGGATCCTTTAATTAAGACAACTTCACCTTCTTTGAGTTTTCGAACCTTCAGGAAATCAATCACTTCCTGGACGGATTCAAACCAATGAATTTTTGATGAATCCAATCCGGTTTTATAGGCACTTTCAGCCAAAATTCTCGCTTTGATGCCCACAGTGATGAGTTCATCACAGACTTGTGCAGCTCGGGCACCCACAATGGTATGTCCGTGTACTTCATATTGCCCGAGTTCACGCATTTCTCCCAGAATTGCCAGTTTATAACCACTCATCTCATGCAACAGATTCAGAGCTGCCATCGTGGAATCGGGGGAAGCATTATAGGTGTCATCAATAATCAAGGCGCCATCTTCAGAATGTATAACTGCCATACGAAGCTGTGACTGGGCATGATTTAATCCTTTGAATATTTCGCTCCAGTTGAGCCCTTCTACTCTGCCAACGGCTGCAGCCCGCAGAGCCGTATGAACCGAATGGCGGCCGATCAGCGGGATACGTAAAAAATAGCTCTCATTTTTGTAATGAAGACAGAAACGAATGCCTTCCAAACCAAATGATTCAATTTGATCTGCCCATATCGCTGCATCCGGGTCCAAACCGTAAAAAAAGGATTTTGCATTTGTCAGCTCAGCCATCGGTCTGACCAGAAGATCATCGTAATTCAGGATTGCATATCCATGCTGAGGCAATGCCCGGATCAATTCGCTTTTGCCTTTTGCTATGATATCAATGGATCCTGCTCGCTCAGCATGAACAGTCCCGATGTTGGTAATGACACCAATTTCAGGTTTGGCAATTTGACACAGCAGATCAATTTCACCAGGGACATAAAACCCCATTTCCAAAACAGCGCGCTGATGCCCTTTCCCTGCCCGCAGCAGCGTAAGCGGCAGTCCAATTTCGTTATTCAAATTGCCAGTATTTTTTAATGTATGATAGCGTTGGCTGAGAACTTCAGCGACCAGTTCTTTCGTAGTCGATTTGCCCACGGTTCCTGTGATGCCAATTACTTTCAGATCAATCTGATTTCGGTGGTACGCTGCGATGTCCTGCAATGCCTTGAGCGTATTATCAACCCGGATGCAAAATGGAAAAGACGGAATTTGATCCGGCTGAAAAGCATCTGCAGATTCTTTTCGCAAATCGATAGAAGTAAATTGTTCTGCACAATCTTTTTGAACCAAGGCAATCAACGCCCCTTTTTTGAATGCCTGTGGAATAAATTGATGGCCATCTACATTTTCCCCTTCCATAGCGACAAACATGGCGCCGCGTATTGCCTGACGGCTGTCAACAGTCGCTTCACTGAAAAAGCGATCCTGCGTGTTGATTTGTTGACCGGTAATCGCCCGGAGGACTTCATTTAATGTGAACACTGCATTTCCTTTCTTCCATATTTTGACTGCGCAGATGACGGTTTCTTCATGAGAATTTACCAATAATGATATTCATCAGAATCTTTTGAGGGGCAATTCTCGGTATAAATGCAAGCTAACTGACGATCTGTCGGAAGATGCAAGTACAGTTGTACTTCTGTCATCACTTCGCTGAACAGAGGTGCTGAAACTTCAGATCCCCAGATATTCACCAGCGGTTCCTGAAGCCACACATAAGCTACGAATTGCGGATCATCTGCAGGACCCCATCCAACGAAAGATGCATTCGTAACACTTAAAACATAACCAACACCTTCTTTCGCAATTTCTCCCGTTCCTGTTTTTCCAGCGATACGGGTGTATTCCATTAAAGAATCTGATGCTTCCACTTCCAGAGAAGTGGCAAGCATTTCTGTGACGGTCTTTGCAGTTTCAGCGCTGATGGGTTGTCCGATCATTTCAGGTTGCGTTATTTCCGCATGATCATCAAAGTAAATTCCCTTAACGATGTAAGGTTTCATCATTTTCCCGCCGTTAGCAAGCGCATTTACGGCTGTAATCATCTGAATTGGTGTGGTCATGATCCCTTGTCCAAAGGAGTTCGTTGGAAGACTGATTGGCGTCCAATAGTTGTCGCCGGGTTTTGAAATTGGATAGTATTCCTCATGAGCAAGCTGAATTCCAGTCGGTTGATTCAATCCAAAAGCATCCAGGTATTTGTAGAATCTGTCCACGCCGATTTGTTCTGCAATCCAGGATAAACATGTATTTAATGAATGCTGCATACAGCCAATCATTGTTTGCGGTCCCCATGCACCACGATCCCAGTTATAAATACTGACTCCCATAATGTCATAGGTTCCTGTGTCATTAAAGACGGTCTCCGGTTTAATCGCTCCGGAATCAATGCCTGCTGCTAAGGTGATTACTTTGAAAACTGAACCCACTTCATAAGGCTGCATAACTGCCGGATTGAAGCGGTTGTCTTTTGTGAAAACTTCTGAAGATTTCCAATATTCATTTGGATCGATTCTTGGATAGGTGGCCATTGCCATAATTTCACCGGTTTTCGGATTAGAAATAATAATCGTCCCGCTCTTTGCTTTATTATTTACAACGGCTTCTTTGATCGAGTCTTCAACAATACTTTGTACTTTACGATCAATCGTTAAAACAACGGATGCACCTTTGGGCATATCGGGAATGGTATCCGGGACATTGGGATCTAGTGAAAAACGATGTTCAATGGAATGCCCTGACAGAATTTCATCATAAAATTGTTCAATACCATAGGATGCGCCCGCAGATGGATTGAGGAAGGGAAAGAATCCGATGACATTCGATGCCAGATCTTTATTAGGATAGTAACGATGGATATTTGGATAATACACAACCGAATCCAAATTTTCGAGAGTTTTTGTTTTACTTTCAAAACTGGATAGCTCTCTTTGGTCCAAAAACTTCTTTACTTGCTCAATTTTTTCGATCTGTTCTTTAGTAGCAAAATTTGTCAATGGCATTTCAACTGCTTTTTTTTCATCGAATTTTATTTCGGCTGATTTCTTAATTACCTCATGATCCATATTTAGAATAGGAGCGAGATAATTTGCAATAAATTCGCCGTGAGTATTCGATGTCTGCAGTTTCAGTGAGACAGTATACGATACTGAGTTTCCGGCTAAAAGATACCCCTGACGATCATAGATATTGCCGCGTTCAGAATTAATCTCCAAAGTCATATATTCAAAAGACTCACCAATTGATTCTTTCAGCGCGATTGCTGAAGCATTGGTCTGCAGGTAGAGAATCCGAAGAAAAACTCCTCCAAAAAAAATGCTCAAAGCGATTACTAGAAATTTCAAGCGGGAATCAATTCGGTTCATTGGTCACCACTTTTCTTAATGGACACATTTTCTTTTAACCATCGTTGAAGGCTTTCGGTGTATTCTGGCTTTACGATGGAAACCGGTATGGAATTGATTTGAGAGACTCCGTTTAAACTGCTGAAACTTTCATCTTGAAATCCGGCAACTGGAAGATAGGTATAAACTTCTTCATCGTACATGTCGATCGGAATATATCCCGCTTGCCGGGCTCTTTTTTCCATCTCAAAAAAGGAAGTGATCTGTCCCTCTTGGGTTAAATTATCTGCAATCATTCTGGTCAGACTGCTTCTTTCATCATGCAGAACCTGAATTTCCAGTTTCATCTTTGTCATTTGTGCTGAACAATAAAGATAGATCATCGTGATGGATGCAATGAATATCAACGCAATGAGAACATTTAAAATATTCTGAATCTGTTTTCGCCATGGAGCTAATCGATAGGCACTTTGACTGGTTTTCATCCATTGACTCCAATTTTTTCTGCAACTCGAAGTTTTGCACTTCTTGAACGAATATTGTTTTCAATCTCGTCCTGATTCGCAGTTTGCGGATGCTGTGTGATCACTTTTATTGAGGCTGTATGTCCGCAAGTACAGACGGGTTGGCTGGGTGGACAGATGCAATTGCGGCTCTCTGATTGGAAAAAATGTTTAACGATTCGATCTTCCAGCGAATGAAATGAAATGACTGCAAGCCTTCCTCCGGGTTTTAAATAATTAACTGCCATTGGTAAAACCTGTTCAATCGCGTCCAGCTCACCGTTGACAGCAATTCGGATAGCCTGAAAACTTTTTGTGGCTGGATGGATCTTTTGATGCGGTTGTTTGATTGCTTCAGCGATAATCGATGCCAGTTCTGTTGTAGTCCGAATCGGTTTGTTCTTTCGGATAAAACAAATTCTGGCTGCAATTTGACGGCTTTTTCGTTCTTCTCCATAAACATATAGAATACGTGCCAGTTCCTCTTCCGGATATTGGTTAACAATCTCGTAGGCTGATATAGGTTGATTTGGATTAAATCGCATGTCCAGAGGTCCCTCTTTTTGGAATGAAAAACCTCTTTCCGGATTATCGATCTGCATGGATGAAACACCGAGATCGAGCAAAATACCATCCACTGGCTCCTCTTCTGCTAAATAATTGGGCAATGAACAATAAGAATCACGGATGATTTTTAAACGGCCACTGAAAGATTGTAATCTTTCAGTGGCTATTTGAATCGCTTGCGGATCAATTTCGAAGGCTATTACTTTCCCATCCGGTACTGATGTAGACAAAATCGCTTCTGTATGCCCTCCTGCGCCCAATGTTCCGTCAACATAGACACCTCCTGAACGAGGCAGTATTGCATCGATTACAACTTGTTGCATCACTGAAAAGTGGGGTTTGGAATTGGGCATCATCAGTGATTACTCAAAAGATTGGCAAAATCTTCGGAGATTTTCTCATCATGGAAAGCTTCTATTTCTGCATTTTTCCATTCTTCTTCAGTCCAAATTTCGATATAGTCAGAAGAACCCGCAAAAATTATTTTGTCGCCATCCTGAAAATTAAATTCATCACGAAGATATGTTGGAAGCAGAAATCGACCATTTGCATCAAATTCAATCAATTCCGCTTTGTTGAACATCCGGCGCCGGTATTTTCTTGCAACCGGATCGGCAAGACTAAATCCAGATACATCGTTCGCCATTTTCTCGAAGAAAGGAATAGAATATATGATCAGGTTTTTATCAAGACCAACCGAAATGTAGGCACCTTCTGCCAGCAAACTGCGAAAACGCGCTGGAAGCGATGTTCGGCCTTTTTTATCGATGGTGTGTTCGTATATACCGGTGAACATATTTTCTATAATGTCCTTTAAAAAACAGAAGACTGGCTGGCCAGTCTACCACTTTGTGGGAATCTTTACCACTTCAATGACCTTATTATAGCAAGTTGGCTTGAAAATTGCAAGAGCAAATATCCATTTTTCGTAAATTCGTTTTATAATAGTCTGCGATATTCAATGTCCCACTCAAGATGAGGTAAAAAATCTCTTTTTTCTTAAAAGGCAAATTCGAATTACTGGCTTGTCAAGGCAATTAAATGTCCTCGAATTACTGGCTTGCAAGTGATAAAAATTTATGTTAGAATATATGTACACAAAAGTTGTATCAACAACGAAAAGTGGGGATTTCCCCACTTTTCTGTTTATAAGTAAAAATGTGGGAGATGTGATCAAGGATGAAGAACGAATTTGTCCTGGCTTTTAATGAAATGTTGGACGAGAAACAGTTGCCTCGTGATACGGTTATCAAGGCTTTGGAATCCGCTATGGTTTCAGCGTATCGAAAAGCTGTTGTGGCTTCGGCGGCACAGCATGTTGAAGCAAAACTCGATCCGGAAACCGGTAATTTTCTGATCTATGCAGAAAAAGAAGTTGTCGATGATGTTGTCGATGAACGGACTGAAGTATTATTGGCGGAAGCACGAAAAGTAACGCCAGAAGCAGAAATCGGTGACATGGTTGTGGTGGAAAGCACACCGCGGGATTTCGGCCGTGTAGCTGCTCAAACTGCTCGTCAGGTGATTCAGCAACGTCTTCGTGATGCTGAACGTATCGATCAGATTGAGTTTTACGATAAGAAAGTTGGCGAGATCGTCAGCGGAGTCGTGCAATCGATCAGCAATGAAGGGTATACCATCGGTCTGGATAAAAAGGCGGAAGGAACCCTCTTACGCAAGGATGTTATTAAAGGAGAACGTTTTCGGCTCCATGAACATGTCCGTGCATTGATTGTGGAGGTGAAAGACACCGCAAGAAGCCCCCAGATATTGTTATCCAGAACAGATCGCAAATTTCTGTTCCGGCTTCTTGAAATTGACGTTCCAGAAATTTTCCATGGAATCGTCGAAGTTCGTTCCATTGCTCGTGAGCCAGGAGCGAGAGCAAAAATTGCAGTCTCGGCTACTCAGCAAGGGATTGATCCGGTTGGTGCCTGTGTTGGTATCCAGGGAAAACGTATTCAGCCGATTGTCAAAGAACTGCATGACGAAAAGATCGATGTGATCGAATGGAATCCGGACCCGGCTTTATTTATATCCAAAGCCATCAGCCCTGCGAAAGTGGTTGGTGTGTATTTGGGAAATGGAAAGACAGCAACCGTTGTCGTTCCGGAAGATCAGCTTTCTTTGGCGATTGGGCGAGATGGACAGAATGCACGCCTGGCTGCCAAATTGACGAGCTGGCGAATTGATATCAAGAGTGTTACAGAAGCTGCTGCAGATATTATCGGAATCTTTGAATCGAAACGTGACATTATCGATCATAACGAAGAAACTGGTGAAAGAACAACCATCGTCACACATAAAGAATTATTCGATGGTGAAGAAAAAAGCATTGATGCGATTCGTCTGATTCTTTCCAAGAGAAATGAAGGACGCAACCTTTCCGCTGATGAGAGCGAAACATTAAATCGCTTTGTCGATCGTATTGAGAAACGAAAAGTGGCCGGATTTAATGAGAGCAATGTCTCCGAAGTAATCCGTGCTCTCATAAACAGTTCTCTTTCAAAAGATGAGATCATCAAGAAACACATCAATGAAAGTGGCCTTCCGAAACATGTCGCAGCCATTCTGCAGAATATCGGGTTATCCACATTCGGTGATTTATACGAGCGAATGAAAAATGATCCGGATGGAATCTTTAAGCTTCAAGGGATTTCGACAAAATCGATGAATGAAATTGCCTCGCTGGTTAAGTTTATTGGTGTCAGCAGCAATGTTGAACCAACGATGGAAACTTCGAAGGCCGAGACTATTCTGGAATCTGAAGTATCGTCTGAAAACACTGCTTTGGCCGAAGAGGCGGAAATCGAAAAACCTGCGGAAACAGCACCAGAGAATCTGGATATGGAAATGGTGGACTTGACGCAGATTCAAATGGAACCTGCAGCGATAGAAACTAATTCCGAAAAAGATGTTGAACAAGAAGAAACGGAAGAAATATCTTTTGATGAGCTGTTTAATACGCTCCGGACTGATGGAGTTCCACATGTCGATTTCACTGACGATGAGGATGAAGATCATGTTGATATCAACTCTAAGAAGGATAAAAAGAAGAAAAAGAAGAAAAATGTCCAGGTTGAGTATGATCCAGAAAGCGACATGACATTAGTTCATAAGAAACATAAACGAACCGATGATGAGGACTGGGGCTGGTAAAGTGGCAAAAATTATCGTTAAACGTGCAAAACATGTACCGCAGCGGACTTGTATTGCCTGCCGGGAAACGTTGGGAAAACGATTGTTAATGCGTTTGGTAAAAACGTCAGATGGGTTGATGATTGACACAACAGGAAAGATTCCAGGCAGAGGTGCTTATCTGCATAACAAACGGGAATGTTGGGAAAAAGCGCTCTCCAGAGGATTGTTAGCCAAGAGTCTGAAAGCTGAGTTAAGCACGTTGGATATCGAAAATATGAGAAAGTGGATGGAGGAATTTCCTGATTTGATTGATTCTTCAACATAATCAGGAATCCACCTCGTTTTCGGAAAGTGAGCAGGTTATGGGTGAAAACACAAAAAAAATTGAAATCCCTTACGCAATTACAGTTCGTGATTTAGCGAAACTGTTACAAAGCAACAGCATCCAGGTTATCAAGGTTTTGATGTCAAATGGTGTCATGGCAAATATTAACCAGATGATCGATTTTGACACTGCAGCCATTGTTGCGAATGAAATTGGTTTTGAGGCAGTACCGGAATCAGAAAATGAAGTTGAAAATGAAAAAGATTTAGGCGAAGTTCCTTTGTGGCGCCAAATTATTGAACGCGAAGATCCAAAAAATTTAATTCCAAGACCTCCTGTAGTGACGATCTTAGGTCATGTGGATCATGGGAAAACATCACTTTTGGATGCCATTCGGCATACCAATGTCACAGCCGAAGAGGCCGGGGGTATTACTCAGCATATTGGTGCTTATCAAATCGAAAGCCATGGAAAAGCGATTACTTTCCTGGATACACCAGGACATGCTGCATTCAGTGCAATGCGTGCTCGTGGAGCGCAGGGGGCAGATATCGTCATTCTGGTTGTAGCAGCCAATGACGGTGTGATGCCTCAAACGAAAGAAGCGATTTCGCATGCAAAAGCAGCTCGTGTCCCGATCATAGTTGCTTTAAATAAAATTGATCGGTCGGATGCGAATCAGGAACTTGTAAAGAAGCAATTATCAGAACAAGGACTTATGGCAGATACCTGGGGCGGCAATACCATGGTCGTTCCTGTCTCTGCGAAACAAAAAATTGGCATTGAAGATCTGATGGAAGCGATCTTGATGACCGCTGAAGAAACAAAAATCATGGCCAATCCGAAAGGAAAAGTTTTCGGAACGGTTGTTGAAGCGTCCGTTGATACGAAAAAGGGCGTTATGGCTACATTGCTTGTCCAGAATGGCACACTAAAAATGGGAGATGTCGTTTTGGCTGGGAATTCATATGGAAAAATCCGGGCAATGTTTGATTTCCGCGGGAAGAAAATTCAAAAAGCAGGACCTTCTACACCAGTTCAAATCATGGGACTGACTGACGTCCCAACAGCCGGTGATATTTTTCAGGTTTATTTATCGGAAAAAGAAGCCAGATCTGTTGTCAGTGCAGCAAAAGCCGATGCAGCTTTAAGCCGGAATCTACCGAAAGCGACACTCGAAGAATTATTTGCAAAATTTAAAGCAGGCGAAACGAAAGAGTTATGCCTGATTATCAAAACTGATGTCAACGGATCTCTTGAACCAATCATTAATTCACTGAATGAATTAAGCAAAGAAGGCGAAATTAATGTCAATATTCTTCATGCAGAAGCTGGAAATATCAGTGAAAATGATGTAATGCTGGCTGCCGCTTCTCATGGTGTTGTAATTGGATTCAATGTCCAGGCTGATCCTGTCGCCAGGAAAAAAGCTGAAAATGAAGGCGTGTCCATTCGGACGTACGATATCATTTACCGACTTACGGAAGACATTGAAAAAGCATTGAAGGGTATGCTGGAGCCTGAATTTAAAGAAGTAACGAATGGAAAAGCAGAAGTCCTGGCTGTATTCAAAATCTCCAAACTTGGTTCCATCGCGGGCAGCCGCGTTCGTGAAGGCGAATTACGCAAGAATTCAAAAATTCGAGTGGTTCGAAAAGGTGAGACCGTCTTTACCGGAGAAATAGCCACATTAAAGCATGAAAAAGATGATGTTAAAGAAGTGAAAAATGGCCTGGAATGTGGAATTTCAATCAAAGGTTTTGACGCTTTTGAAGTCGGAGATATGTTGGAAACCTTCACATTAGAGCGATCTGGTTCCTGAAGGGAGTAAAAAATGCCATCACAAATACGTCTGCAAAAAATCGCAGACAGAATTCGCGAAGACCTTTCCGAGCTGCTGATTTTTCAGGTGGATGATCCTCGTCTGGGCGGAGTTATGGTGACCGATGTCAAAGTTGATCGCGAGCTATATTATGCAAATATTTATGTATCCGCAATTGAAGGAAAAGAACGAAGCAGTGAAATTATTGCCGGTTTGGAGAGTGCCAGCAGTTTCTTAAGGCGGTCACTTTCACAGACAATCGAGCTAAGGACTTTTCCCAGGTTGAGGTTTTTTTGGGATCCAACACCGGAAAATGCTGATCGCGTTGAGTTCTTGTTGAAACAAATTCAAAAAGAGCGCGAAGAAAATGGTGAAACAACACCACAATCTGGTGCAGACCACGAAGAGCAATAAGACAAAAAGTGAGGAATTCGAAATATGGATTTCTCACTTTTACTCTTACTAAACAGCTTTTAATAAATTATCCAGAAATGGATACCAAAATGATTCAACAGTTACAGGATTCGTCCTATGACTGTTCCCATTCATGAAATCCATCCCTGTGGAAAATTGTTATTGGTGGAAAGAAAAACAGATGAAATATGAGATTCAGGACGAAACGCTGTCAGCGATTCGTCAGTGTATTCAGAAATCAGCCAGAATTGCATTTTTTTGTCACATCCGGCCTGACGGCGATACAATTGGCTCCGTGCTCGGATTTGGGTGGGCGCTGCAGTCAACCGGAAAAAAAGTTCAATTTATTTCACAGGATGATATTCCCTCCCAGGATCGTTTGCGGTTTGAGGATTATGTTGAAAATTCTCCTTTTCAAAAAACGCCTGATCCCTTTGACTGCTCCATTTTGTTGGATGTCAGTGATATTCAGCGTGCAGGGGATTTCTTTTCGAAAAATGGAAATCGCATCCCGGATATTTGTATCGACCATCATCCATCCAATTCTGGACTTGCGCGGATTAATTGGATTGATTCTGAAAAATCTGCCACAGCGATTATCGTTGCGAAGCTGATTCCTTTGCTTGGTCTGTCGTTTGACAAGAAAGTCTCCTCTGCCTTATTGTCAGGGATTCTTACGGATACGCAGGGTTTCACAACTCGAAATACCGATGCAGAAACACTTCAGATTGCATCAAAAATGATCGAATACGAGGCTGATTTGTATGAGATAACACAAAGTGTTATGATGTCGCATTCGTATGAAGCCGGAAAATATTGGAGTTTTGGATTATCAAAAATGCAACAGGATGGGAAGCTGTTATGGAGTACTTTAACCTCCGAGGATAAAGAAAAATCAGGTTATCCCGGTACTGATGATGCCAATTTGATCAATTATCTATCAACTACTGAAACAATAAAAATTGCCTTACTATTTGTTGAACAGACTCCTCAAAGCGTGAAAATATCGTGGAGAGGCAAACCGGGTGTGGATGTCTCTATGGTTGCAAAAAAATTTGGCGGGGGCGGACATGTTTTGGCTGCAGGGGCAACGATCAATCAGCCTTTAGCGAATGTGATACAGGAAGTCCTTGCTGAAACAAAAAAAGCAATTCAATAATCAGGTTAAATATTTATCGATCATCGGATATGATTGGAAAGTTTCAATTCGTCATCCGATTATAATGTAATACAGCAATTCGAAATGAGGATTGGTTTTTCGAATAAAGAAACAACAAGGAAATCCTTTCATATTTCAAATTACTGAATGTAACAGTTGCAGGATTTATAAAATGCGTGATGAAGAGTCCAGAAAATTTAAAAGTGCAATTTCAGGTGTCATGGTGGTCGACAAGCCTGTCGGTAAAACTTCTCATGATGTTGTTCAGATTATAAGAAAAGGGACCGGTTTAAGGAGAATTGGACACACAGGAACGCTGGATCCTCGTGCATCCGGAGTCTTGGTGATATTGATTGGCCCGGCTGTTCGATTAAGTGAATATTTGTTGACTGATCGCAAGCGATATGAAGCCACAATTCGATTTGGTGCAGTTTCCGATACCTATGATGGTGATGGCTTAATTCAACCCACAGGTGTTGATGTCCATTTAACCGAGGATCAGATTCTGGAAGCGATGAAGGCATTTACCGGTGAATTTGATCAAGTACCGCCAGCGTATTCTGCTATCAAATTGCAGGGACGAAAGGCTTATGAGTTGGCAAGACAAGGTCAAAAAGTAGTCCTGCCCAGCCGAAAAGTGAATGTTTTTTCTTTTGATCTCGTTGAATTCAATCTACCGGAAATATCTGTAGATATTTATTGTTCTTCAGGAACTTATATTCGTTCCATCGCTCATGAGTTAGGGGAAAAATTAGGTTGTGGGGCATATCTTAATGGTCTGCGTCGAACGGTCAGCGGTCATTTTTCTCTCAGAGATGCGATCACCATACCTGACCTGCAGGCATGTTTTGAAGAGGGAACCTGGTACCAGCATCTCATACCTGCAGCGGATTCTTTGGGAGGAATGCAGGAGGTATTGCTTGATATGGAAATGGAAGCAGAGATTCGCCATGGGAGAAAAATTCCCGCGAAATTTGATGACGCGGCCATTGCCAAGGCAGTTTCTGAACAGGGGGAGCTGGTTGCGATTTTAGAAAAATCTTCTGATGCGATGACCTGGCAGCCCAAAAAAGTCTTCTTTTCTTAACCTATGCTGTCAGAATTTCATTCATTTTCTTCTTTGCATCTGGAAAAGACTTGTGTAACCATCGGCGCTTTTGATGGGATACATATCGGTCATCGGTCATTATTGGATCCATTTATCAGTCATGCTGAACGGATTGGACTCCCAACGGCTGTTGTAACATTTGATCCGCTTCCTGCAATCTTTTTTCATCGCAATGGGACCCAGAAAAATATCATCCTTCCTACAGAACGGGCTTCCCTGCTGGAACCTCTGGGAATCCGTTATTTGATTACCTTAAAATTTGATCAGAAACTTGCCGATCAATCACCGTATGAATTCATTTCAGAAATGAAGCATTCTCTTAACATGGAATCTATTTGGGTCGGTATGAATTTCTTCCTGGGAAAGAATCAATCCGGAACATCGGATGTCCTTCGCGGATTAATGCAAGAATTTGATTTTTCATTGCATGAAGTACCGCAATTGACCCTGGATGGTGATGTGGTCTCTTCCACAAGAATTCGTAGATTGCTTTCAACAGGAAAAATACGGGAAGCCAATCATTTGCTGGGTTATTCGTTTTTTATCAATAACGAAATTATTCACGGGGAAGCAAGAGGCCGGAAACTTGGAATTCCAACGATCAACATGGTTTACCCGGAAAAAAAGGTGATGGTGGAAAAAGGTGTATATGCATCCCGAATTACCATTCAGGAAAATGAGTATTCTGCAGTAACCAATGTCGGAACTCGACCGACTTTTCATGACGATGAACAAGTGGTTGTAGAGTCTTTTCTGCTGGAAAGTGCCTTCGATGATTTATATGGAAAAGCAGCCAGAATTGAATTTATCGAATATTTGCGACCCGAAAAGAAATTCCCCTCGGCTAAAGATTTGGTTGATCAGATTCACCAGGATATCGGTGAAGCAAAAGAAATCCTTAGCTAATCTTGGCTGGTTCGAACGAACCTGGAATTTAATGCACTTTCCATTTTTCTGAATACCAGATCATGTAATTTAGCAGTTGTGAACTCCAGTAATTCTCATCATGGCCGCCCGGGTTTACGATGCGAATGTTACTGTACCCGTAAAAATTCAATTGATCGCTGAAAATTCGGCCATCATGACGATAATTATCTTCACTTCCGACATCAATATAGACTCTCAACAATAATTTGTTCTGAATCTGTTTTTTTATCAATACTTGCAAGGACTGGTCGTCAAAATAAGTTCCGGGAATACTGTGTAATCCCACTGATCCAAAAACTTCCGGATATGTAAATGCAATTTTTTCTGCCCACAATGCTCCGCGGGATATTCCCCCGATCGCTCTGCAGGTTCTGTCTGTACAGGTGTTGAAGTTTTCATCGATCCAGGGAATGATGGTATCAAGAATTGCTTTATCCAGCATCGACAAATAAATATCCTGGAGATCATTATCTTCCTGTATCGTTACCACCAAAAAATGTGGCAGAATCATTTGTCCAAACCCGTCCTGTAAAATGTTCTGTAATCCCATTTTTGACCACACTGAATTATCCATATTCTGACCATGCAATAAATAAATTACCGGATATCCATCGGAAATTCTTTCATCGTAACAGGGCGGGATGTAAATTGATAACCGGACTGGATCAATCATGAGAGGTGAGGTCATCATCACATTCTGAATTTTTAGCGGCATATCAGAACAGGATGAAAATCCCGGCGCATAATTACATAAAACCAGGAAGATACAGAAAACGAGAAGAATCATTCGGAGAGAACAAGAGACTGCTTTTGTCATCGTCCTAATTATAATCAAAGCGTTTAGATTCTTGACGGCTATTTGAAATATAGGTTTTCTCTTTTTTCGCAAATGACTTTTCCAAAATTCGAATTACTGGATTCCTCATGATCTGGTTCAAACATCGGGAAATTACGTTATAAATAAACAGATAGATTATTTTTTATTATTAAGAATGAACGAGAGAATGAAAATATGGAAGATAAACCCCAGATAAATAGGGTCCAAAAAGGATTAGAACTGACTTTTCCATGCGATATGCCGATGAAAGTGATTGGTCTGAATATAATCGAATTTGAAGAAGCGATTATGATGATCATTGAGCGTCAAGCACTTCGTATAGCAAAAGAAGATATTACTTCAGTTTTGAGCCGAAATGAAACTTATCGCTCGATGTCTTTCCATTTTCTTGCTGAATCTCGTGAACAGGTTGATGATTTCTATCGGGAACTGACATCAAATCCATATGTGAAATGGGTATTATAAAAATGACGAATTCAATTGACCGAAAACCAGATCGTCGTGATTTCCTGAAAATGGTTGGAGCAGGTGCCGGAGCATATGCTTTTCAGCCTTTCTTCAGTCAAAATGATTTAATGGCGCGAGGCGGAAAAACTGCCCGTGTTGCAATAAAGAATGTCAGTGTCTATAAAGAACCGTGGGATGAAAGTCAGATTCTCTATCAAAAATTTCGAGATGAATTGGTAAATATCTATTATCAGGTTAAATCAGAATACGGACCGGGATACAATCCGATCTGGTATCGTGTCTGGGGCGGTTATATTCATTCGGGAAACCTTCAATTGGTTGAGACTCGCCTTAACGAAGTCGATTTTTCTGTGATCGGAGCCGCTCCTCCCGGCAAACTGGCTGAAGTAACGGTTCCCTTTACACAGGCGCGGCTGCATAATTCTGACGGATCATGGCGGGATGTTTTTCGCCTATACTACCAATCTGTTCATTGGGTAGTTGGACTGGTAGATGGACCGGATGGCAGGCCATGGTACCGAATCAAGGATGAAATTTTCGATTTTGATCGACTGGATTATTATGTACCCGCTGAACATATTCGCATTATTTCACTGCCTGAATTATTGCCACTTTCTCCCGATGTCCCCTGGGTTGAAAAGCGGATTGAAGTATCCATCGCAATGCAGGAATTGACTGCTTTTGAATATGGCAACGCTGTAATGAAAACCAAAGTATCCACCGGAATTCCTAGTGCAAAAGTGGAAGGAAAGATACCAACTTCCACACCAACCGGTACTTTTAATATCCAGAATAAAATGCCATCGAAACATATGGGAGATGGCCAGATGACTGATGATCTGGAAGCGTATGAGCTTCCGGGTGTTCCCTGGGTTTGTTTTTTTGAGCCGAAAAATGGGGTGGCGACGCATGGTACATATTGGCACACCAATTATGGGATGACGATGAGCCATGGATGTGTGAATATGCCGAATGACAAGGCGAAATGGCTGTATCGCTGGGCGTTGCCTGCTGCTTCCGAATTCAAGCTCGAAACGATTGGTTATGGAACTACTGTTATCGTTTCATAACCAGTAATCCGAAATATGAACCAACTTTTTGAATCGATCGAGAAAACTTGTTAGTGTGTTGTTTTTGCGCTACGCACAAAAACAACACACTAACATATACTTTTTCGCATATTTCGAATTGCTGTTTGATAACATTTCAATAAAATCAAAATGGCAGCGAATCAATAAACACCAGGATGAATCGATGACTTTTCATCCGTGAATCCGTATTTCATGAATGGAATCTGTTTACTTTTTATGTCTAAACAGAGACAAATTCCATAAAAACCTGGTTTGCCACCAACACGGTTTCATTTTTTAAGCGCAACCGTCTGTCCGATGTAACTTCGATCAGGTTTTTATGCAATAGCCTTTCAATTTCATAATGAAATACATCGTCTAATTCAATTCCGAAACGATGTTTAAAATTGGCGGGATCCACACCGGTCTGAAGCATTCGAAATCTAAGCATAACAAAATCCTGCATTTCCATCATTTCCGTTTGTGAAATAATCTCCCGGGATGCAGGAAAGACCAGACGGTTTTTCTGAGCGAGTTTCATACTTTCGAGGTATTCATCGATGGTTGATACATTAACTGTCCGGACATGATCAATGTTACCGTGTGCACCCGTGCCGAAACCCAGATAGGGTTGTGTCAGCCAGTACTGCATATTATGACGACTTTGCAGTTTTGAATCTTTGGCCCAATTTGCAATCTCATAATGGATAAAACCGCTATTTCTCAAGAGTTCTTCTGCGTAATCATACATGTCCGCGCTGATATCCTCATCAATTGGTTGGAGTTTACCTTCAAAAATTCGCTTCTGAAGCAGCGTCCCCTCTTCGATACTCAACGCATAAAGCGAAATGTGAGCAGGATTTAGGGATATTGCTGAATGGATGGAATTCTGCCAGCTTTGCATGGTTTGTGTAGGAAATCCATAGATGAGATCAACACTGAAATTTTCCAGTCCTGACTCTTTTAAAAGTCTGACCGCTTCGAAAGTCTGTTCTAGAGAGTGGCGCCTTCCCATAATTTCCAGCTCATCCGGGTTGCTTGATTGCATACCAAGGCTGATCCGATTGATTCCGATGTGATGTAATTCTTGTACATAATTCTTATTTGCATCCCCGGGATTCATTTCAAGCGTGATTTCAGCATCCGCCTGAACTTGAAAATTGCTGCGGATTGTGTGAAGGATGGATTCCAGATCTTCTATTCTAATCAAGGACGGAGTTCCGCCTCCAAAATAAATACTGTGAACCGGATTTTGCAGACAGAGCAGATCAGAATTCATTTCGATTTCCAGTTTTAATGCTTCGATATATTCAGGGACCAGTTCAAGCTTTCCTGCAAATGTTGTAAAATCACAATAACTGCAACGGGTAACACAAAAGGGTATATGGATATACAGGGAGAGTGGATCGTTGATGCTCATAAGATATACCATGTTATAATTCGATCAGCAATTTGTCATTCATGCCAGTTTTTTGAGTTAAGAGAGGTGCCTCCCACTAATTCGAAATACCGGAGTAAGATTTATAAAATTCAGGCAGCGTTATGAAGGAGAAAATTGACTTCTTGCTGTGGAACAGACACAAATTTGCTGTCATTGCCAAAGGATTTTCTTTTTTCTGCCTTTTTTTGAATTTTATATTCATTCCTTTTTGAATGAATATCTGCGAAATGTTAGAAATGAACATTCAAATAATCAAAAATCGTTGCAGAAATTATCATTCATTTTGTTAAAATTTATTTTAATATAAAAATTACAAACAGATTTATTCAATTAATAGCGTGGTCTCATGAGTCCAGAAAATTTAAGTGCACCGAAAACAAAAATTTGCCCAACCTGCGGAACCCGCATGAATGAAACAGCTACACGCTGTCTGGTTTGTGGAAGAACTTTTTCAGGATCCCCCGATGAATATGGGGCTCCGAAGAAAAGCGCCTCCAAAAAGGAAAATCCACTTCAAAAGAAACCGCGATTACCGGAAATCACTCTGAGCCTGCCGATAGCCATCGGGCTGGCGATCCTGATTTTGGGTGCCGGTGCTGCCGTTGTCTTTTTTATGTTGCAGAGTTCAGGCAGAGTGGTAGAACCGACTGCTACAGCTACAAATACATTTACCCCGACGATTACATTTACACCGACAACAACGTATACACCAACAATGGAGATGACCTCCACCCCGCTTGCACCGATCGAATATACAGTCAAGGAAGGCGATTTATGCGCCTCTATCGCAGCTTTATTTGGTATTTCAGTGCCCAGTATTGTACTGGAGAATAACCTGTCATCTGATTGTTATCTGAATCCTGGGATGGTATTGAAAATTCCGCAGCCAACTCCAACCGTTACGCCGCTTCCAACGAATACATTGACCGGATCTGAAGCGACACTTGCCGCTTGTGGATCGTATGATTATGTTGTCACCAATACGGATACCTTGTTCGGAATTGCTTTGAATTTTGGCGTATCCACAGATATCATACGAGAATACAATGGTCTGGCCAATGATATTGTTGTCGCCGGTTCAACACTTCATATTCCACTATGCGAGCGCGTTACTCCAGGCCCGACTTCGACGCCCACGAATCCGCCTCCCTATGAATCGCCGAACCTGTTGCTTCCTGCCGATGGAGCCTCTTATAATACGAGCGGTGAAACAATTTCTCTTCAATGGGCTGGCGTCGGAACTTTGTTGGATAATGAAGCCTATGAAATCAATATTGAAGATATTACGGAAGGGTCAGGGCGCAAACTGATCGATTATGTAAAAGATACCAAATACATCGTGCCCATATCATTCCGACCAAGTGATCCTGCTCCTCATGCGATCAAGTGGTATGTGCAGACGGTTCGACAGACTGGAAGCCAGGAAGATGGATCACCGATTTACAGTTCGGCAGGTGCCAGAAGCGACAGCCGTACCTTTATCTGGTCTGGCGTTGCAGTTCAATAATGAGGCCAAAAATTTATAAGTTGCTCAGATTAACAATATCTATTCTAAAGATTTAACAGCGATTCGAAATATGGGGAGAATTATTTGTTGTAGTGTTGTTTTTGCGCTCCGCGCAAAAACAACACTACAACAAGTTTTCTCTTTTTTCTCAAAAGGCATTTCTTTATTCGATAAGCCAACCCATATTTCAAATTGCTGCTTCCATTAATATATTCTTTCCACTTTGGAATTCAGATAAGAAAATTCCGTTTGCAATCCACCTTGTGCATAGTCGGAAATTTGTTTTGCGTTAATCCCGAATGGGTATAGTATGGTACCGGCAGCCCGGGCTAAAAGTTCACGGTATTTGGCTTTATCGATTTGCTCACTCTGAATTGGCCCGGGAATTTCCCAGGCAAAGACATCCGGCGTTCCAATGGTATACAGGTAGCGTATTTTTTGTCCGGGAGCAGTATTTTTCCCGGTAGTCTCCAATAATTGCCGGGCAGCCCGTACGGCTGCAGTTGGTGCTTTATATTCGCTTAATTTCCGGCTGATTCTGTTTGTAATGACCAGCTTTTCCGGAGGTATTTTGTCTGCATTGATAGCTTCCAGCGCGTCATGAAAGATTCGAAAAGCTTTGGGCAAATAATCCGGCAGCTTTCGTGCATCCGCAGCTTTGGACAGACAATTCAGCATTTCAAGTTGGGTTTCAATAATCCAGGCTGGTATGTCCCTGCGCCTTGCCTCGATACCGCGAATTTTCAAACTCCCGTCTTCGAAAATCCCGAAATAACGATTTGGAACCGGCTGGTCATCATTGGAACGGGATGGAAGAAAAGCAATCCATCGGTAAATGCCATCCATGGAAATGATCATTCCGGTTCGACGGGAAATTTCATCCAGCACCGGTTGAAAATCGGACACTTTTTTGCATCCGGATTTTTGAATCCAGAGTGCATCGACAAACATATGCAGCACTTCAAAATCCATCTCCTCTGAGGTCTCTTTGGCAATCAGCAACGCTTCCCGGCCTCCACGAGTAACCGCTTCATGTGCTTCGATCCGTCCGAACCGTGCATTTTTGTACCCTAAAAAACCGAAGCAGACAACCAGCAGCCATTTCAATGCTGAAGCCCGTGCGGTATAACTTTTTGCAAGCGGAATGTTTTTATCCGGAAAATGCAGCAATTTTTCTTTGATAAGAACCCGTTTTTCATAAAGCGGTTTGAGAGTCAGCGGGACTACCCCGAGAATATTGCTGGCAGGTTTCAAACCATCCGGGAGCGGCACTTCGGGCGATATGTTCCCATTGATGATTACAGCCGGATACATGGATGTAAAATCGATTTCCGCTACATTGCAGTGGAGACCGGTTCGCGGCTGGTATATCAGACCGCCGCGATCAAATTGGATTAGATCCAACGCGGATTTGGAGGCTTCAATCTGCTGCTTCTGTTCCGGAACCAGAACATCCTGTTCCAGCGCAGTGATCATCTGCATGGCAGAGATGCCGGATCCCGGAGAAACACGGGCAGCCTGTTCTATCGGCAGGGTGGTAACACGAGCGGATTCCAATGCGCCATCCAGGTGGTAATCACTCCACATCACCGCATTTTTCGTATCAATATGACAGCGCCCGAACAGATGCGCCTCGCGTCCGCGAAATACAATCTGACCATAGGAGTAATACGTGATTTCTTTCTTCCAGAATAACTTCCGTTCTTCATCCCGATTGATCTTCAGCGGAATGCCGGTGGCGTTTTCCATTTCCAATAATTCCGGAAAGAGCCAATCGTCGCCCCATTTTGTCTGAATCATATCCGGATCGATTTTCTCAATCAACTGATTGATATGATTCAGCGCATTGGCCGGATCCCTCATCCCGATTTGCTGTGCATGATGCTGATAGCTGAGCCTTAAGGAGTCCGGTTTTTTCTTGTTCGGATCACAAGACGGCTCTATTTCCAATATGCGCAGGACCGGATGCAGCGGCGTCACATCCCAGCGGCTGTTCAACACTTCCAGATTCAGAATTTCCTGATTTTCTGAATTGCAGGTAACGGAACAAAATGCCAGAGGAAAAGTATGATAACGGGCAGCATGATGGATGTGGACGGCAAGGTCAGCATTGTAATATGTGAGATCCGGGAAATCTTTTTTCAGACGCTGGAAACAAATGCGCTGGCGAACTGGATTGTCCATTTCAATTTGCAGGACGCAAACCGGCTCGGGTTTAAACACATCGCGTTTATTCTCACGGCTTAGATTCATCAGTCCCGGCATCCCTTGCATTGCCAGACAATACTGATGAAGGCGTTCCCGTGGTCCTGCTGCATAAAAGCGGACAGGCAGGTACTGTCTCAGGCAAATTCGCTGATAGTCTTCGGTAATGAACCAGATTCGGACGCCGTCTGTTTCATCCTCATAAATATCTAAAATCCATCCTTTCAGGAGTGTTTTCATCGGAAGCGGCGTTTTCTTTAAATAGCGTATGGGTGACACTGCAAATAAAAAGCAATTCGAAATTGAAACCTTCTTTTCAAATAAAGAGAGAAGAATCCTCCTTATATTTCGAAAAACTGATGCGTTAAGCAGCTGCATGTAAAAAACAATTTACAGTTCGTTATCCAGATCCTCAATCAGTTCTGTCAGGCTAGGCAAATTGGGTATTTCAGACTCAGGCGGAGGCTCAATTCCCTGCAGCTTGCAGAGCTGAGCAACTTTGTCTTCTGCGCGTCTCAGTTTTTTGTAAGTTTCAAGCAGCATGCTGATCAGGTAGATATCCATCGGATACAAATTGCTGGCATAAGACGCCTCCGCAATATGAAGACGCGACAGATTGGTTAATTCCTGCAGCAATTGCTGATCATCTTTTCGCAGTGCGCGTGTGAAACGCGAGAGCGCTTTTTCCTCTTCAATCCAGGTTTGTGTTGCAGAACGAATTGTCCTTCCCATACTCAGCCTCCCCTGCTTCTATCAAATAATCAGTAATTCATAATTCCGAATGACCTTTTATAAATAAAGCGATTAATCTTGCTAACATTTCGCGTTGCTATCGAATAATCAGTGATTCGAAATATAGGAGGGATTATTTGTTGTTGTGTTGTTTTTGCGCTCCGCGCAAAAACAACACAACAACAAGTTTTCTCTCTTTTTTCAAAATGCTTTTCCAAACTTTCAATTGCTGTCGAATAATGGTAATTGTTGATTCTTATCATCTTCAGTGATCAGAGGCGTATTTTGAAGCTGTTGAAACTGGTCCGCCGCTTCTTTCAGTTGATAAATCAGATCAATGCGACTTACGGCGAGTTCAGGAATGGGTTTAACGCCAACCAATACAGGATTTTTACGGCTTATTTTTCGGATATGGTCCAGCACATTTCCGAACAACCGCTCCGCTTCTTTTTTTTGCACACTTTCATCGAAAAACGTGGTTAACAGATCCAATATCAGGACCGGCATATTTTCAAGAGAACGGCTTTCTGACAACAGCGCTTCGGTCTGATAGCAGGTAAAGGCTCGGGAAAGATGGATATTCAGCATGGCAGCTGCCGGATCACGTGTGATTCCTCTCAATTCACGTGCGACGAGATGCATGTCAGAACGATTGCCGCAATCCAGAATTCTGACTGCATTATTCAATGCCAGATTTGCGCACAGCTGCAGTAATTGTGGCGTGGCAGCCTGTGGACCGTACAGAACCAAGAATCCACAGGAGAGCGGCTGCTGCAAAGCAATGGCTGTTTTATCGGATGCATAAAGTTCAATAGTTGTTTCCATATTTCAATTATAGAACAATTATTCTATTTGTCAATGAAACTAATGATTCGACAGCAATTCGAAGTATGGAGAAAAATAATTGTTGTTGTGGTGGTTTTGCGCTTTGCGCAAAACCACCACAACAACATATTTTCTCTTGCTATTCGAAAAGTATGTCCATATTTTTGAATTGCTAATGATTCGACAGGTTGGTTTTTATTTCGAAATGCAGCAAGGATCGAAATTCGTTGTTCCATTCAACTACAGCGTAAAAAAAAGCTTGTGCTGTTTTTGTATAAAGAACAGCACAAGCTTTGAAATTCAAAGAATCCAGCAGTATTATGATTCTGGAATTTTAATAAGATCCGGCAGATTTATTGACACGGATTTCAAAGTTGCTGAAAGCACAATCGACATATTGCGTATTTTTCTCGATATAAGTTCCCAGAAACATGGTGACATGGCTGGTGATTCCATCTTCCACTTCACCAATGAAGACACCATCGATAAAAACATTGGCGGTTCCATCGATTCGGATGATGTCGATTCTGTAAGTTCTGCCGACTTCTCCATAATTACTGAGATCAATGAATTCCACACTTTCCTTTTCCGGATATGCGTATGTGCTAATTGCGTATCCCGGTTCAACATCAAACCATTTGAATCGGTTTTCTCCAGCAATTTCTTTGTCTGTATACGAAACATAGCAGTTGCCATAGCCATCGGAAGGTTGGACTTCTGTAATCGTGACATCCGCATGAAGTGCAAAATTGCGAAATGATCCTAATTGCGTGTTTAAATAATGTCCATAGCTGTCTTCTTCTGTTGTGCCTCCCGGTGCATCCAGTATGGTGTGGTATGTCCCATTTACCAATCGCGAATGGTATATTACACCCTCACTGACAGTCTCATCGTTTTCTGAAATCCCCCAATTGTTTGGATTAACTGCAATATTCGGGAAAAGCGTTTGTACCTGGCCCAGCAGATTTTGTTTTTCCGGATTGACCTGAGGAGAAGGATTTTGGATGGGACTCTGGATGGTTTGAATATTCTGTGTGGTTCGAATTTCAAAATTATTGAATGCACAATCGGTATAGGTACCCCCGCTTCCTGTGTATGAGCCAAACCACCAATTGATATTTCCCTCCATTTCATCCCATATTTCTTCGACTAAAACGCCATCGATGAAAATACTGGTCGTTCCATTCATCCGGATAATATTAATGCTGTAATTTCGACCGATTTCTCCAAAGGCGCTTAAATCAATTCCTTCCTGGTATGCCCCGCCATTATCCTGGGAATAGCCAAAGGATTCATCTCCAAGAAAAAGATGAACAGATCGGTACAGTTCATCTTGTATCGTTTTCCCGTTGGTATATGCCAGTACGCAATTTCCTGTGCTTCCGGCAGGAAGGACTTCAGAAAGCGTTACATCCGCATGAAAAACGAAGTCGCTGATGGAGACAGTATTTTGCCGGAAATACTCTCCATAGCTGAATCCTTCTGTCAGAGGGACTGGTGAACTGAAAATGGTATGGTAGATTCCATTTTTAAAGAGGGTTGTGTAATTTTTCCCGTCTCCGAGATTTGTCTGTAAGTTTTCCAATCCCGAATTATTTTTGTCAAGTATGATGGTTGGAAACAGAGATTCAATTTGTTCCAGTTGTATTGGCTGATTCTCAACGGCTTGATTGCCAGGCTCGGAAATCAGGCTTACCGGACTGGTATCTCCTGGCGACGTTTGTAGATTATCACGAGTGCGAACCTGAAAATTCTTAAATGAACAATCAACGGTTTGTCCTGCTTCACCCAGCATGGTACCAATATTCAGCGAAACATCTTCGATAGCGTTATCATTCACTTCACCGATGAAGACCTGATTAAAGTAAATATTTGCAACACCGTTTACTCGGATAATATCAATACTGTCTTCTGTTCCGATTTGCCCGTAGGATTCCAGGCTGAACCAGTCCTGATATTGTGAAGAGGATGGGTTCGCGCTGTTTCCTGTATAGATCGTGAATCCCGGTTCGATAACCAACCGTTGATAATAATCCAAATTGGTCCGGTCGGGATATAAATTGGAATAGGATAAGTAACATCGGCCTATATTATCCACAGGCAGCATTTCACCTTTGGTGATATCCACATGAAGATGGAAATCATGCAGGAGGCCGGATTCAGCAGTGACAGCTCGGATTAAATAAGTTATCTCTTTCAACGGAGATTGTGTTTTTATCCCTAAGTGATAGTCTCCGTTTTCCGCTTTCCCTTCAAAAATAATTCCTTCGCCTTTATCCTGTTGAAAATCGTTTTGTCCCCAGTTGTTTTGGTCAATTGCAACTTTTGGAAATATTGTCGGAACAAGAGACAGCAATAGTTGTTTATCGATACCATTGATAAAAACTTCAGAGATCGCCGGTTCTGAATCGGATTTTTCGATCTGAATGTCTTCAATTTGGGATGGGGGGGAAGTAGGATTCGGTTTGATCAGCCTGTCAAAAATCGAACCGGAAGCTGGTTCATCCATTGCAGAAGCATTCGATTGGTTGTTGTCTTCTTCAGTTTCATCAGCAAGCAATGATTCATTTTGATTGATTTGCGTAATTTCATTTTCATCGGATGCAGTTTCAACATCTGCTCCTTCGACTATGTTATCGATTTGCCAAACCATATCATCTGTTGAGGGTCCCCAACCAGGCTGGTAATATATTTTATAAGGTCCGGGTTCCTGCATCTTAAAACAGACTAATCCAGTTAATTCTGAGTTAGGGAGAATTGTCCCATCGATCGTCGCACCACTGCAGCTAAATGAGTCATTGGTCAGGCTCTGTCCGGCAGCGTTTTCTAACCGAAAACTGAGAAATGATGATACTTTGATGTCGGAAGTACCGGTATTTTGAATCAAAAAGTTGATTTCAATTCGGTCACCATCGATCACAGCTGTCTTGAGTGTAATATTTCGATCATTCTTGCTGATGGTCTCTCTTATCTGAGGTATTTTCCAAAATGCTGCAACAGTGAAAGAGGGGATCGCCAGTAGAACCAGGATCAATACGAGGATATTTCGATAGCGTTTCAAATTTCCCTCCTTATTACCAGCGACTACTGGTTTTTTTTGATTCGATCAACATTAAGGTCAGTTCATCTCGGTTTTTTGATAATTTTGTCAAAAAACGAACCTGAATTTTGCGGATTTTCTTTCGATTCATTCAAAGGTCGTTCGATTTCTTCCTGTTCTGTTATCGTTTCTTCGATGGTACGAATTTCAAAATTATCAAAGGTACAATCAGCGTATTGGCTGCCTTCGATAAGATCGGTGCCAAGTAACAAGAATACATTCTCACCGATTTCATCTTTAATTTCGCTGACAAATTGTCCGTCGACGAAAAAGGATGCAATTCCATCTTTGCGGATGACATCGATACCGTAACTCTGCCCGATCATCTGATAATTTTTCAAATCCATCAAATCTCGAGATTCTCGTCCTTTTGATTCTGAAGATGAGAATAAGAATGCTTTATGTCCAGGAATGAAATATAAGTTTTTAAAATCTTTAGTCCCTGTCAGTCCACTGTTCGAATAAGCAATCCAACAATAGCCGCCATTTTTTTCCGGCTGGGCTTCAAGTGCTTTAACATCCATATGAAGGGCAAAATTATTGAAAGTGCCTAAATCTTTACTGATTTGCTCTGCATTTCCCCAACGATTGACAGCAGGAGTCTGTGCACTCAAAATGATGTGATGGACTCCTCCTTCATTTTTTGTCGTAAATGAATTGCCACTGCCCAGATCGGTTTGAGAGTCAGTTACTCCCCAATTTTCCTCATTCAAGGACACTTTTGAAAAATTCACGGGCGCATCTTGCAGCATCTGTTGTTTCAACAAAATGGTATCCTGATTCAGGCAGTTGGCCCTTAATCCCGATACAACGCCATCCATCGGCTTTGGAGCAGGCATCGCATTTTTCAGATAACACTTGGCTTCCTCTCCCAATATTCCTGGAGAAACATAGGTAAATGCGATACAGCTGACATCCTCCACACAGGCAACAGAACATTCCAGCGGATCAGGGGAGGTCAGTTTAACGCTGCGATAGTCCAATCCCGGACGATCCACATTCTGTTCCAGGCAGGTTGATGGGATGATTTCGCTCGAATCGGCTGGTTTAATTTCAGGTCCATCGAGAACAGTCTGTTTTTGAGTGGTACGGATTTCGATATTGTCAAAACTGCAGGCAGCATTCTGTCCGCCGGTCATTAAAGTCATACCCAGAAAACCGGAAACATCCCCATCGATTCCATCACTGACTTCACCGACAAAATTGCCATCGATAAATGCATTGGCTACACCATTTTGGCGGATCACATCCAGATGATATTTTCTTCCAGGATCACCATAACTGCTCAGATCAACCAGGGTATCGCTTTTTCCGCCCTCTGCTTCGGTGTAAGTGTAGGTATAGATTCCATAGCCGAGTTTGAAAACGAGCTCTTTAAAGTCACTCCCTTGCACGAGATTATGGTTTGTGTAGACGAAAAAGCAATAGCCATCGCTGCCGTCTGGCTGAACTTCAGATAATGTAATATCTGAGCGAAAAGCAAAATCGCCAAAGGATCCTAAGTCCGGATTAATATAATTTCCTGAAGTGTTACTTTTTGCAAGCGGAGCGGGTGCATTGATTCGTTCTGTGTAAATTTCATCGGTATAATCCGTCTTGAAAGTTTTGCCGTCACCCAAATCGCGGGATTCCAAAGGCAAAGCCATATTGCTTTCATCAACTGAAACCTGGGGAAACACCATTTCCAAATTATTCAACAGCTGCAATTTTTGAGGATCGACTGTCGGAATTGCTGTCGGAATTGCCAGTGGTACCGCGGTCGAGGCGGGGATGGGAGTTGCCGTTGGAACCGGCGTTGGTGGGATAGGCATCGGGATTGCTGTCCACATTAGATCTTCGGGTGAAGCTCCCCATCCAAGCTGGTAGAAGATCTTATACGGGGATGGTTCTCTGGTTTTGAAACAGACAGAACCTGTTTTACTGTCCCCGGGTATGATTTTTCCGTCGATAGTGGCGTTTTTGCAACTGAATGAATCATTGGCTAAAGACACTCCACCATTATTTTCAGCCCGAAAACTCAGAAAAGAATCGATTTTTATATCTTCAATTCCTGTATTTTGGACAGTGAAATTCAGCTCAACCAAATTTTCCGAAATTTCTGCTGCATTAAGAGTCACTTTCCTTCCATTACGCTCGATCGTTGATCCAATATAATATGCTTCGGATTGTGCTGCGACATTGGAAGGAAAAAGAAAAATGAGAAAAAGTGTAAAGATCGACATTCTTTTTTTCATGAGATTTTGCCTTTTAAATTGGTTTTATAATCAATAGAGCAAGAAAATGATTCCTGTTCTAAAGAAAGTGAAAAAGGTTCGTGTTGCTGATTCTTGCATCCTTATTTTGGAAACCACAAACCTTTTTCAATAATAAGTTGTATAAAAATTATCATCTATCAAGCTCTTGCTTGATTGGAAAAAACGTCAAGTGAGTAGGTGGCAGGTTATTTTGTCCGAATTTCAAAATTATCATAGGAACAGTCAACATATTGGCTGCCCTTATCCACGAAAGTACCAAACCATACTGTAACTTCTCCGGATATTCCATCTTCCGCTTCACCGATATATTCACCATCAATATAAATATCGGTAAAACCATTTTGGCGGATGATGTCTACACCGAATGTTCTGCCGATCTCCCAATATTTACTTAGGTCATACCAAAATGTATTTTTCTGACTGGATGAATTATAGGCATCAATGTTGTATCCCAATTCCACGTCAAACCAATTGCTGGTTCCTTCATCTACGAATCTTGAATTAGTATAAGACAGGATACAATCCCCATATCCGTCAGCAGGGCGAATTTCGGAAAGCGTAATGTCTGCATGTAGAGCAAAATCGGTAAATGGACCTATATCGGATTGAAAAAATTCGCCATAGGAATCACCCTCAGTAAAAGGTGCTGATGCACTGAAAATGGTATGGTAAGCACCTTTTTGAAAACGGGTTAAATATTTTTTTCCATCTTCTAGATCATCCTGCCAGCCATACAAGCCCAGACTTTTTTCATCATAAGCAATGTTTGGAAAAAGATTCTTGATTTCTTCCATGATTGAGATATTTTCAACAGGGACTTCCGTTGTGATATTTTGTTCCGGTGTTTGTGTAGCAGGTACTTTGGGGAGCAGTTTATCAAAAACTGATCCGGATTGTGAGTTTGATGGTGTGGCTTTAATGGGTTCTATCGTGATGACCACTGGTTCCGCAGTATCTTCAACTGTGGGATGGATTACATCCTGAGAAAAGACAAATCCAGATTGGGCACCAGCACTACTGAATGAAATCAGAATGACAACAATAATCAGGAAAAAACTCTTCTTTTTCATAATACTACCTGTCCTTTTGGATCAAACCGATACATATTAAACTGGGGTAAATGCGTTCTATCGATATCATTTTGTCGGGACGAACTCAATGATTCTATTTTGAATTATATTGAAAAAATGGTGATATTTCAACATGGATCCCAGCAATTCGAATTATGAGAGGGATTTTTTGTTGTCGTGTTGTTTTTGCGCTTCGCGCAAAAACAACACGACAACAAATTTCCTCTTTTTATTTGAAAGGTTAATCCATATTTCGAATCGCTGGCTAAAATCACCGAGTTTTTCCATCAGCGCTGTAAAATGGTAAAATCATAGATCGTCAGTTAACCAAATGAATTATTTTGATAGAAATAAGTTTCATATAAAAGATGGCTGAGCAAGGAAGGTAATAAAACATGAAAAAACCGATCGTGGCGCTGGTTGGGCGCCCTAATGTAGGAAAGAGTACATTGTTCAATCGCATGTCTGGAACACAGGATGCGATCGTCGATGATGTACCCGGCACGACGCGCGATCGCCTGTTCGGCCATGCTGAATGGAGTGGAGTAGAATTTGATATTGTAGATACGGGTGGGATTGATCCGAGTTTTTCGAAACAGACCGCACCGTTATCCATCGGATCTTCCGATTTTATCTCAGAAATTCGATCACAGGCGTTATTGGCTGTAAAAGAAGCGGACGTAGTTCTATTTCTGGTTGATGCGATATCTGGTGTTACGCTTGCGGATCGTGAAATTGCTGAGATTTTGCGTAAAAGTCAAAAAGTCGTTGATGGTGTGGAAAAACCACCTGTGCTGTTAGTCGTTAATAAAGCTGATTCTTCCAGACAAAGAAATACAATTACCGAATTTTATGAATTGGGAATGGGAGAACCATTTCCAATATCTGCGATTCATGGAACTGAAACTGGCGATATGCTGGATGAATTAATCCGTTTATTTCCTGAACAGGAAAATGAACCAGAGGATGATTCGGTAAAAATTGCAATCGTTGGAAAACCAAATGTTGGAAAATCCAGCTTGTTAAACCGTCTGGTAGGTGAAGAACGCGCTATCGTCAGTGACATTGCCGGTACAACTCGTGATGCGATCGATACAAAAATGATGTTTGATGGCATACCAGTGACGCTGATTGACACTGCTGGCATTCGTCGCCGAGGGAAAATAGAACCGGGCGTTGAAAAATTTTCAGTGATTCGCTCCATGCGTGCGATTGAACAGGCGGATGTTTCCTTATTGGTCATTGATGCGACACAGGGTATTTCCGTTCAGGATGCCCATATTGCCGGCTATATATTGGATGAGTGGAAAAGCGTGGTGGTCGTCGTCAATAAATGGGATGCTATCGAAAAAGACACCTACACAATGCAGACCTATACGGAAAAAATCCGGAATGAGTTGAATTTTATGCCCTATGTTCCGATTCTTTTTGTTTCTGCGCTGACAAAATTACGTGTCAACCAGATCATGCCGATGGCTTTACAGGTGCAGGAAGAACGCTTAGTCCGAATAAAAACTTCGGCTCTGAATGAAGTTATTCATGATGCTCAGGACAAACACCATGCAACATCAAAAACCGGCCGATCTTTAAGTATGTATTACGCCACACAGGTTCGCAGCGATCCACCGACATTCCTGATTTATGTTAACGATCCGGAACTGGCGCATTTCAGCTACAAAAGGTATCTTGAAAACCAGATTCGGGAACGTTTCAGTTTTATCGGTACTCCGATACGGATTGCTTTTAAGGCGAGAAGGTAATCTAAGGTAATCTGAGAAACAACGATTCGAATTATGAGGACAATCATTCGTTGTTGTGACGTTGCACTTCGCGTTACATTACAACCATAAGTTTTATCTCTTCGTTCAAAAGGAAAGTCCAAGTAATAAATTGCTGTCTGATTAAAAAGATGTTTAGAACTGCACAGGGAATAAATTGGTTTAGGAATAATGATGCCCCGCAATGTTAAGAAAAATTTAATGTAAAGCCTGTTCAGTTTATGAAAGAAGGAATTTAATTTGAAGTGGGTTCTTATAAAAACAGGTGTATGATTATAAAAATGTTGAAAATTTCTGATTTGAATGGAGTGAAATCAGCAGACAATGTCAAAGCAACAACCCGTAAAAAGAGAATCAATGAATAAACGGCCGCTAGAAAAAAAAGAGCCGGAGAAGAAAAAAACGACAATTGGGATGATTTGGGAAATTGTTCAAACATTATTAATGGCCGCAGTCTTATATTTTGCGATAGATTTTTGTATTGCCAGAGTTCGCGTTGAAAATATCAGTATGGAGACTACGTTTACAGAAGGTGAATTGCTGATGGTGAACAAACTGAATTATAAATTCAGTGAACCGAAACGCGGTGATGTGGTTATTTTTGAAGCTCCGAAAACTCCCGGCGAAGATTATATTAAAAGAATGATCGGGCTTCCTGGCGATCATATTGAAGTGAAAGAAGGAAAACTGTTTATTAATGGGAATGAAATCACTGAAGAATGGATTCACGAACCCATGATCTATTCCGGTTCGTGGGACGTACCGGAGAACTCCTACTTCGTTTTGGGTGACAATCGGAATCATTCTTCGGATTCTCATAGCTGGGGTTTTGTACCCCGGGATAACCTGGTCGGCAATGCATTTTTCCGTTATTGGCCGATAAATCATATTCGGATTATCAATAACGCGATTGTGCTGCCCGGTGAGGAAGAGATCGCTGCAGTCAAGGAGGAAAAGAATGGAACAGGAACGAATTAAGTATTGCCCTGAATGTCAGGTCGGAATACCACATTTCGGATTTGCCACCTATTTTACCTGGATTGAAGATGAGCTGATCACAGTGCCGGATTTCCCCTGCTGGATTTGCGACGTTTGTGGACGCAGAGAATGGGATTCTCATTCATTAATGCAGCTAAATCTCTTATTGAGCCCGAATGCCGGGAAACTTTTACAGAAGAGACGTCCGATTACAAGCGACAGAGATCTTCCGATCCGCAAAACCACACGGAAAACACTGCATTGATGGATGGATTCTATATCCATCATATCAAAAGTAAACTTTTACTCGACCGGCGAAACGTCAGTATCCTCGTTTTCGCCGGTTTCATTTAATGCTGCGTCTGTTTCCGAGGTCGTTTGAGATTCTATCGTTAGAACAATATCGAATTCTCCAGATTTACAAACATCCGTCATATAGGTTGCATTTTCAACTGCGATTGTATCTTCCGGGATGCCCTGCGTTATCGCCCGTACAATGTCTGCCGCTTCTTGACACTCGCCGGATCGGGCAAGGATCAAACCATACATATAATACAATTCCGGAACACGATTATCATAGCTCAACGGTATACCCTCAATGATTTCTCCATCCGGGGTAATGCCTCCCTGAATTGCCAGCTTGAAATACTTCAAAGCATCTGAGAATTTGTCAGAACGATAATATTGTGTTGCCAGGTTCCAATAAAATGTTGTCTCTGTTGGATCCAAATTGATGGCATCTTCGGCTTGTTGAATCGCTTTCGCATATTCACCATTTCCGCTGTACGTTCTTGAAATATAATATGGAGCCCATGGATCATATGGATTCAGTGAGCGGGCTCTTTCAAAAGCTGTGATTGCATCTGAATCCTTACCTGCGGCACGCAAATTTCTTCCGAGTGCCAGATACAAATCTGCGATGTTAGGATTCATGGAAATGGCGATCTGGAATTCATTGATGGCATCTTCATAATTACCAGTGATTTCGAGTAACAATCCCCTTGCTCTGTGTGTTTCCATCAAATTATTGCCATTCGTGACACCCAGCCGTGAATACTCTGTGGCTTTTTCCAGTGTATTGAGACTGTCCGCCCCGCTATTAATCTGTTCCACTAAAATTTCTGTCTGATAAGCGTAGGTTAGTGCATTGTTCGGATCGATTTCCAATGCCCGATTGAAGGCAGTCTCAGCATCCAGATAATTCCCCTGTTTCCCAAGCGCCCAACCGCGGATTGCATGCGCAACTGCATTATTGCTGTTCAATAAAATGGCATTTTCTGCGTTTTTCAAGGCATCTTCATAATCAGTTTCGAAGATTTGCAATTTGGCAACGTTGATGTAAGTGGATGAATTCTTGGGATCTGAATCAATCGCTTTTTGGTACAACTCAATCGCACGGGACAGTTTGCCTTCCTGTTCCAACTGTTCCGCTTCATGAATATAGGATTCCGGAGGAGTTGTTGGTGTGCTGGTGGGGATAAAAAGAGGCTGTGTCTCAGGGACAATCACGATACTGAAATACAGCCCGGCTGCTGCCAATACCATTAATAGGAACAATCGCCAGGGGCTGGATCGTCTCCTTCGATTGTTATAACTGTATTTTGAGCCTTTCAGATACACACATTCCTCAATTCTTTCAGCAGCGCGCTGTCCGATAACTGAACAAAAACACCTATCCAATTATAAACGATTCCATTTTGCTCGATACGCAGCGTCCATCCAGTAATTCGAATTTTGGAGAAGCCATTTGAGAAAAAGGAGAAAACTTGTTGTTGTGTTGTTTATTCGAATGATTCAAAATATAAGTCTTCATTTCGAATTGAAGGCCATCAGAAATTTTGAATTTCAGGAAATCTTGTTTTGGGTAAAAACAGGACTGTCAAAAAAAAAAGAATTTGTATTTTTTTCAAATTTCGTTGAGGAGATTCAGAAAAAAATGAACGAAATTAAACTGGATATTTTTTGTGTTCGCTTGTATAATAATTTTACGAGAATGGAAACATTTATTCACCCAAATAAGGAGAGAAGAATGAAGAAAATCAGTTTGATTCTTGCAATAATGGTTGTATTGGCCTTTTGTATGCCGGTGATGGCTGCTGATCCAATTAAGATTTGCCAAGTTACCGATACGGGCGGCGTTGATGATAAATCCTTCAATGAGACAGCCTGGAACGGCGTTTTGCAGGCAGAAAAAGAATTTGGTGTAGAGGGAGTCGTCCTGGAATCCACTTCGGATGCAGACTATGCTCCCAATATTGAACAGTTCATCGATGATGAATGTGACCTGATTATCACTGTCGGATACATGCTGACAGATGCGACCATTGCCGCCTCTGATGATTATCCGGATTTCAAATTCAGCACAATCGATTCCAGCATTTCAAAACCGAATACAGTTGATCAGGTTTTCCAGACTGATGAAGCTGCATTCCTGGCTGGTTATGTTGCTGCGGCTGTCACGAAAACAGGTGTGATCGGTACGTATGGCGGTATGTGTATTCCAACCGTTACGATTTTCATGGATGGATATGCCCGCGGAGCTGCATATTACAATGAGACGCACAATACCGATGTAAAAGTGTTAGGTTGGGATCTTGAAAAACAAGAAGGAACTTGTGTCGACTCGTTCGGCGATCTGGAAAAAGGCAAGCAAGTTACAATCACGATGATGGATCAGGGTGCTGACATCATTATGCCAGTGGCCGGACCAGTTGGTGGAGGTACGATTGCTGCAATGGAAGATCGCGGAACCGGTTATGTGATCGGTGTTGATTCAGACTGGTATTATGCATATCCGGAAAACACAGACTTGATTCTGACCTCTGTTGTGAAAAAGATGGATTCAACCACAATGGAAGTGATTAAATCAGTTGTTGATGGTACCTTTAAGGGTGGCATAATTGTTGGAACCCTGGCGACCAAAGGTGTTGATCTGGCTCCGTTCCATGATTTGGAATCGGTTGTCCCAGCGGATGTTGTTGCAGACTTGGACCCCATTCGCGAAAAAATCATCAATGGTGAAATCGAACTGAATCCTGTTTTCAAACAGGTAAAGTAATATCAAATTCAGTGACAATAAAAAAGGAGGCGGTATTTATCCGTCTCTTTTTTTATATCTGCAAAGCATGATTGGTTCCATTTCGGAAAGCTTTTGAAACAAAATCAAATCTTCAACATTATGGAGAATTTTCTGTTCTGTTTTTCTTAAACGTAGTGCAAAAACAACAGAAAAGCAACTCACTCTCCCCAGATTTCAACTCGCCGGGTGAAAATTCATTAATTCGAAAGATGGAAAGAATTCATTGTTGTTCTTATGGTTTTACGCTTCGCGCAAAACCATAAGAACAACAAATTTTCTTTCTTTGTTCGGAAGGTTAATCCATATTTCGAATTACTGGTGGAAATTTGCTGGATAGATGCTTTTTGGGGATGATGATAAAATTATTTGAAGTTTGAAAAAAATCAGTCACATTATAAATTTTTCAATAGAAATATTTAATATAATTTTTTTGACATTCTTAGTTTGAAAATCGCAAAAACGGGTTAAAGAATATACCATTATCAATCTCCACCCGTGTTTCTTTTCCAAAAAAATTTCCATAAGAGGAGAAGAAGATGACTCCAGTACTTGAATTAACAGGAATTACAAAACAGTTTCCCGGAGTTCTGGCTAACGATCATATCGATTTAAAGCTGGAAAAGGGGGAAATTCTGGCGCTACTGGGTGAAAACGGCGCCGGAAAATCCACATTAATGAATATCTTGTATGGATTATATCAACCGGACAGTGGAACAATTTTCGTCAATGGAAAGCAAATTGATGTTCATTCTTCGATAGATGCGATTCGAGCCGGAATCGGAATGGTGCATCAGCATTTTATGCTGATTCCTGTTTTTACAGTGACGGATAATGTCATGTTAGGCGAGGAATCACTTGTATTGGGTGATTTTCTGGACCGAAAAACAGCGGCTGCCAGGATCAGGAAAATTTCCGAACAATACAATCTGGACGTGGATCCCAATGCAATGGTAGGTGATTTACCTGTAGGGGTCCAACAGCGCGTAGAAATTATTAAATTGTTGTATCGTGATGCAAGCATCCTTATATTTGATGAACCCACAGCAGTACTAACCCCTCAGGAAGCAGATGAACTTTTTAAAATTATGCGATCGCTGTCTGAACAAGGAAAATCGATTATTTTTATTACGCATAAACTTCGTGAAGTATTGGAGTATTCCGATCGAATCATGGTAATTCGGCGCGGTAAGGTGATCGGGGAGACAACTCCTTCTGATGCGGATCAGGAAAAACTGGCTGAGATGATGGTAGGACGGGCAGTCAATCTGAATCAGGATAAAAAGAAAGCACAAAAAGGCGAAATTGTCCTGCAGGCGAAAGACCTTGTCGTTGCTGATTCTACAAAAAAAATTACGGTACATAGCATAACTTTTACGCTCTACAGCGGAGAAATACTCGGAATTGCCGGGGTTCAGGGCAACGGTCAGACTGAATTGGAAGAAGCCGTAACTGGTATGCGTGACTTCGAAAGCGGCGAAATCCAGATTTCCGGTAAAGTAATTCGTAAAATCAAACCACGGGAATTTGTTGAAGCAGGTGGGGCTCATGTACCGGAGGATCGTCAGCGTGACGGGTTGATTCTCAGTTTTCCGGTTGAAGATAACCTGATGCTCTGCACGTATTATAAGCCGCCGTTTTCGATTAACGGCATTTTAGACCGCAAAGAAATTCGCAGAAATGCTCAAACCCTGATTTCTGAATTTGATGTGCGAACTCCCAGTCCGCTGACTGATGTCGGAACCTTGTCAGGTGGAAATCAGCAGAAAGTGATTGTTGCCCGTGAGTTAAGCAGAAACAACCGATTGATTGTTGCTTCTCAACCAACCCGGGGTTTGGATGTCGGCTCTATCGAATACATTCATGGACAATTATTGAAAAAAAGGGATGAAGGATGCGGAATCCTGTTGATTTCTTCAGAACTGGATGAGATCATGGAATTGTCAGACCGGATCCTTGTTATGTACAAAGGGGAAGCCATTGTGACAGTCGATGCAGATGCAGTTTCAAAATCAGAAATCGGACTGTATATGGCCGGCATCAGCCAGCAGAGAATTCCCGGATCTTCTGAAACCGCAGCTGAGAAATCTTCAATGGGGGAATGACTATGAGCGCATTGAATAATGATACTGAACAGAAAAAGAATGAAGCGAAACAAGCCGGTGAAATTTTTCTCCAGGAATTGTCACGAAAACCATCCAATAATAATAGTTTCTTTTCAAAATTGTGGTCTGCCATCCAGATCCCGTTTCTGGCCATCCTATCCGGTTTGTTTCTGGGAGCGCTAATTATCATCTTTACTTCACCGGATGTTTACGAAGCTTTTGGTAAAGGACTGGGGACAGGATTTAAAGCGGTTTTTTCCGTTGTGGGGAATGCATATGGTGCCTTATTTGCAGGTGCTTTCGGCAGCCCGTCAAAAATCATGGAGGCTTTGCGGACCGGTGAAAAAATTGACCGTGTGTTCAAACCGATTAGCCAGAGCCTGGTTGAAACCACTCCGTATCTTCTGTCCGGTCTGGCTTTGGCACTTGGTTTTCGTGCCGGTATTTTTAATGTTGGCGGCGAAGGGCAGATTTATGTGGGCGGGACTGCAGCGGCCTTTGTCGGATTTGCTTTTGCCGATTTACCGAGAGCCATTCATTTGCCGTTATCGGTGCTGGTGGGAATTATCGCCGGAGGTATCTGGGGTTTTATTCCAGGCTGGTTGAAAGCAAAAACGGGTTCACATGAGGTGATTAACACCATCATGCTGAATTATATAGCGCTGCGTCTGGTAGAATTTTTGCTGACCGGACCGATGACCAAAATTGGCAGCGGTGGAATGCCCATTTCCAATCCCGTTCAGGAATCAGCAAGAATTCCGCTGATTTTTAAAAAACCATTGACGCTGCATTATGGTTTTTTCTTTGCACTGATCATGGCGGTGCTAATCTGGTTTTTCCTTTTCAAAACCAAATGGGGATTTAATCTTCAAATGGCTGGAGCCAACAAACATGCAGCCAAATATGCCGGATTGAATATTGGAATTTGGACTGTATTGGGAATGACGATTTCGGGTGCATTGAATGGCTTGTGCGGTGCCAATCAAGTGTTAGGCGTGACCTATACGATGGGCCTGGGTGTCTCCGCGGGATACGGTTTTGATTCCATCGCGCTGGCTTTATTGGCGAACAATAATCCGTTGGGATGCATCCTTTCCGCTCTTTTGTTCGGACTGCTGAGAACGGGATCGCGAAATATGATGTCGAATACAGGTATCCCGCTGGATATCGTTTCCATCGTTCAGGCTTTTATCCTGATGTTTATTGCAGCACCGGCAATTATCCGAACGGTCTATCATCTGCGAGCGAAGAAAGTGCAGGCGCCAACTGCAGTCAATGTTTCCGGCTGGGGAGGGAATCGATGATGAAAACGAAACCTGTTTATCTGAAACATGCAGTCAGCCCGCGGGATCGTATTATGGGATTTGTTTTTCTCATTTTGGGGCTTTTTGTGCTGCTGGTCTTTAATAAAAATTTTTCTTCAGAGACGATCACAACATTTGCGATGACACCTGGCGGTATTTCCCGCGGTGTGATGACCGACTGGCTGATCCAGACGAATCGTACGCTGTGGATTTGCGGTATTCTGCTTTTTCTGATTGGTATATACCAATTTATTTTTGGTTTTGGACATCGATCGAATCTGATTCTGGTTTTAGTTTCTCTGATATTTGTCTTTTCATTTATCGTCTATGTCGCAGCCAATAAAATGCTGAATTTGGCAGGATTACTGGCATCTGCGTTGGCAATGGCGGTTCCAATTATTTTGGGCGGCTTTTGTGGAATTCTGTGCGAACGGGCAGGAGTTGTTAATATTGCGATAGAAGGCATGATGTTGATGGGCGCAATGCTGGGTTCAGTTGTAGGTTCTGCGACGAAAAATATCTGGTTTGGTCTGGCAGCAGCCATGCTGGGCGGAGGTATTCTGGCATTGGTTCATGCCTGGCTGTCGATCAAATACAAAATTAACCAGATAGTGTCCGGTACGGTCATTAATATCTTTTCAACTGGCATGACCAGTTACATATCCTCAATGTATTTGCAGGATTTCCCAAATCTTAATAAAACACCACGCTTTCCAAGCGTTGCTATTCCCGGATTGGCGGATATACCGTTTATCGGGCCGATCATATTCGATAACAGCTTGTTCGTATATGGAATGTTTCTTTTATTGATCCTGCTGCAGTTCGGTTTGTTTAAGACTCGCTGGGGTTTGCGTCTGCGGGCAGTTGGCGAACATCCGAAAGCGGCTGACACCCTGGGCATTAACGTCTTCAAAACGCGTTATATGGCTGTCATTCTGGGCGGATTGCTGGCAGGATTTGCCGGTGCATATTTTTCACTCGGATCAGTCGGCCGGTTTGATGAGGGTATGACCTCCGGCAAAGGCTTTATTGGCCTGGCTGCGATGATCTTTGGAAACTGGATTCCCTTTCGCACGATGTTAGCCGGAATATTATTCGGTTTTGCCGATTCACTGTCCTCTTCCGTCTCAATCCTCGGATCTTCCATCCCAGGGCAGTTCATTAATATGCTGCCTTATCTGGTAACGATTATTGTATTGGCCGGAGTTGTCGGAAGCAGTTCAGGTCCGGCAGCCAGTGGCACCCCATACGAAAAAGAGTAAACCGGTTTTCAACATACAAAAAGAACTCTGAATTTTTGGAGTTCTTTTTGCGTGCTACTTTCGTCCGAAGTCGTCTTCGATGCGGACGATGTCATCTTCCGGACAGATCCCGATTTGCGTTTCAATGAGTACAAGCATTGTGTCTGAATCGTTTTCGACGCGATGAGGCTGTTCTTTATCAATTTGGATGACATCTCCAGCTTTAATCGGAAAAGTTTTTTCTCCCAGCGTCATTTTTCCGGTTCCTTCAACAATGACCCAGACCTCTGAGCGCATGCGGTGGAATTGTAACGATAAGCGTTTCTGTGGAAAGACCATAATGCGTTTTACGCGGTAACCGGATTCAAAAAGATATTCTTCCCATCGACCCCAGGGGCGATTATCGAAATCGATCATAACGAGTTTCCTTTCTTTTACTTAATTGCAGTGATTAATAATTTGATTGCATAAATCCGCATAAGGAATGTGGCTTGCAGCGGCTTCTTTGGGAAGCAGACTATTGGGTGTCATTCCAGGAAGCGTGTTCGCTTCCAGACAGTAGAAATCTCCGCTGGAATCCGTCTTGAAATCGATTCTCGAATAATAACCGAGTTTCAGTACGTTATGAATTTTTACAGCGGCCAGCTGCATGGCTTCTGATAGTTCCCAGGAAATTTCTGCCGGACATATTTCAGCGGTTAATCCAGGCTGATATTTTTTTTCGTAATCGAACCAGCCATCTTTGGGAATGATTTCGATGACTGGCAACGGCTTTTGATCGAGGATCCCGACACAAAATTCACGACCATCTAAATACTTCTCAATAATAATTTCTTTGTCACAGGCGGCAGCTTTTTGGATGCCTGATAATAATTCATCCATACTTGAAGCAATGCTGACACCAATGCTGGATCCTCCATTGACCGGTTTGATGACACAGGGAAGTCCGATTTTACCGATCTTTTCAAAATTCGGTTGATGCGTGTCGCGTAAATATATCCATGGGGAAGTCGGCAGGCCATTCGCATATAGGATCTGTTTGGTCAGATTTTTATCCATGGCCAGAACACAACCTGGAAAACTGGACCCGCTGTAATGAATATTCAGCAGGTCAAACGTAGCCTGAATCTGACCATTTTCGCCTGCATTTCCATGCAGACCGAGGAAAACTGCGTCCGCCAGGCGGCATATTTCCAATACATTTTTACCAAAGAACATTCCAGTATCCGGATTCCGTTCGACCCACATTTTTTTAAGATCCGGTGGTACAGTAGGTATTGGATAATGACATGGGACATAGTCTGGATTTTTTTTGAACAACGACAACAGCCCGGCGGCAGGTTCTTTTATTCCGAGGAATGCATCTACCAGGACAACAGCATGTCCATTTTCGGCTAATGCATTACTGATCATACATCCTGATGAGAGCGATACGTCTCTTTCAGGCGAATAACCTCCTGCAAGTACGACTACTTTCATATATATTCCCTATAAAAAATAAATTTCCGGAGATCCGGATATTCCAATTTTCATTGAAAATTTTATCATGATCCTGAACAAACCCAGCAATTCGAACTATGGAAAAAATAATTGTTGTTGTGGAGTTTTTACGCTTCGCGCAAAAACTCCACAACAACATATTTTCTCTCGCTATTCGAAAAGCATGTTCATATTTCGTACTGCTATGACCAAATTCAAAAATTCAAAATGGAGGATTGTCGCCGCAGCCTGTTCCAATGAATCAAATTTGGTATCTTTG
>JAPKMT010000031.1 GCA_026645735.1 Flexilinea sp.
TTTTTTGTTGCCTTTTTTTATTTTTGGTATCGTCTATCCCGATTACAGGAAAAGCGAAACAGCACAGTAGATCAACAGGATTGCCAAAATCCCGTTGATGAGTTTTGCGTGATTTTTAAAAAGCTGCGCGAACACAGATCCAAAAATTGCCCAGCAGAGCGTGCTGGAAAATCCAACAAATGCAAGCAGCACGGCAAAACCGGTCAATACCGGCAGTGAGCTGTAGGACGGCAGAATATAGGTCGACATGGATGTGATCCCGTAAATATAAATTTTTGGATTGATGAACTGTAACAAAAAACCGGAGAGGAACGTGGCGTCCTTTCCGTTCCGCGCACTGATTTCCGAAGAACTTTTCCATGTCTTCCAGGCAAGCCACAGAATATATCCGGCTCCAAGGATCAGCATCAGCGGTTTGATTCTCGGAATCAGACGCAGCATTGTGGCGCTGAACAGCGTACAGAGAATCATGACGATGGAAAATCCGCAGAAGATCCCCAGATTGTACGGGTAACTTTTTCGAAGGCCATAGCGGCTCGCGTTGCTCATGGAGGAGATATTGTTGGGACCAGGGGTGTACGCTGTGACAAAAATGTAGGTGAAGAAGGCATAAAGATTCATGATAACCTGATTCTAAGGTAAATTCATAGATTTTCTCTTATTTTCCCAGCAATTCGAAATATCAACCAACTTTTTGAATCAATCGACACGACTACAAATAATTCTCACCATATTTCGAATTACCAAAACGCTGCAGATTTCAAAAATAATTCAGGTACCTTTTCGTAAAATATCAAGATACGCTTTATAGGAAAAAGTTCTATTTCGTTTCTGATCCACTGTCTGCTCAAGAATGCCTGCTTCTTGCAAGCGTTTCACTGTGTTTGACACGGTATTGAAAGATATACCCAATGCCTCAGCAGTTTTATTGATTTCAATGATCGGATTTGTTTCAAGATAAAAAAACACCTTTTCCATCGTTCTTTTTGCTCGCACTGTTGTGCCAATCGCATCCATTGCAGCGAGGCTTTGATCATGTAACGCTGACAGAAGATCAATCGAGGCAATCGCGTCCTTCGATGATTCAAGAATGGCTCGAAGGAAAAACGCTATCCACTGCTCATAATCTCCACTGTTCCTGACTTCTGCCATCCGATCATAATATTCAATCCTATGGCTCTTGAGATAATAAGAAATATAAAGCGCCGGTGTAGAAAGAACGCCTTTTTCCATAAGGAAAAGCGTAATTAATAATCGGCCGATTCTTCCATTACCGTCAAGAAATGGATGGATCGTTTCAAACTGATAGTGAACCAACCCTGCCTGAACAAGCGTATCCAGATCATCTTCACTGTTTATATATTTTTCGAGATCTGACATAGCCAGCTTCATATCGTCTACACAAGGAGGAATGTATCGGGCATTCTTCAATGTACTGCCGGCGCCTCCAATCCAGTTCTGTGAGGGACGAAACGTTCCCGGAGTTTTTTCCTGACCTCGTACTCCTTGCATAAGCACAGCATGTATCTCACGCAGCAAGCGATTACAGAGTGGTAATTCTCGAAGCCGTACAACAGCAAAATCCGTCGCCTTGATATAGTTGATTACGTCTGAGACATCACGGTTTGCATTCTGATCAATTGTCGGGTCAAGTACATCCTCAAGCGTCGCCTGTGTTCCTTCAATCTGAGAGGACAATAATGCTTCTTTTCGGACGTACATAGAGAGAAACAACCCGACATTCGGTATCCGCTTTGAATGATCATTGAGAAGCGCAAGCTCGATGTTTGCTTTGATGATCAGATCAAGCAGCCCGGAGCTAAAAACAAGAGGTGGATCAGGGGGTAATTTCGCCGGACAGAAAGACTTAAAGGCTGATTCTCCCGATAAATTGTTCTTGAAATAGCCAGCCCGATTTTCAGTTTTCATAGTCTCCTCCTTTCATCTTTTGAAATACTGAGCTGATTATACCATTCTTATTTCAATAACTTTAAAGTTATAGAAATATGGATAGTCTTATCGTTTCCTTATTTCAATTTACAGAGATAATAACAATCAGAAAATCAACACGAGTTTGACACTTGCGGAAAAAAAGAGTTTTAAATCCTGCTGAGAACAAAGTCAGGAATACGTGGATTCACCCCAGATTTGTTAAGATCCCAGTGAATTGAGCGACTGGTTCACTTCAGCCACTTGATTGTTTTGGATCGGTACAGTAGGCGGCTTAGCCTTTCCCTGATAAAAGGAAATTCAATCGAATGCATTAATTTCCGGGTATTACACGCTCGTACAGCAATTCGTTCCATTTTGGTCTTGGGAAAACAAACTTTCCGGTAATCCAAACCCGTATAAGGTCATTTTGTATCAGGAATTAACTTAAATTCTATCTTTGCGCCTAACGCTTCAGCGATCTTAGCAAGGAAGGATAAACTAGGAGCACTGGTGCCATTTTCCAGTCTGGCGATGGAAGGCTGCCGGGTACCGACCATCTCAGCAAGTTGAGCCTGAGTTAAACCCCTTAACAGGCGAAGCCGGGCAACCTGGTAACCGGGTTCCAATTCCTCTGCAGCAGCGAGGAAATCCGAGTCTTTAATCTTTTCAGCTTCCCAATCTTCAAATTTAGGCATATTCTTTCGAGCCATGTTACACCTCATCTATTAACTCTTGCATTCGTCGTATGGCTATCTCAATCTCACGGTCTGGGGCCTTTTGACTTTGTTTTCTATATCCATGCAAGATGACAAATTGTTGTTCAATATATTCAAAGTAGAATAATCGAACTCCTCAAGGTCTTAACTCCCAAAGCTTTCCTTTGATCTGTTTTACATGCGGCATGCTCAGATTGCTTCCAAATTCTTGCAACAGCCGCAAGACGTTCCGAATCTTTGCTTGCTCCATCACAGGAAGTTCTTCGATAAACTCCCTGGGTGGACATTTTCCACGATGATCAACGTAAAATACGATGTTCCACATGTTTTTCCTCTTCTATTATAACAATATTGTTATATTCGTCAAGCGGTTATGGAAAGTCACAGCAATTCGAAATTTGGAAAAGCCTTTTACGAAAAAAAGAGAAAAATTATTGTTGTGTTGTTTTTGCGCTACGCGCAAAAACAACACAACAATAATTAATTCTTCCCATATTTCGAATCGCTGAGAAAGTCACTGAAGTATTTTAAGTCATAGTAACAAAAAATTTATCGACTACCAGGAATTCCTGTAATGGCTTACCAGACAATTCCTGTGCCCTGGAACGCGAGATTAAATCCTCAGCCAAAGCGTGATAGATTAACCGTTCCATCCGTATGGGTGTTTCAGATGGACAAAGTTTTCCTGGTTCCTGACGATACCAATCATTGACGCGAAACTGCTGGAATAAACGCGCCGCAGTGTTTTCTGAAATAATGGAAAGATCCCTGGTGCGGTAAATCCAGGCTTGTATGCTCAAGCCATATTTGTGCTTCAGCATGTGAAGCTCGTTGATGTTGAGATTCGTCCGGTTAGTGCCCAATTCAACGCGAGCCGTTGCAGCCGGCACAAGGAAAGCCCCGGTAAATCGGTTGGCTGCCTGTTCCGACTTGAAGTCGCCCTCGATATCCAGGATCAAGTGCCCCAGGTCATGTCCTACATTGAATCCCTGCCGGTCGCCTGATAATTCGCCTTTGGTTACAATGATCGGGTCATTCTCTACTTTGCACGACTGTGTACTGTATGTAAATGTACAGGCATCAAAATGCTCGAAACCGGAGATGATCCCCACCTTGATCCTCCGATCTTCCAATAACTGGACCATGTTTTTTGCCGATGCAAAATGTAACAAAGGGGACGCAGACAAAATCCTGGACTTGTGAGAACAGGAGATTTGTCTGCACCCCAAACGATAAAACGCATTGAACTGTATAAGAACGCTTCTCTCTGACTCAGAGCACCTCGGGTTTTCTTCACTTACTGTATCTTTAAATGGGCGCAGGCTCCTTTTGTTGGAAGAATAAATAGACCAATTTCAGCGATCCGGAAAAAAACTGTCTGCCTTTCCATGTAAGGATTTCTCCTGAAAATGTATTACTTCCAAAATACTCATAAAAGGGATTACGGAAGTAAACTGTTTTATGCTGTCTTTCCCCAATTTTCAGCGTTTATCAACTCAAAACCTAACTATGATCCAGGCTTCCAACCCGATTAAGAGCTTTACCCCGGAAATGCGTCAGGGTAAATCAAATCATCCCAAAGGAAAGGCTTTCTGACAAATCCAAGGTTAAATCAATAGGTCCTGAATGTCCGATGTCTCCCAAATGACCTGGTTGGATAATCGACAATATTGCGTCTTTTAAAAAAGAAAATTAGAAAAAATTGTAAGTAGTGGTGTTTATTGCATTCGATATAGATTTCAAATCATGACTTTCTACATGCAAATTTACAGGCTTTTTTCGTTGACAGTTTTCTTTTCTTCGCCTATGATTGTCGAAGGGCACATTACGAGAGATCATAAAATCCCGTTACAATTAATCAATACTGCCGTCTCACCGGGTAACGCCAATTGAAAACATGATTTTTCCGGATAAAATTTCCTTTCACTTAAAATTAATGCGATAGCGAAAAATCAGCGACTTCGGCATTTGGGAATCATGCGATTCCTCTTAAGCGAACATCACTATTGACTGGAAAAGAGAATGGAGCAGCAGATTGCGGATTTTATGGTCAAACAAGTAAAAACAAAACAGCGAGTGACAGACCATGGCGAGGTATTTACTGCCGAACGGGAGGTCAATGCCATGCTGGATCTGGTCAAACAGGAAACTGAACGCATTGACAGCCGTTTTCTCGAACCGGCTTGCGGCGATGGAAATTTTCTTGCTGAAATCCTGCGCCGAAAACTGACCGTCGTTAAAAAGAAGTATCGAAAAAGCCCCATGGATTATGAGAAGAACGCCGTGCTCGCCGCAACCAGCATTTATGGCATCGACATCCTTCAGGATAACGTGGATGCCTGCCGGGAACGCATGTTTGGAATCTGGGACAAGGAATACCGATCGGTATTAAAAAAAGAAATCAATGAGGACTGCCGCGCAGCGGTGCGCTTTATTTTCAGTCGCAATATCGTCTGCGGTAACGCGCTCAGCCTCAAAAAAGTGGATACCGACGGAAACGACCTCAACGAACCGATTGTCTTTTCAGAATGGGCTTTTGTGACCGGTGCTAACCTCCAGCGCAAAGACTATACCCTGGACAAGCTGCTGCAAGGTCCAGAGGAAGGAAAAGATATTTTCAGCAAGGGAAAACCGCCAAAAGTTCAGAATGCAGTGCAGCAATCGCTGTTTGCTGAAGAAGCGGCAGACCAGCCGGATGACGAAGGGGAATTCCTGAGGCAATATATTTCACATTACAGGAGGGTGCAGGATCATGGCGGATGATTTTTACAGCGGAATTTACAATCCGGATGTATTGTCCTGTCTGGCGAACCTGTCCAACGACGAGGTCTTTACACCGCCGGAAATTGCCAACCAGATGTTGGATCTGCTGCCACAGGAACTGTTCCAAAGCCCCCAAACCAGATTTCTCGACCCGGCCTGCAAATCCGGCATTTTCTTGCGTGAGATCGCCAAACGGCTGCTGAAAGGGCTGGAGCCGCAGATCCCCGACTTGCAGCTGCGCGTCGATCATATCTTTCAGCATCAGTTGTACGGCATCGCCATTACCGAGCTGACCAGTCTGCTTTCGCGGCGCAGCGTATACTGCAGCAAATACCCCAACAGCATTTATTCGGTGACCGGTTTCCAGGACACCCAGGGCAATATCCGATTTAAACGCATCCCGCATGTCTGGAAAAACGGGAAATGCGCCTTTTGCGGGGCGTCTCAAAACCAATATGACCGCGATGCGGCGTTGGAAAGTCATGCCTATGAGCTGATCCACACCAGCCGGCCGGAGGAGATTTTTAACATGAAATTCGATGTGATCATTGGAAATCCACCCTATCAATTGAGCGATGGAGGAGGCAGTGGAACAAGTGCAATGCCAATTTACCATAAATTTGTTGAACAGGCAAAAAAACTTACTCCAAGGTATTTGTCAATGATTATTCCATCTCGTTGGTTTTCTGGTGGTAAAGGACTTGATGATTTTCGTGACGAGATGTTACACGACAATCGAATTCGACAAATCCACGATTTTATTGAAGCCGCGGATTGTTTTCCTGGAGTTCAAATAAAGGGTGGTGTATGCTATTTTTTGTGGGATAGAGACAATCGTGGAGATTGTCTTGTAATTACACATCATGGTGACAAGGTGGGTAAAGGATTTGAACGTCCCCTTCTCGAGAATGATAATGATATCTTTATTCGCTATAACGAGGCAATTGAGATTTATCATAAAGTTGCTCCTTATAAAGAAAAATCGATGGAAGAGTTAGTCAGTTCTCGTAGACCTTTTGGTTTATCATCAAATTATCGTGGTAAGGTAGATAAAAATTCAGGTGATCTATGCCTATATCAAAATGGCGGATCTGCATTTATTACACAGGGAGATATTAAAACAAATTTACACTTAATTGGCAAATGGAAAGTATTTATTCCGTTTTTAGGAAGCGGCAGCGACGCCTTTCCACATATGATTCTTGGGAAACCTTTTGTCGGTGAACCTGGAACTGTATGTACTGAAACATATTTAACTATTGGTCCTTTAGAATCACAACTACAATGTGAAAATTTAATATCCTATATAATGACTAGGTTTTTTAGGTTCCTTGTCCTGCTAAAAAAGCCATCACAAAATGCAACTCGAAAAGTATATTCGTTTGTTCCTATTCAAGATTTTTCAGAGTCATGGACTGATGAAAAACTATATTCAAAATATGGCTTAACTAATGATGAAATTGTTTTTATCGAATCCATGATAAGGCCGATGGAGGCAGGGGATGTCGATAATGGCGAGTAACGAATTCTTTCCACAACGCCCTGAATCACACCCGCTGATCTACGCCTATTCCGACAACAATCCGCAGTATCAGGGCTTGTTGAAGGTCAGCTATACGGAAAAAGACGTGGAAAAGCGTGTGGCGCAGCAGTATCCCGCTTTTACCGACCATGATGTTCACCTGGTTTTGCGCCAGAAAAGTATCAACGGGGTCGGCGATGGCTAAGATCTCGGTTCGTTTTTTTGGCGACAGCGAAGTCCGTGCCGTGTGGGATGAAGAAAAGTCCAAATGGTGGTTTAGTGTGGTAGATATCATCGGCGTTCTCACGGATAGCAAAGATCCGCGCCGCTATTGGTCGGTTTTAAAGACGCGCTTAAAGGATAAAAATCCGCAGTTGGTTACAAATTGTAGTCAACTGAAATTGATGGCGCGTGACGGTAAAAAGTATGCAACCGATTGTTTGCTTCAGGATGATTTGATCAAGCTTGTGGAAAGTGTTCCGAGTAAAAAAGCGACAGCGTTTATCAAATGGTTCACTTATAGCGATGAAAGCATTGATGGGAAGAGTAAAACCAAAGCCTATGCGTTGTTTGACAGTTCGCTATACGACACGCTGGAGGTCGGCACGGTGAACGGCTTGCGGCAAATCCACGCTTACCTGTTCGGCGGTCTGTATGATTTTGCGGGGCAAATTCGAACAATGAACATTGCAAAGGGCGGTTTTCGCTTTGCTCATGCACAATATTTACCGGAAACGCTGAAAAGCATTGAAAAAATGCCCGAAAACACATTGAATGAAATCATTGATAAATATGTGGAGATGAATGTTGCCCATCCGTTTATGGAGGGTAACGGAAGAAGCATGCGCATTTGGCTGGATCTGCTTTTGAAAAAGCGCTTAAAATGCTGCGTGGATTGGAGCCGCATTGGCAAGAAAGCATACCTTACTGCAATGGAGCAGAGCGTAACCGATTCCACTCCAATCAAGACATTGCTCTCCTCCGCTTTAACGGACAGGATCGATGATCGCGAAATGTTCATGAAGGGTGTGGATTATTCATACTACTACGAACAGGCGGACGAAATAACGGAGGTTAAGAGCCATGAGTAAAGAGTTCTTCCCCCAACGCCCGGAATCGCACCCGATGATCTATGCCTATTCCGACAACAATCCGACGTATCAGGGCTTGCTGAAGGTCGGCTATACGGAAAAAGACGTGGAAAAGCGCGTGGCGCAGCAGTACCCCACCAAACGGCCGGACGGGCTGACGCCTTATCAAATCGTGCTGGTCGAGTCCGCCATGCGTTATGACGGCTCCTGCTTCACCGACCATGACGTTCACCAGGTTCTGCGCCAGAAAAGGGTCAGCGGCGTCGGCGGCGAGTGGTTCCGCTGTAGCGCCGAGGAAGTCAAAGCGGCTATCGCCGCCATTAAGACGGGTACAGCCAACATTGAAAATCGCACGCAGATGTTTGCCTTACGCCCTGAACAAAAAGAAGCTGTCGATAAAACGATGGAATACTTTGCGGCTGCCAAAAAGGATTTTCCCGATCGCGCTCCCAAGTTCCTGTGGAACGCCAAGATGCGCTTCGGCAAGACGTTTGCGGCCTATCAGCTCGCCAGACGCATGAGATTCAAAAAGGTATTGGTACTCACCTTCAAACCGGCCGTGGAAGCAGCCTGGGATGAAGATTTGATGACCCATATGGATTTTGAAGGCTGGCAGTTTATCTCCAACAAGGATGCCCATAACAATAAGATCAACATGGACGAGCAGTATGCAAAGGCGGATAAAACCCGCCCTATTGTGTGTTTCGGCTCGTTTCAAGATTTACTTGGAACCAATGAAAAGGGTGGTATCAAAACAAAAAACGAGTTTATCCACGACAGCAATTGGGACCTGGTGATTTTTGACGAATACCATTTTGGCGCATGGCGCGACAACGCGAAAAGCTTGTTCGAACAGCCGGATGAGGATGAGAATTACGATTTCGATCTGGAAAAATACAAAAAAGATGAAGCGGACAACGCCTACAACGAAACTTTTCTGCCGATTACCACATCGTATTATCTGTTCCTTTCGGGCACGCCGTTCCGCGCCATCAACAGCGGTGAGTTTATCGAGGAGCAGATTTATAACTGGACCTATTCCGACGAGCAACGCGCCAAGGAAGCCCGGGGTGACAGCCCAGATAATCCATATGCCGCCCTGCCGCGCATGGTGCTGCTGACATACCGTATACCGGATAGCATCCGTCAAATTGCTGTGCAGGGACAATTCGATGAATTTGACCTGAATGTGTTTTTCTCTGCCAAGGGTAAAGGCAATGAAACCAGGTTTGTCTATGAAAATGAGGTGCAGAAATGGCTTGATCTGATCCGCGGATCCTATCTGCCGGCGAGCGTGGATGACATGAAACTCGGTCAGGACAAGCGTCCGCCGATGCCGTTTTCTGATACCCGGCTGTTGAATGTGCTCTCGCATACGTTCTGGTTCTTGCCCAATGTGGCGTCGTGTAACGCGATGTTTAATCTCTTGGCGCAGAAACAGAACACCTTTTTCCAATCGTATAAAATCAATCTGTGCGCCGGTTCATCCGCCGGTATCGGCGTAGCTGCATTGGAACCTGTGCAAAAATCGATGGGCGATCCGCTTTCCACGAAAACGATCACGCTTTCCTGCGGCAAACTGACCACCGGCGTCACCGTGCGCCCCTGGACGGGCATCTTCATGCTGCGCAACCTGAAAAGCCCGGAGACCTATTTCCAGGCGGCTTTCCGCGTGCAAAGCCCGTGGGAAATCACCACCGGCGCGGGAACCAGTGAAATCATGAAGCACGAATGCTATGTGTTTGACTTTGCATTAGACCGCGCCCTGAAGCAAATTTCTGATTACAGCTGCCGGCTGAACGTCAACGAGAGCAATCCGGAAAAGAAAGTGGCGGAGTTTATCAATTTTCTGCCCGTGCTGGCTTATGACGGCAGCAGTATGAAACAGATCAACGCGCAGGATATATTGGATATTGCCATGGCGGGCACATCGGCAACGCTGCTGGCCAAACGTTGGGAATCCGCTTTGCTGGTCAATGTGGATAATGATACGTTAGCCCGGCTGATGGCCAACAAAGAGGCGATGGCTGCCTTGATGCGAATTGAGGGGTTCCGTAGCTTGAACGCCGACATTGAGACGATCATCAATAAATCCGAGACGGTCAAAAAGGCGAAACAAGCCGGAACCGATGACCTTTCGTCGAAGGAGAAAAAAGAACTTACCGACGAAGAAAAAGAATACAAATCGATGCGCAAACAGATTCAGGAAAAGTTAATCAAATTTGCCACTCGCATTCCGATCTTCATGTATTTGACCGACTATCGTGAACGCTCGCTGAAAGACGTAATCACGCAGTTGGAACCCGGATTGTTCAAGAAGGTCACCGGACTGGATGTCAAGGATTTTGAGCTTTTAGTCTCGTTGAATGTTTTTAACGGTTCACTCATGAATGATGCCATCTTTAAATTCAAGCGTTATGAAGATTCCAGTCTTTCCTACACCGGCATTGATAAGCACGCGGGCGAGGATATCGGCGGTTGGGATATTGTCGTCAAACGCAGCGAATACGAAACGTTGTTTTACAATCAGCAGGTCACGATGGAACCGTCAGCCGATTATGTTCCGGAATTGCCGGACGAGGTCTTCTCTGTGGACTTGGATGAAGATCAGGAGGAAGTGGAAGAACCGGTCGAAGCCATAAGCACGAAACCGGTTCCCTACCCGAAGTACACTCGCAAAACTCCAGATAAGGTATCTCTGCCCGAGCTGATTACAGCCAGTTTTGGGATAAAACCTCCCATTGCTCCACAACCATTGAAGATAGAAGAAAAACCAACAGTGGACACATCCAGTGTAGCGGTGGGTTCTATCGTGCGGCATAATTTGTTCGGAGCTGGCAGTGTGATTGAGCTTGACAATGGAATGATTACCGTGACGTTTGAAAAGGGTCAAAAACGTTTTGAGTTCCCCGGCGCATTTGATAATGGGTTTTTGTTTGTTTAGGTACGTGAGTTTGTTTTTAGCGAAAAAAGCTGGTTATTAACTCATTGAGACGAATAATTGGTCAGCAATTCAGAATATGGATTGGTAGTGATTTGAATTATGAGAGGGATTATTTGTTGTTGTGTTGTTTTTACGCGGAGCGTAAAAACAACACAACAACAAGTTTCCTCTTTTAACTCAATAGGGTTCCCAAAAATTCGAGTTGCTGATAATTGGTCTATATTTTTGGGAAGGTTGCATGGAGTTCAAAAATGAAGGTTCACCTGAATCGCCCAATTTTTAATGTCTATTGCGATGAAAGTTGCCATTTGGAAAATGATGGTCAACCAATTATGGTCTTGGGCGCAGTATGGTGCTCGCTTGATAAAGTGCCTGAAATCGCGGTTCGAATCCGTGAAATCAAAGAACAACACCACCTACCGAAGGATTTCGAAATTAAGTGGGTAAAAGTATCAAAAGGCAAGTTGGATTTTTACCAAGATATTCTGGATTATTTTTTCGATGATGACGATTTACACTTTCGAGCGTTGATTGTCCCTGATAAATCTGAATTACGGCATCAAGAATTTTCACAGACTCACGATGATTGGTATTATAAAATGTATTTCGACATGCTGAAAGTAATCCTAAGTCCAGAGGCAAGTTACCGAATATATATGGACATCAAAGACACTCGCAGCGCTAGTAAAGTCGCGAAACTGCATGAAGTGTTGAGTAATGAGAAATATGATTTTCAACGCGAAATTGTCGAACGTGTACAAATTGTACGATCACATGAAGTTGAAATTTTACAATTGGCTGATTTACTCATTGGTATTATTTCATACGCTAATCGAAGGTTATCCACCAATGGTGCAAAAATTTCTTTGGTTGAACGAATGCGTCAAAGATCTGGCTATCTCCTGACAAGGACCACTTTGCTACGTGAGGGAAAAGTAAATTTATTTCGTTGGCATGCTTCATAGAAATGGAAAAATGAATAACATGCCTGACTGGTTACCGCCATTAGTTCTTTTTGAAATCTGTTCGGGTAATTGGGAAAAATACCTGGAATTGTTATACGTTTATTTTAAAAAAGATTTCATCGAAAGCAAGCCAACTTTCCGTGGAACTAAATTAGGGTTAAAACGCGGTCCAATCACTCAAGGAAAAGAAGCTACTTTTTGGCATTTTATTTCAGAAGGCGATGAAGAGACAGATCGCGTGCCGGATTTCCGTCGATGTGAACGGATTCGTTGGCCACGACCCATTATAGAGAATGGAGTTGAACCATCCGTTAAGATTTGGGAAAATGAGAGGAAAGGTGATCGGCGAATTTGCTTATGGCTTGAACAACAGGAATATTTAGTGATCCTGTCAAAACGCAAGAATTACATTTTACCCTGGACCGCATACATGGTAACTAAGGAACACCATAAACACAAGCTCCAGAAAGAATATGATGCCTTTAAAAAGGCGGGAGCCGCCCCATTGGACGGCACCGTTACTCCTTCTACACATGGTAGATGAGCTAATTAAAGTATAGCTCATTTTTTACAAAAAAGAAATAACGAAATCGTTAAAAATTCGGTGTCCTTTACCTGTTCTTTACAATGAAGCCAATCAATATATGGTGTTCGGGATACATTATAAATAATTCCTCATATATATACTGAAATTCTCTTTGAATACTTCCAGACAGGCTTCGATGAAAAAATGCTGTTCGAATAAGAGCAGCAAATTCTCTGCCACGCATCTGTTTTCTTGCTTTATGGGTGAAGACTGGAAAAGAATAACGAGAGGAGAGGCGTTCTGATTTCCTAATTTCGAACCGTTATCCCGCTGTCATTTCAGCTGCTCGAACGATTATCCTTAACGCATAATCGAGATTATGCCTGCGATACGAGTCGATGAAAACCAACTGCAGTAGTATGGCTTGATATCACGTGTATTCTTTCCCGTCAAATTCGAACGTTTCTTCAGACAATTTTTTAATATTCGCAAGCAGCTTTTCTGGTAAGATGGGCGCGATTCTCCAAAAAAAATAGCGTACCAAATATGCTGGCAGTTCCACTTTCTGAATGGCTGTTCGAGTGGAACTTGAATTTGTGAAAATAATTTTTCACAATATCACGGGTAATGATGATCATCCGGATGACCTATGCCGTTTACTCAGATTTCCAGCGTTATTTTCCAGTAAGTTTGTATTTCCAAATGGGAAGAAGGTGCCCCGGGAGGGACTCGAACTCTCAACCTAAGCGTTAGGAGTGCTTTGCTCTATCCTATTGAGCTACCGAGGCATAACGGAAATATTATACCATGAAGGATGCAGAACCCGTCCCGGGCTGTCCCCTTGCAGTAATTCGAAATTTGAAGAAGCCTTTTGAAAAAAAAGAGAAAAAGTGTTGTTGTGTTGTTTTTGCGCTCTGCGCAAAAACAACACAACAACAAATAATTCTCCCCATATTTCGAATCGCTGATCCCCTTGGGAACAAGGATGATTCAGACGAAAAGGAAGCTGCCCGACATCCACCAGGCAGGCATCAACACGATGGACCTTGCTGATGCCAATGCAAGCCTGCACGGCTGCATCTTCCACCCAGGTGCATCAATGAATACACAGCATCGCTTACGAGATTCCGTAGATCGATTTTAATAAGGAGATACCGGTCCTGGTCTTAAAGACGCGATCCATCATCGTACAAATATTTGCTTCCGAATATTTATTTTCATCCGCATTGACAAGATAATCGGCTTCGATCAAAATCTGGTAATCCATGCCTTGGATATCTTTCAGCGTATGGTGATGCCCGATCAGGAAGGCAACGCGTTCAACGAATTCGTCAGGATAACCGCAATTATTGAGAAATTCTTTGGCCAGCGCCGGACCTTCCGCTTCTTGAAGCGGACCGGCGTCATTTCCATATTTTTTACGGCATAATGGACATGCAATATCATGTAAAATGGCTGCCACCTCAAGCACAGTTTGCGTTTCTCTGTCAAGCTGTTCACATTCTCCAATAATTTTTGCATACGCATAAACTTTCAAGAAATGATTGATATCCTGCAGATTTCCTTGTGAATATTGAATCATCTTTGTTGCAACTTCTGAAACGGTCATGGATGGACCCCCCCTTGTGATATGAAAAGTGTTTTTTATCTTAGAAAATTTCGATGAGGACCGGTTCAACGAAATCGGCTGCTTTGGGGATGCGTTGGTTTTCTTCCGGGTCTTCACGGGCTATTATATAACGCTACCGATAAATCTCCAATAAAAAATTTTTCCTTGTCCGTGCTTTACGAAAAATCATGATCGCAGGTTCAAAAAAAATATTACGGATCAACGGATTGGCTGTCAGCATGAAAATCCGTTGTAGAATTAATGAGCACACAAAAAGGAGACCCTATGCGCTATTCCTGTTCCCATTCAACATTGCTCGGACCGATTTGTATTACCGAAGAAGATTCTGCGATCATCCAAATCAGTCTGCAGGATGAGAAAATCCCTGAAAATTCTACAAAAGCAGAAACGGAGCTGCTGCAGCTCGCTTTTCGACAGATGGATGAATACCTGGAAGGAAAACGGAAGGTTTTCGATCTGCCGCTGAGGTTATCCGGCACTCCGTTCCTGCAGCAGGTTTGGAAGCAGCTTCAGGAAATCCCGTATGGAGCGACGGTCTCCTATAAAGACATTGCAGCGGCGATCGGCAATCCAAAAGCCACGCGAGCGGTTGGACAGGCCAACCATCGCAATCCGATTGCGATTGTGGTTCCGTGTCACCGTGTGATCAGTGCGGACGGATCGCTGGGAGGCTATGGCGGCGGGCTGCCACTCAAGCGTTTTCTGCTGGATCTGGAAAAGCGCTTTATTTAAGGGTTTTTATGTCGAACGAATGTGGAATCATTTTTTTTGGCTCACAAATCACAACGGGCGGCGCACAGCGTGTGCTTTTGGATCAGGCATCCTGGTTCCATGCGAAAGGCTGGCGCGTGCTGGTCATCTTTTATTATGATAAGGACGGCAAACGGTCCGAATGGCAGGCGCAGTATCCGTTTCCGATTGAAGTTTTGTCCACCTATACGCGGGGAGGCGGCGCTATCAAGAATCTTTCCGGTTTGCTCCCTGGATTGCTGCGCCTGGATAAAGCGATTCGCGAGTTCAAGCCGCAGGCGATGGAATGTTTTACACACGATGCCAATCTGATCGGCATTCCGATCGCCTGGCTATGCGGAGTGCCGATTCGTGTGGCAACCCATCATGGGCAATTTGTCAATTTCTCCAAACTGCGTGCCAGACTGCATACCGCCATCATTAATTCTTCCATGACGACGCATTTTGTCTGCGTCTCATCCCGCGCCAGAAAGCAGGCGCTTGAGGAGGGCATCCGTGATGATAAGATGCGGGTCATCTTCAACGGGGTTCGTCCTATTGAGAAGGATATTTCGATTCGTGCTGAAACACGTGCAAATCTGGGACTGCAGGCTGTAGATAAAATGGTCATTAATGTCGGGCGGCTGGTGCCGGAAAAAGCGCAGCATCTACTGATCGATGCGGCGGCAATTGTCCGAAAGCACAGATCGGATGTGCACTTTTATATCGCCGGAGAAGGTCCCCTGCAGGACAGCCTGACCAGACAGATTCAGACTCATGGGCTGGAGAACGTTTTTTCTCTTCTGGGGAACCGCGCAGATATTCCAGCGTTACTGAATGCGGCTGATTTATTTGTTTTGTATTCCGAAACGGAAGGAATGCCGGTTTCCCTGATGGAAGCCATGAGCGCCGGATTGCCGGTTATTGCCAGTGACCTGGAAGGTATTGCTGAGGTTGTAAATGGTGCTGATACTGGCACGCTGATCCCTTTTGGCGACAGCAGCCTTCTGGCAAAAAAAATGGTCGAAATGCTCGACCATCCGGAACAATCTGAAAAACAGGGCTGCAACGGCCAAAAGCGGATTCAAAAGCATTTTTCTTTGGACCGCTCCTGTTCGAAGTATGAGGATATTTTTTCAGCAGATTTTGTTTAAAAAAAGCGAGCGTGATGGATTAATTCCAGCGATTCGAAATATGGAAATGCTTATTGATTAAAGAATTCTTTTCAAATTTCGAAATACTGGATTAATTGGGACCCGGTGTGGCGGTGCGCAGGAGTGATTGCGACACCCAGCCTTCCAGTCCATCATTGGTCCGCACATGAATCCAGGACATGCCGTCTGCGACTTGCGTCTCATCCCCGATAATTTCAAGCAGTGAACCATTGTTCTGGCTTTTCATCACGTTGGAGCCAAAACCAGGCCGTTCACGAACCAGCAGTCCGACATCATTCGGAACGAAGACAATGCCGTAAATTATTGTCGGCGAGGGTGTAAAGGTGATGGTTGGCGTCTTGCTGGGGCGCAGGGTACGCGTTGGTGTAGAAGTTTTCGTGGGTGTGTTGGTCGCTGTGGCGGTGGAGGTAGGCGGAATCGGAGTCAGGGTATTCGTTGGTGTGGCTGTATTCGTCGGCGTTTGTGTCGGTGTGAATGTGGCGGTAGGCGGAATCGGAGTCAGGGTATTGGTCGAAGTGAAAGTTGCGGTAAAAGTGGATGTTTGTGTCAGGGTTGCGGTATGGGTCGGTGTCATGGTCGGTGTTGCCGTCGGTTGGAGAACCAGTGCGATGACACTTTCTTTTGCAGTCTGGAATCTTTTTGAAAAATCAACCTGGATAACCTGAAAGAAATCCAGCAGAAAAACGGTGCAGGCGGCAAAGATCAGGCAGGTCAGAATCAACGATGCGGCTTTTGGCATAAACAGGCGCCGGATACAGAATGCCAGGGTTGCAGCAGTCAATCCGATCAGTGCATAAATCAGCGAACATTGCAGACTGGAGAGCAGCGGCGCTGTCATGCGAAGGCTCAGGCAATACCCTGCCAGACCAAGCGGAAGCAGTATTCCGAACATCGCACCGTTGGAAAGGGCCTGCGGGATTTGCTGCGGATTGTTGGAGATATAAAAAACCGCCAGAAATGCGCTGATGGCCGTGATGATCATGATCATGGTTTGGACGGAAGAAAAATATTGAATCATTTCAGCGGATAACCGATTATAGATCGGTCCGATGCCCCCGATACCAAAGGCGCTGAGAACGAACAGAGCGACTGCCAGTAAAAATTTCAGGAACGATTTCCAGAGGAAAGAAAATGATCCGGCTGTAAAAGAAAGCGAAACACCGAAGAATGGTCCCATAAACGGGATTAATGCCAGCGTCAGAACAATCAGTTCTTTCGAATTCAGCATGAATGCCACACCGCAGGCTAAACCAGAGATAATCGCAAAAATATAAAAGCTCAGCGAAGGAATCAGTCGGTGGGATAGCTCATTAAAATAGAGCTTTCTGTCACTATCGGGATTTGAGAAAATTCCTCTCTTAAGATATCGCATTCTTGCGCGGCTGTCATTGTCGGTATTGTTCACGTTACCCTCATTTTTTTTCAAAATCCACTTTTTCTCATTTCTTTTGTCTTCTTGCTTTGACAAAAAACAGGAACGATTTAATTCGAGTAAAAAAAGCGGCCGTCTTTTTGTGATGGCATGTTCCGCTTCAGGCATGAAAAACAAATTCCATTATGAAAGATGTTAAGGCTCGCAATCCAGAAGAATTTACATATTTTGGTTATTTAATGTTCTTTTTATTATAATACATTATGATTTGCAGTTTTTTGCGCAATTTCAGTAATTCGAAATTTGGAAAAGCCTTTTGAGAAAAAAGAGAAAACTTGTCGGAAAGCGTCATTGTTAGTGAAAGAATATATATTGGTTAAAGGCAGAAAAAATTGGCAGCTTATGCAAAAATATTATAAACCGAGAAAAAATCGGTATCAAATGATTCTTTCCTGTTTGTTCCTTCTGATCGGACTGACCGGATGTAATATTCCAAAAACTCCGCAACAGCCGTTAACTCCGACGCAGGATCTTTCTCAGCTGGCTGCGACAGAAACCGCAGAAATCGTTCCTACATCTACTCCGATTCCGGATCCTCAGAAAGTGCTGTTGGTCATAACTGCAGACACAAATGCCGGTATCCTCGACCGGATCCGCTCCGGAATTCAGTCTCTACCGGAAGGACAGGCAGAGATCACGGAAACAACCGCTTTTACAGAAGATCAAATAACGGAAGCAACGGATGTGGTAATTTTTCCAAAAATCGTGGAGAATCTGAGCGAAATTGCCGGCAGGTTCCCTCAGACAAAATTTATTACGATTGACAGGACAGATCAGAATCTTCCAAATGTCTGGACAATTCGTTATGATCCGGCTTTTGAAACATTTTTGGGCGGTTATGCTGTTGCCCTGAGTGCCTATGATTGGCGTGGCGCCGGTTTGCTCCCCAATGATTCACTGTTTCTGGGCGGCCGTACGCAGGAGGTTTTTCAGAATGGGGCACAGTATTTTTGCGGGACATGTGTATCCAGCATCGCACCCTTTGTAGCCTTTCCGCTGGCTGTTATGCTTCCGGCTGCTGCCACACCGCAGGAATGGGTTGCCGGTATCGATCAGATCCAATCAAATTATATTTACACCTATTTTGTTTCTGAAGAAGCTGCCAGTGATGATGTATATCAAAAAATGTTATCGCTGGATGTCAGTGTCATCGGGGTAAATGATCCGCCTGCCGGTTTAGAGAGCAAATGGCTGGCTGGCATCCGAATCGACCTGGGCGGTGCCGTGAATCAGATTCTTTTAGCTGATCCGACAGCGCTGGCCTCCGGACTGGTGATTCCCGAACTGGATGTCCGACTCGGAAGTATCGGTGGATCCTTCAACGAAGGGAAAAAGACCGACATGCAAAAGGTATATGCAGATCTGATCTTCGGTATGGTGTTCCCCTATGATCCCCAACCGGCGGATGCATATACGAAATAGTTTAAAAATTTCTGAAATTAATGGCTGCAATCCATTTATTGTCAGTAATTTGATCTATGAAATGAATGCTTTTGTGATTTTTTTATTGTTCTTATTGTTTTACGCTTCGCTTAAAACAATAAGAACAACAAACTTTCTTTCTCTATTCGATAAGTCAATCCGTATTTTGAATTGCTGATTTATTGTGGGGGTTTCGAACCTTGAAACTCTTCCATGGTAGCTTGATTGTTGGCCGAAATTCCTTCCCGTTTCAGTACTTTGATCACGGTCATAACCAGTATTTTTAGATCAAGCCAGATCGACCAATGATCCACATACCACACGTCAAGCGCAAATTTTTCTTCCCAACTGATTGCGTTCCGGCCATTGACCTGTGCCCATCCTGTGATTCCCGGTAAAACCAGATGCCTGCGATGTTGTTCTTCAGAATAACGATCCAGGTATTGAATTAGAAGGGGACGTGGACCAACCCAGCTCATTTCTCCCTTCAGAACGCAGAAAAGTTCCGGTAATTCATCAAGGCTGGTGGTTCGTAAAAGACGGCCAAAATGTGTCAGGCGCTGATCGTCCGGTAAAAGCTTCCCTTGCTGGTCATAAACCTGCCGCATCGTGCGAAATTTGTAAATGGTAAATATTTTTTCATGCAAACCGGGTCTGGGTTGTTTGAAAAGTACAGGTGATCCGATTTTTATCCGAACAAGGATAGCAATCAATGCCATCACCGGAAGCGCTGCAATCATTGCAACAAAGGTCAGGAGGAGATCAAAGATTCTCTTAGTTATGGGTACTTTTGACATATTTATCAGTATTATCGAAAATTCCAATTTGGTTTTTCCAATTTTGCGCTTCCTGCCCGGTTAACTGAGAAACAGGATCTGGAAAGGCGCTTTTACCCCTCAATAGCTTTAATGAAGTCTTTGCTGCAGGTTCAGGATGCAGAAAACTCCGGCAACTCGAAATTTGAAAAGACTTTTGACAAAAAAGAGAAAAATTGTTGTAGTGTTGTTTTTGCACGGAGCGCAAAAACAACACTACAACAAATAATCTTACTCATATTTCGATTCGCTGCTACAAAAGCGCTGTCAAGTCCCCTGTTTCATATTACAATTAGGGGAAACAAGGATAAACCGATGATTCGTATGACATCGTTAAACATTCTACAGGATAAGGATTTTTTTTACAATGGAGAACAAAAAAGGTCTCGTTTTTTCCGGAGCTCGTCCGACGGGACGGCAGCACCTGGGGAATCTTTTAGGGGCAATTCAAAATTATGTCGATCTGCAGCAGGATAACGACTGTATTTATTCCATCGTTGATATTCACGCATTAACCACAGTAGAGACTACGGCTGACCTGAAACAAAACTGCCTTGAAATGGCATTGGACTGGCTGGCTGCAGGTATTAACCCGCAACAATCCATCATGTTCATTCAGTCCCATGTCCCTCAGGTCATGGAGCTTCACACAATTCTTTCCATGGTAGTTTCACTGGGAAAGCTGACGGATTTGCCAACATTCAAAGAGAAAGTCCGCATGCATCCGAATAATGTGAATTATGGTCTGGTTGGCTATCCTGTATTAATGAGCGCGGACATCTTGCTCTACAAAGCAGGCGCAGTTCCGGTTGGTATTGATCAGGCTCCGCACCTGGAATTTACGCGCGAAGTAGTTCGAACCTTCAATTATCGGGTGGGCAAAGCGGTACTGGTCGAACCACAGATGAAGGTAACGCAATTTACAAAAGTGATGGGTCTGGATGGCGTCAATAAAATGAGCAAAAGCCTGGATAATGAGATCGAAATCGCAGCAGATGCGGAAACTACCCGCAAACGGGTGATGACGATGGTCACGGACACACAGCGAATCCGCCGCACCGATCCGGGCAATCCGGATGTTTGTAATGTATTTTCTTTCCATAAAATGTTTTCGTCTCAGGCTGAGGTGGATGAGATTGATCGCGAATGCCGGTCTGCCGGCATTGGATGTGTCGATTGCAAGAAAAAACTGGCTTTCAACCTCAATAATTATTTGGAACCGCTGCGCAGTCGACGGCATGAATTCGAGAGCAAACCGGAACAGGTCTGGGAGATCCTTTATGATGGCGCTGATCGGGCACGAAAAATTGCTGATCAGACAATGCTGGAAGTACGGGATGCGGTTGGTCTGGCTTTATACCGGGCATAGAAAAAACTATTAATTCCAGTAATTCCAAATATGAAAAGAATTCTTTGTTGTTCTTATAGTTTTGCGCGAAGCGCAAAACTATAAGAACAACAAATTTACTTTCTCTATTCGAAAAACATTTCCATATTTCAAATTGCTGTATTACTTCTGATCCAGTTGAATGAGCGATACCTGGGCTTTATTGGTCAGAACACCCAGAAAATTGCCGTCCGGAGAGAACGAAATCTGTTGGATGCGTTCGGACTGGTCCGGATCATCCACATTGGATAGCGGGAATAATTCTTTGCTGCTGATTTTAAAATCGGCCAAATTGACTTGATAAAGATGGGTATTGTCCGCAATCATCACCCGTTGATTGTCCGGGTGAAAAGTGATCGATCGGGCTGGCTGATCTGACAGAAGAACCCGGTTGATTTCTTCTCCGCTTTCAGCGTTCCAAAAAATTACTGTGTACTGCAGCGCATCTTCTGTGAAAATTGCAGTGGCCAGTATTTTCGAATCCGGAGAGAGCGTATAGACATCCACGAAATCCCAAAGATCAATGCTGTTCCAAAGTCGTCCGCTTTCAATCTCCTGCAGTTGAAAAGAAGCTCTGGCATGCCACAGGAGAGCGGTATTGTCCGGAGAAAAATTAACACTGTATACTGGAGCGGCAGTGGAAAAGCCTGAAAGGGTTTTTTGCTCCACTCCGCTTTCTACATCCCAAAGAGAAGCTGAAATTTCATCCGCTGAGTAAACCAGAAAAGAGGACCCGTCGGGTGAACAGGATCCACCATATGCGTCGAAAGGAATCAGAATTTCTCGGATCATTTCGGCATTGGATGCATCATAAAACACAATTTTCTGCCTGTCTTCGATGATGACTGCTGTCTGATTTTTGGCGCAAAAACCGGCAATCTCCTGATTCTCCAGGTGTGTTTCAAATCGTACTTGCGGATTTAATTGGGGAATCGCATATCGGATGATCGCAGATTGGCTGATTTGCAGCATATTCCTGGCATCTGGTGACCAGATGAGACTGCCGGCAGGGAAGAACGCGGGTTCATCCTGCAGAGCAGGAGAAAATCCACAGGAAAATACCAGGATCAGAAGCAGGAATCCAAGTATTCGTTTTTTTTGCAGGGTTGCTTTTTTCATGGGGTTGCCATTTATTTCAACGAATCAGAAAATTCGTTTTTTTCTTCTTTTTTTTTATCCTCATCAACTTTTTCATCTGCATTCTCGGGATAAGGTACTACCTCAGAGGCTACGGGAATGTCCGAATTGATATCGCTGGGGAGTTCGGCGGACGGAGCAGGTTGTGATTGCGGAATCTGATTCCAATGGGGCTCTTCTGACAAGCTGATCGGAGTTTGCTGTCCCTGGACATTTTCAACGGTTTCCTGATTTTTGAATAATGGAGAGGAAAGCTTCGCTTCCATTTCTAACAGCGCTGCGTCCATTTCATTTCGCGCTGCAATCGCCTCTTTCTTTGCTTGTTCCGCTTCTTCCACCGTCAATTTCGCATTGCCGAGTGCACTCCGCAAGTCATCAATTTCGCGGTTGGTATCCTGATAAGTTTTTTCGAGGTTCTGTTTTGTTTCTTCTAATTCAAGGATTCTCTGGCGTAAATCTTTATTTTTGTTTTGGGTATCGATCAAATCGGTTCGATATTTTGCCAGGCTGTCTTCCAGTTCAACAACTTCTTTATGATGGCGGCTGGTTGTTTTCTTGGATCGAAACCAGCCGGGAATCGTTAAAAGGGTGGTTAAAATTGCTCCTATCGTTAATGCAATCAGCATTAATACTGCCAATGGACTATGAAATTCCCATACAAAGAATTTCAATAGAACAGATTCTGTATTTTGCATCGAAAACATCACAGCGAGGACTGCGACTGCCAAAGAAAAGATCATAACAAATTGCATAAGTTCCTCCTTTTTCTTGTATCTTCAATTGTATAGGATTTTTTTAGTTTTCGTGAAAAGTCAGAAATTTAAAAATCTGACAGGCAGTTCCAATGAAGCGGGAACAGCATTTTATCTTCTCCAACTTTCTTATTACAGAAAAATGTTCAAACCTTTCACGCTTCAGGGAAAGCAAGGTTAATGTTTGGAATCAGAGAGAATCTTGAAACAGCAATTCGAAATATGGAAATGCTTTTCCAAATTTTGAATCGTTGCTTGAAATTCCAGCGCAGAAAAATAAGAATATAATTGTCTCATGGGAAAATCATATACGCAATATGTCTGCCAGCAATGCGGCCGGATGAATCCAAAATTTTTGGGACGCTGTCCGAGCTGTGGCGGGTACGGTACGATGGTTGAAGAAATCATACCGGATCTTCCGCTTTCAAAAATGATTGCCGCTGGCAATGGACAAAAACTTCATCCATCCGAACCAACCCGGATGAATGATATTGATTTAAAAAATGAACAGCGAATTGATACGGGAATTGCAGAGTTGTCGCAGGTTCTGGGCGGCGGAATCGTTCCAGGTTCCGTTATTCTGATCGGAGGGGATCCCGGCATTGGAAAATCAACGCTGCTCCTGCAGACTGCCATTAAAATTGCTGAAAAAGGAACAGTCTTGTATGTTTCCGGGGAAGAATCCGAACATCAGATAAAAATGCGGGCATCCCGGATTCAAGATTTTGCCGCAGGAAACAAGAAAATCCCGGAGGAGCTTTATCTCCTGACGGAAACCAATTTGGAATCGATTCTGGATCAAATCCAAAAAATTAATCCACAGTTTGTAATCATTGATTCAATCCAAACTGTTCAATTATCTGAACTAAATTCGACCGCAGGGTCCATCGGACAGGTACGCGAGTGTGCAGGTCGTCTGCGCGAACTGGCAAAAAATCGTGAAATTACCGTTTTTCTGATCGGACACGTTACGAAAGAAGGTATGATTGCCGGACCGCGCGTGCTGGAACATATTGTCGATACTGTGTTATACCTGGAAGGCGATCGTTTTCAGTCCCTGCGTCTGCTGCGATCAGTAAAAAATCGGTATGGCCCGACTTCTGAAGTCGGTGTATTTGAAATGATTGAGCGAGGATTGGTGGAGGTCAGTAATCCGTCCGAAGTATTTTTAGCGGAACGCATGATCAATGCGCCCGGATCTGCGATTGTCGTCACAATGGAAGGGACGCGGCCAATTCTGGTAGAAATTCAGGGTTTGACCAACATCACGGCTTTTGGAAACCCGCGTCGTACTCCTGTCGGCATCGATATGAACCGTCTTTTCCTGATCACGGCTGTGATCACTCGAAGACTGGGTGTCCGATTAAGCGAACAGGATGTGTTTGTGAACGTCGTCGGCGGTTTGAAAATTTCTGAACCGGCTGCTGATCTGTCCATTGCTGCGGCGATTGTATCTTCTGTTAAAAATCAACCGATTCGGGCAGATTCAGTATTAATTGGTGAGATTGGACTTTCCGGTGAAATTCGGGGCGTCAGCAAGATAGCTGCCCGATTAAAAGAGGCTGCGAAACTGGGTTTTACAACAGCGGTCATTCCGCATGCATTGCGACGGAACGAGACATTTCCAAAAGGCATTCAGGTGATTGAAGTCCGATCACTGCGGGAAGCAATCCAGGCAGTATTACTGCCCCCGATTAAAGAGGATTAAACGCTGCAGCATGAATCACTGGTTTATTGATTGTGATTTCATTTGATAGAAACGAGAGGGATGATGGAGAATTCGATATTGAAAACAAGATTCAAAACTCCGATTGAGACTTTTGTGATTCAAATTCGCAAAAATCATGCGTTGGAACATGCTTCGATTCATGTGCTCGAGACAAAATATCATAAAAAAATGCTCTCTGGATATTCAATTTATAATGGTTTCTTTCTGATTGGGCAGTTGACGATTCAGGAAGCTCAGGATGCGGCGGATTTGGCTTTGGCAAGGCTGCAGCATGGCGAAAAGCATCTGGCGATCCATCCAGGTTGCGGTACAAATTTGGCAGTGACCGGTTTTTGTACGGCTCTTGGAGCGATGATCACGATGGCAGGCGCAAATTCCCGGAAAGAACGCTGGAACCGTTTTTCAACGCTGGTTTCCATGAGCAGTGCGATGGTGATGATCTCAAAACCTTTAGGTATCAAAGCTCAGAAGTACATCACAACGGACGCTGATTTGTCAGGGCTGCGCATCATTGGAATTAATGCAAGCGAATTGTTCGGACAACCGTGTTTTTTTGTTGAAACAAGTCTGACATCCCAGGGAACAAAATAAAATGGATAGTTCTCCAAATATCTGGATCCTGCACGGGGACGATGATGAAGCAATCGATTTGGAACTCAGAAAAATTGAAAAAGTTTCTGCTGATTCAGGTTTGAAGGATTTGAATTTTCAATTACTGGACGGAAAGAATCTCTCCGGTGATGACTTTTCGAATGCTGTGTTTGCACTTCCATTTCTGACAGATAAACGAATCGTAATCTTAAAAAATCCGCTGCAACTGGCCGGTGGCAGAGAGGGAAACCAGCGATTACTTAAATTACTGGAATCGATTCCACCCTCGACGTTATTGTACCTGGTGATACCGGACATGATGGAACGAAAAGACTGGATAACGCTCGGAAAGACTTCGTTCTTGCGCAAATGGGCGGAAAAAAATTCCGATCGGGCTTCCATCATGGAGTGCAAACTGCCATCGATTCAGGCCATGCGGGAATGGATCATCAAGAAAGCTTCTGTTCTGGGAGGGCAGATTGAAGGTCCGGCCGCACAGGCACTGGTCACCAGTGTCGGAAATGATACCCGAGCAGCAGTGTTTGAATTGGAGAAACTGTCTCTTTTCGTTGATTATCAGCGTCCTGTTGATATCACGGATGTGCAGGATCTGGTTTCTGGCTCCATGCCCGTGAGTGTTTTTGATATGGTGGATTTTCTGGTTTCCGGGAATGCCCGTGACGCGCTGCGAACATTGCACCGGCTGTATGATGATCAGGAAATCCCCGTCCTTTTTTCAATGATTGTGCGTCAGTTTCGTCTGTTGATTCAAACCAAAGAGATCTTAAATGAAAAAAGTGCTTCCGATAGTGTTCAAAGAGAGCTAAACCAGATACAGTATGTTGCTGATAAACTGATTCGGCAGGCATCCAATTTTTCAATGGATCAAATCAACACAATCTATAAAAGATTGGTTGATTTGGATTTCGAGTTCAAGACCAGTCAAACAGATCCGAAAGCTGCACTGGATACCTTTGTGATGGAAGTGGCGAAAATGCTTCAAAAATAGAGAATTCTTCGGTAATGTTGTCTAAAATCGACTTGATGCAAGGAATTAAAATACTGTTAGAAGATTCCCCAATTGATTCATACAACTCATGATTTATAAAAAAAACAGCCGACTCCAGAGAACGGCTGTTTTTTTTTTTCAGATTCGATGCATTATTTTGTTTCTTGAAGAATTGCTGACAATTCTTCATTTTCTGCCAGTGCTATTTCTTTTTCTCCTGGTTTAATGGATATGTATGGGACTTTCCAGAAACCTGTCCCTTTGGATACTTCGCTTCCAAGCGCATTGGATATTTCATAATACGGATTGCCGGTTGACAGGATATGAACCCAACTATGCCCAGGTTTTAATGGAAACGCATTTCCGGAATCATCGATAAAACGGATTGGGCGCATTCTTTCTGTTTCTCTCTCATACGCTTCGGATTTGGTCGTCCAGTAAACACGATACATAATGCCATCACGGAAGACAAGCGCCGGATTCTTTTCCACATAATTGAAATCAACTGAAAAATTGCCTTCTGCTCCAACCAGTGAATGTGCCGCAAAGAGAACAATCAGATTTTGAACCGCAATTTGCTGATCGTTAAGGAAATCCAAATCCGCAACGATTTCCGGATTTGAGGAAGAATTTTGTGATCGGTGATAAAGGCCGTCTTTTGGATCAAATTGCCAAAGAATTTGATTAAAGCCTGCATACCGCATGAAAAGGGATTGGCCGTTCTCCCCCGATTTGGGTATACCAATCGAAAACGGTATGGTTAATCCCTGAACATCAGGAATTACCAGGCGTTTTTTCCATTTTTCCAGATAATTTTGGATATGAGAAACCGGAATGTCCGGATATTTCTCGTCACCTTTCAAACCAAACCACTTTTCGTTGTTTAGAATACCGGCGTCTTCAACATACTGCGGATTACCGGTTGTCAGTAGCAGCGCCTGATATTGTTTCCGCAGGGATTCCAGTCCCAGTAAAGCTCCGGACATTGCTCCGACGTATGGATCCATCCCTTTGGTGGATTCCGGCAGGGATCCATAGAAGAGCGCAATCGGTCGGGACTCGCCGGTATTTGCATACATTTCAAATACCCAGGGCGCCTGGCTCAAACCCGCGGAAGGACGATTGCCATCCGGATAGCGGGATACCGGTATCAGAACCGGCGGGTATGTTAAAAATTCCGGCTGCTGGATCGATTGTCCGGTCAGAGGATTGAACAGCGGCAACGATGCCGGTGAAGCAGGAATCGCGGTTGCTGCAACGGCTGTAGGCGTCGAAGTGCTGGTTTCTGTTGTTGCTTCTATGGTGCTTTCCAGATTTTCAATACTTTCCGATGGAACAACTTCAGTCAAAACGGTAGTTTCGATAGGAACCGGCAATGTTTCAATCGGAGATACAGCCTCAGTTTCGACGATTTGTTCCGGTGATTCTGTCAGATCCGGTTCGGTTATCGGCGGAAGCGCTGTTGATGCATTTTCAATGTTTTCCTGGTAAGCAAGCATCGCGGATGACAGGAGAAAAACTGCGATCATCCCGATAAGTATTTTAAAAAGGATATTTTTTTTCATAATTTGCCTTTGTGACTGACTATGTTGCTATTACAGCATCGCGCTGCTAAGAGATTAGAATCATTCCATTAAAAACCTTGCGTTATCCCAATCTGTGAAGTGCTTTTTTATTTTTTGCGATAAATTTCAGTTGATACCTATTCCAATTTTACAACAGAAGTCAACTGAGCATGAACTCGCCCGCTTGACATGTGTCAATTGGATGAACACGTGCGCTGTTGAATCGTTGTCGAGATGTGTGCAATCAATCGAATTTATGCTTATGAATAATAAAAAGAATTTCTTGTGAAATATGGGAAAATCATGAGCTTTCATCCCTTATATAAAAAGTGCACAATGTTATTTGCCTAAATAATTTCAATTTCTACTGACTTCCAGGTTTTTCAATGTGCATTTGCACACTTGGACTTTCCTGTTTTTTTTTATAATTTTAATAAGTCAGGGAAACAGATAGAAAATAGAAAGGAAACAAAATGAAGAAAAGCTTTATCCCCGTTATATTGCTTGCAGTAATTTTAACAAGCATATGTTTCAGCAGCGTGAGCGCTGCAGATGATACTGTGAAAATCGGTGTCGTGTATCCACTCTCAGGGAATCAGGCATTGACTGGATTTGAATATCGTGCCGGCTGCGAGCTAGCAGAAGAAATCATTAATAATGAACACCCTGAATGGGCTCCATTAAAATTTGCTGAAACTGCCGGAATTCCAGCACTTGACGGCAAAAAGATTGAAATTGTTTACGGTGACTCTCAGGCTACTCCAGAACGTGGACAAAATGAAGCAGAGAGACTGATCACACAGGAAGGTGTTGTGGCTTTGATTGGTGCATTCAACAGTTCCGTCTCAACCACAGCCAGCCAGGTTGCCAAACGTTATGGAATTCCATTTATCTGCGATTCTGCCAGTTCCCCAACCTTAACATCTCGTGGTTTCCAATATTTCTTCCGTGTCTTTGGTAACGATGCGATTTTTGTTGAAAACCTGTTCACCGCAATGCGGGAAGAAGCGGATAAAGACACCAGCAGAGAATATAAAACTGTCATGGTTCTTAATGAAAACTCCCTTTGGGGTTCTGACGTTGCGGATATTGCAAAACTGGTAGCGCCAAAATATGGATTCGAAGTAGTTGATCAGATTTCTTATCCATCAACAACGACACAGGTCAACTCTGAAGTTCAGCGTGTCGTGGCTAAGGATCCGGATATTTTATTCCAGGCTTCCTATGTTGCAGATGCGATGTTGTTCATGCGCACGTTTAAGGAACAAAAATATACTCCGAAGATGTATGTGTATGCAGATGGAAAACCATTGAACTTCTCCTATCGTGAAACTCTCGGACCTGATGGCTGGTGGACAGTGTTCCGCACAGTATATACAAAGAAAGATGCTCCATTTGTTAATTTGATTACGGATGACTATTTTTCAGAGCATTATCCTGACTTAAAATTTAATGAGAATCAGGGAAGTGTTATTACTTCCGTTCAAGTTCTGGTTGATGCAATCAATCGTGCCGGATCCACCGATCCGGAAAAATTACGTGAGGCTTTAACACAGACTGACATCAAAGGCGAAGAGATTATCCTTCCGTTTGCCGGAGTTCAGTTTGATGAAACCGGCCAGAATATTTTAGCTCGTGCCATCGTTGTTCAGGCTCAGGAAGATTTCAAATTTGTAAATCTGTGGCCAGCCGAAATGAAAAATGGCGACTATGTGCCCTATCCTGCATGGGATGAAAGATAAACTATCCATAATTACAAGCCTGCTGCATAACATGCAGCAGGCTGATTTCAAAACAAAAAAATCTGCCATATTCAACCTGGCGATCGAAGGAAGCGTGAGGTTAGAGATTTTTTTAGAAAATTTTTTACCCCACTTTTCCTTACAAAAATATTTTTTATTGATCTAAGAGAAAGAAACAGCGCATGACAGGATTAGATTTGAATACCTTTCTTCAGATATTGATTACAGGATTGTTAATGGGTGCTCTCTATGCTCTGGTAGCCTCAGGCTTAAGCTTGATTCAGGGATTGATGAATATCATCAACTTTTGTCACGGTGATCTTGTAACAATATCTATGTATACTTCGTTCCTATTATGGTCAGTTTTCAAGATGGATCCTTTATTAAGCATACCAGTCTGTATTATTGTTTCCACACTGGTCGGTATTGCTACTCATAAGCTGATCATTTCCCAGGTTCTGCGAAGTCCGTCCAGTTTTGGTCAAATGTTTTCTACGTATGGATTAGGAATCCTGATTGCTTCAACACTTCAGTTCGTTTTTACACCAAATTATCGAAGTGTTCTCAATCCGTTCGTAGAAGGTTCCATTTCCATTGGAGCAATCAATATCAGCAAACCGCTTCTTTTTGGAGCAGTCGGAGCTTTGCTCGCATATGGCTTATGTTACTGGTTCATCCGGCGAACACCGGAAGGGCAGGCGCTGCAGGCGACTGAACAGGACCATGGTGCAGCGCAAATGATGGGTATTGATACAGAAAAAATGTTTTTGCTTGGATGGACGATTTCCGGATTCTGTGTTGGAACTGCTGGAGCGTTGTTAACAAATTTCTACTATATCCATCCTTATGTTGGTGAAACATTTTCCAATATTTCTTTTGTCGTGGTGACTTTAGGCGGATATGGTAGTTTTGAAGGATCACTGATTGCAGGATTGATCGTTGGGGTTGTTGAAACGTTGTCTGGTTATGTAATCGGACCGCAATATAAATTGATTCCGGTTTATCTGACCTACTTGATTGTGTTAATGTTCCGCCCTCGCGGATTAATGGGCAGACGCTAGAAATGGAAAGGAGCATTAATCATGAAAGATAGTGAAAAGCAATTGATGAATGACACAAAAAAAATCACACGCGGTATGGTTTTTCGTGTCATAGGCGGATTCGGATTAGCTATATTTTTAATATCATTCCCGCATATTTTTACCTCGAACTACATTCGGAATTTAGCAATCCTCACATGTATGTGGGCGATTGGTGGTCAGGCGTGGAATGTATTGAGCGGTTATGGATCACGATACTCGATGGGTCATGCGATATTTTTTGGGCTCGGTGCTTATTCTTCGGCTGTTTTATTTACAAAATACGGCATTTCTCCCTGGTTCGGCATGGTTATCGGAATGTTGGTCTCATCATCAGTTTCAGTTATCGTTGGTTTTCCGACATTTAAACTTACTCCTGCCTATTATGGAATGGCAACGCTTGGGTTTACTTTCACGCTTCAGGCAATATTCCTGAATTGGCGATGGGTTGGAGATTCACGCGGGGTTTTTATGCCCCTGCTTCGGAAGTCATCAATATTTGATTTCCAATTTGCAAATAATAAGACACAATACTATTACATTGTTTTGTTTTTACTCGTTCTTAGTTATTTCCTGGTTTATAAGGTATCCAAATCCAAATTAGGTTTTTATATACGAGCAATGAAAGAAGATGAATTGGCAGCACAAAGTCTTGGAGTGGATGTGATGAAAAATCTTCAGATTGTTGGAATCATCAGTGCTTCTTTGGCATCCGTTGCCGGAACCTTTTATGCGCAATACATGCTGTATGTTGATCCGATGAGTGTTTATAACAGCATAACGTCCAATAATTTTATATTAAGCGCTACTTTGGGTGGAATAGCGACTATTGCGGGACCGTTGATTGGTGCGATTATTTTTATCCCAACCGGTGAATTAATTCGTGGCTGGATAGGCGGATCTGGAAAAGCATTTGATCAGATGCTTTGGGGTTTTGTGATCATCTTAATCGCCATTTATCGACCAAGCGGAATTCTAGGCTGGTTCAAAGAACATGCTAAGATTTTCTCTGGAATCTCAAAATGGATGAAAGAACCAATTGTTAGGAGCAATCATGACAATTCTGGAATGTAAGCATATTTGCAAAAAATTTGGCGGGATTACAGCGAATAATGATGTTAATATCTCGGTTGAAGAAGGGGAGATGATCGGTTTAATCGGACCCAATGGATCCGGTAAGACCACATTATTTAACTGTATATCCGGGGTTTATAAAGTTGATTCTGGAGAAATTATCTTTCGTGGAAATGCAATTCAAAAATTATCACCTCATCGGAGAACTCCCTTGGGGATTGCAAGAACATTCCAAATCGTAAGGCCTTTTAAAGCTTTGACAGTTTTAGAAAACGTGATGATCGGCTCTCTCTTAAAATCCAAATCACCAGTAGAAGCGGAAGAAAAAGCCCGTGAAATAATCGATTTTCTTGGAATGACAAGATTTATCGATTACACAGGAGCCCATTTGACGCTGGCATATAAGAAACGCCTGGAAATTGCGCGGGCATTGGCAACGGAACCCTATATATTAATGTTGGATGAAGCGATGGCTGGTCTAAACGCAGCTGAAACCATAGAAGCGGTCGAATTTGTTCGGAAGATTAATGACCGAGGCACGTCAATCATTCTGGTAGAACACGTTATGGAGGTTGTAATGCCATTATCTGACAGAGTGTATGTCCTTGAAAACGGAAAAGTGATTTCAGAAGGACTACCATCAGAAGTATCCAAAGATCCTTTAGTGATTGAGGCTTATTTGGGGGGCGAATAATGTTATTGGAGTTGAAATCGATTCGTGTTCAATATTCAGAGATTATTGCACTGCACGAGGTATCTCTGCATATTAATGAGGGGGAGCTGGTTGCTGTGATCGGCTCAAACGGTGCAGGTAAATCCACTATGCTTAGGGCTATTTGCGGAATTAATCGCCTTTCAGCCGGTGAAATTTGGTTTGATGGAAAGAAAATCAGTTCCATGAAAGCATTCAAGACGGTTGAGATGGGTATTTCTCATGTTCCAGAAGGAAGGCGTCTTTTCCCGAGAATGACTGTTTATGAAAACTTGACCCTTGGTGCATGGACCAAAAGAAAAGAAACTACTTTTATTCAGCAGCAAATCGAAAAAGTTTATGACCTTTTCCCGATTCTAAAAGAACGATCATCACAAAAAGCAGAAACGCTTTCCGGTGGACAAGCGCAGCAATGTGCTATTGGCAGAGCATTAATGTGCAATCCTCGAATGATTATGTTTGATGAGCCTTCTCTGGGTGTGCAACCAAATATTGTTGCCCGAATATTTGAAAATATTCAACAAATTAATCAACAGGGAATTACCGTATTGCTGGTGGAACAAAATGTAAAACGGGCGCTTGATTTGGCAGACCGCGCTTATGTTTTGCAAACTGGAAATATTGTTTTAGAAGGAACCGGAGCAGAACTCATGAAATCTGAAATGGTTCAAAAAGCATATTTAGGAATATAAGCGAGCTAATCTTATGACTTCTACATTAATCAAGAATGCAATGATTGCTTTATTCGACAGGAAAAGAACATTTATCGAACGAGGCTGGATATTTATTGAAAATGATCGAATCAGACAGATTGGTTATGAAGATCAAACTCAACCAGAAGCTGATTATGTGTATGATTTTGAGCATCACCTGGTTATGCCGGGATTTGTCAATATTCATGCGCATCTACAGCAATATTTCCGAGGATTATATGAGTTAATCGGGGATTTCTATCAGGTCAATCTTCCTCTTGAAGGTTATCGATTAGATGAGGATATGGAAACACTTGGTTTGGCTTCCGCTGCCGAATTCGTTTATGGCGGATGCACAACTTCGCTTGTCATTTACACCTATCCAGAGGGATTCGCAAAAGCGGTAAAAAAGGCAGGAAATCGTGTCTATCTGGCATCTGATATTGAAGAGGTTGATCTGAAAGAAATGCAGAAAGGTAAGTATTCTTTTCTTCCAGAAAAAGGGAAAGCTGCTTTTGAACGAGCTGTCCATTTATATGAAGATTGGGAGGGAGCTGGTGAAGGAAGAATTCGGACATTGATGTGCCCAAAAGCGACCGATTTAGTTCTACCTGAAACATATCAGAAAGTAAAAGAATTTGCAAAAGAACGAAATTTGCGTATTACAACTCATTTAGCACAATCGGTTAGAGAGTATCAACAAGTCATGAAACTATATGATATGTCGCCAACAGGTCATTTAGCAAATCTAGGAATATTGGATGAGCAACTGATTGCAGCGCATTGTGTTTATACCTCTCCACAGGATGAATTGATGATTTTGGATAGCGGTGCTTCTATTGCACAAAGTACTTTTATCTCTGCACCTTTTATGCGATGGAAAGACATGGGAATTCCAGTAGGATTGGGTACAGATGATATGTTCCATGACACTCTGCAGATGCTTCGTTCTACACGGCAGGCTCAACAATATCGATCCAATATGGTGATCGGGTTGGATCAAATGGTGGCTTCTGACAGGTATACAAGCCGACCATCACCATATGAATTATTGGAAATGGCGACAATCGGGAGTGCCAAAGCGATTGGAATGGACTCTGATATTGGATCTCTTGAGACTGGAAAGAAAGCTGACTTAATTGCTGTTGATTTTAACAATCCACTATTATCTCCGACTTCTGATCCGATTACCAGTCTGTTGTTATGTGGCAATTCTGGAAATATTGCTTATGTGATGGTTGATGGAAAAATAATCAAAGATCCTTCCGGTATGAAGAATTTTAATTTACCAGTCGCATTGGATCAGGCGCAAAATCGCGTCAATCTGATTGTTGAAAAGTTCTTTTCCGATTTTCCAGAACAAAAGAAACGATGGCTTAAGAAGCTTTCGTATAAAGAGAAGGAGGTATAGGAAGATGGAAAACAAAAAAAATAAGCCAGTTGCCAAGATAGGCTTTGGACTTCCATATCATACACCGCATGATGCAACAGGATATTGTGCTGCTGAATTAGCTGTTTTGGAAGCAAATGAAAGAGATGATTTGCCATTTTTCCTTGAATTAGAACTGGTAAACGACGAGAGAAATGTTGATCGGGCTCTTGTGGTTTCGAAAGAATTTTGTGAGGATCCGGCAGCAGTGGGAATGTTGGGACCGTTAAACAGTCCGATGTCACATGCCTCACAACATGTCTATCATCAACACGGAATGGCCCAAATTTCTTCAGAACCGATCAGTCCCGGTTTAACTGAAAAAGGTTATAAGAACTACTTTCGTCTTTTGTGTAAAGGTGATGTTTACGCTAGACTACAGGCTCGTGTTGCTGTGGAATATATTGGAGCAAAGCGTATCGTTATCATAAACGATGGCGATCCTAACCGATATGATCCGTTGGGAATTGCTTTTTATAACGAAGCAAAAAGGCTTGGCTGTGAGCCATTACTCATGTGGAAATTTGGCGAATCTGACAGGCAGCTCAATTTTGATTTGCTCGTTGAAGCCGTTAAATCACTGAATCCTGATCTGGTATATTTCGCTGTTTACTGGAATCCTTCCCATATTATTGCCCACCAATTGCGATACAAAAGATGTTCGGGTGTTTTTCTGGGTACAGATGCCTTAAAACACATTCCTTATTTGGAAGTATATGGTTTAGACCCTGAACCTCCGTATCATACTTTTAATGGCGTGGATGTTCGCTTAGCCCCATCTTGCCGAGAGTTTTTTAAGAAATTTGCTGTGCGCTATCCGCATACGTTGGTTAATCTTCAATATGCTCCGGAAGGATATGATATGACTAACATGATGATAGAAGCAATCAGACGGGCTGGCGTGATTGACAGAACAGCTGTTCTTCATGAAATTCAAAAAATGGGACAAAACGGTTTTGATGGTCTAATTGGGAAAATTCGATTTGATGAAAATGGCGATTTGATTGATCCTGAAGTAGGTTTATACCGATGTGTAGAAAGTCTGCGTCATTATATCGGACCTGTAAAAGAGTTATTGAAATAAAGGGGGGAACATGCTGTATTTTTCCTATGGATCGTTTATGAGCATGGACGTACTAAAACAACATTGTCCATCTGCTAAAAAAATTTCAACTGCCGTTCTTCCGAATTTTGAAGTTGTTTTTAATTATTACTCAAAAAATTACAAAGGAGGATGCACTGGAGCTGAATTTGTCCCAGGGAAAATTGCTTATGGTGTTTTATATGATATTTCTGAAGAAGAAATGCTTCATCTAGACCAGGTTGAAGGTGTTTACTCAGCAAAATATTTTCGACAGGAAGTCGTCATTATTACCGAAGAGGGCAGATTGGAGAAAGCTTTCATTTATCGAACAACTAATCCATCCGGCCCTTACGAAACTACTCGGACTTATTTGGGAAAACTTCTTGTAGGAGCCAAAGAAAATCATCTTCCGGATGAATATGTAGAAAAACTTCAAAGACATTTTGATTCTTTACCGGAATCATGAAAAGGTTAAAGTATTTAATAATATCGATTCAATAAGAAATTCAGAAAATTATTCTTCATTTCTTTCTTATTATTAATCATTTTGGCATAGAAAGGAAATGAGTACTGATCCAACATCATTCAACAAATGATGCTAAGTATTTTGTTGCATTAAACAGGACATAATGAAAATATTAGCACAACCAACGGAAAAACCTACAGCAATATCTTCGAATGGATATTTGTTCGCATTATTGTCAACCGTAGTGTGGTCATCTACTGGAATCTTTGTCAGCCATTTGCAGACTGACTATGGAATGAAAGCCATTACTGTTGCATTCTGGAGAGATTTTTTAGCAGCTTTTTTTCTGTTGATCATTATTGTCTGTTTTTCACGTGTTTCATTAAAACAAATTTTTGCAAATGCACTTTTTTCATTGTTTTTTGGTGTAGTTACCGCTTTTTTTAATTATTTTTGGACAACCTCAATAAAACTTAATGGTGTGTCTGTCTCAGCCGTTTTGACGTATTGTTCTCCTGCTTTTACTGCTTTGCTGTCTTTTATCTTTTTGAGAGAACATTTAAAACCTATAAAAGTGCTTTACATCCTGGTTGGGATATTAGGTGCGGCGATGGTTTCAGGTGCAATCTATCCGAGTGCATGGCAGAGTAATGCAATCGGAATTGGCACAGGCCTCCTTTCCGGATTGTTTTTTTCAATTTATAGCATAATGGGCAGATTAGCTGCGAACCGTGGAATGAACGCATTCGCCTCTATGTTTGGTTCTTTCTTCTTTGCAGCAATTATCCTGTTTTTCTTTAATATTCCTCACTCAGAATCGTTATTCAGTTTAAAAAATTCGGTAAGTGGCTGGATTGTATTAATTGTGTTAGTTATTGGACCAACCATCAGTGGTTATGGACTTTATATGCTCAGTTTGACGATGATTCCAGCAACAATTGCAAATCTTATTTCAACTTTAGAACCATTTTTCACAATTCTGCTTGCGTATTTCTTTTTGGCCGAACAAATGACCGCATTACAATGGATCGGGGGTGGATTGATTGTTTTATGTGTTTTGTTGATACAGTTTATACGGGATTCCTGATATTTCCTTGATCATTTTTTGTGTCGGAAGTATAAAATGAACAGACCAACGTACTCTTAATAGCAATCAACAGATTTATCATTGCTATTGAATCAGAAAAGTCAATATCCCAATCGGACATAATTTTTTGAATTCTTTGCCGCAGTGTATTTCGATGTATATATAATTCGCTGGAGGTTTTTTTTGCATCCATCAGATTTTCCAGATAAACTGTCATAGTTTTTAAATACTCTGTTTTGTGTTGGATGTCATAGGCTTCGATCTGTTTAATAATTTCACAATAGTGGTTTTTTTCATCGTAGGAAGTTCCTTTTTTCAGAATTGTATAGAAAAATCCTAAACGACTGAGTGACCATGTTGTTGGTTTTGATCGATACATTGCCTGACCAATTTGAAGTGATTCTATCGCTTCCTCAAGAAAAAATTTAAAATCCTGAATATTGCTCGCTACTCTGCTGATTCCAGCCACAATTTTTATTTTTCTTATTTCAGCTTCCCGGAATAAATACTCAGCGGTTTTTTCTGCTGGAAACTGAAGAATATTTGTCAGTATTATTACTACATAATTGCCATATTCAAATACAGTCCCTGGAACGTTATTTTCCTTAATTTTATAATCGACAAATGAGTATATATATCCTTGCTGGTATTCAGAAAATGGAAGATTTTTAATGATTAATACCTGATATTTTTCTCTAAGACCAAGTTTTTTTGCAGTTTCATACCATTCACTGCTATTTTGTTCTGTAAAATCATTTGTCATTAAACTTTCAAATATTTCTCTTTTTCCTCTGAGCTCGGCATTGTGAATTGCTAAATCTCGGCTTGCTATTAATGCAGCAATGGTGGTCCCCTGTTCCATCACTGCATAATCGAATTCTGATATCTGCTTGTCTGTTCCAAGAATCCAAATATATCCGAATACCTGATCGGAAATATAAATTGGAGAAAGTAACATTTCAAAATTGATATTTTTATGAGTATCTTTTTTTATATATCTGATGGTTGGGTTAATTCTGGAAAAATATAACAAACCTATTGATTTAATCGCTTTTTTTTCTTCGACGGAGAAGAAACTCTCCTGATTAAGGCTTTTATATTGATAATGATAACTGACCAGGACTTCCTGATTTCTATCGCAAATTTCGACTGAATTGCCGACGAGATTTGATAATCTTTCCGCTAATAAAGTAAGTCCACCATTGTCGATGACTAATTGCGTCAGTTCTTTTTGAATTGGAATTGAATCTTCTACGGATGAGATTTGTTCCCGGATAATTCTACCGTTGATGGCATATGTTATGTCTACATAAGGAATATTCCACGGACAACGAATTAATGGAAAGTTCAAACGGTCTGCTTCTTCAATCATTGCGTCTGGAATTTCTTCAAAATATTTTCCAATTGAAATGATCATTCCTGCTAAACCGGTTTCAGATAAACGGTAGTTTGACAGTTACACAAAGAAGGAATTGTTAAGAAAGCAAAAAAGTCCTCGTAAAGAGGGCTTTTTTGATACATGAAACAGTCAAATGTCACCCTATAAATATGCGTAATATCACGTAATATTATGGTATAATAATATATGGAGACACATTATGAGACTAAATATCGTACGATCCAAGAACTCATCATCTTTCTATGTGGTAAAGACAGTGTATGTCGATGGGAAACAAACAACCAAAGTTGTCGAAAAAATAGGAACATTGAACGAGATTATCGAAAGGATAGGAAAAGACAAAGATCCGTACAAATGGGCAAAGGAATATGTAAGCTCACTGAATGAAAAAGAAATGCAAGAAAAGCGTGAAATCATAGCGCGATTTTCACCAACAAGACAAATACCAACAGGAGAACAACACTTATACGACGGAGGATATTTATTTCTTCAAAAGATTTATCATGAGTTAGGGTTGGACAGTATATGCAAAACGATTGAAAAAAAATATCGATTTAAATACGATCTTAACGCGATTTTATCCAGACTGATCTATGGTCGGATACTGTTTCCATCATCCAAAAGGATGACATATGAAATGTCCTCTGAATTATTCGAGCGGCCAAACTTTGACCTGCATCAGATCTATCGAGCGCTGGAAATTCTTACAAAAGAGACTGATTATATCGAATCCAGCCTATACAAAAACAGCATAAAACAGGCAAAGCGGAAAACAGGGGTTCTTTACTATGATTGTACGAACTATTACTTTGAAATGGAACGGGCTGAAGGAATCAAACAATATGGATATTCGAAAGAACATCGACCCGGTAGTTTGACAGTTACACAAAGAAGGAATTGTTAAGAAAGCAAAAAAGTCCTC
>JAPKMT010000032.1 GCA_026645735.1 Flexilinea sp.
CCACATGTGTCTATCGTAAAAATTGCAGAAAAAAATCCTGTCTGTTTTAAATATTCGGTTATCGTTCTTGTTTTAATGGTTTGTCCATCACATGAATCGATTTCATATGCAAAATGGCCGAAAACACAAATTGAAGGACGATTTGCTTTTCTCATTTCAGTTCCTGTTCACTCCGCATCTATTTATAAGCTGTTTTATATATTATATTGCATTTATTTTATAATTTTTTAATAATCGTATAAGCAATCTACAAATATTTAGATATCGAAAAATGTAACATAAGTGAGTGATGATGGACGTAATTCCACGAATTCATTTTTGATTGATGTATCTTTTTCGAAAAATTCAATTATCATATTTATTAATCATAGATCTGATAAGATAGGGGAAAATATGAAAAAAGTACTGATATTGACTGCAGACGCGGGATTCGGTCACCGAAGTGCTGCAAATGCTATCGTCGAAGCACTGCAGAATCAAAACTTTTTAGATGTCGAAGTAAAAGTTCAAAATCTTTTAAATGATCCAAAGACTCCGGCGCTTCTCAGAAATTCACAATATGACTATGATAAATTAATCCGGGATTCACCCAAATTATACGAGTTTGGATATGAAAGCAGTGATAAACCTTTTCCCTCACAACTTGCCCAAATCGGCCTGTCAGCGTTACTTTTTAAATCTTTTTCAAACGAGATAGATGATTATCGACCTGACATTATCGTGAATACCTATCCGCTCTATCATTCACCAGCCCAAACTTGGTATCTTATTAATGAAGCCTCCTGGACTTCGGATGAAATCGCAAAATTTATACCGCAGTCCGCAATCAGTAAATATTCGTTTCAGGGTAAACACATTCCGTTTATTACAATCATCACTGATTTTGCTTCAGTTCATTTGTTATGGATGAGTTTGCTTCCGGATGCATACTGTGTTGCCACCGAATTAATGCGCGAACAAGTCATTCGTAATGGTTTATCCCCGGAAAAGGTTTTTTGTACAGGCATCCCGGTTAAGCCGATATTTTCATCCGAAACCCGTTCAAAGGCAGAGTTGAGAAATTATTTTGACCTGAATCCAGAAAAAACAACTATATTGGCCATCGGAAGCAAACGGGTAACCAACTTATTTGAAAATCTGATGGCAATTAACCACAGCGGTTTTGAACTTCAATTGATCATGGTTGCTGGTGGTGATGAAAAACTTTTTAACACAATGAAGAATACAAAATGGAATTTTCCGGTAAAAATTTTCAATTTCACTCAAGAGCTCCCAGAAATGATGTTGGCATCCGATTTCGTTGTAACGAAAGCAGGAGGCCTGGTCACCAGTGAGGCGCTGGCTGCAGGTCTGCCGATGATTTTAATTGATGTTCTTCCAGGCCAGGAAGAAGGAAATGCCAACTTTGTCCAAAATAATGGTGCAGGCATCGTCGTTTCAGATCCGATAAAAACGATGGAGACAATCACTCTTTGGCTGAGAAACAATCAAATCCGATTAAAAACAGCTGCCGAAAATGCCAGACGGATTGGACGGCCGGATTCAAGCTCCCAAATTGTCAGGATTATTGAAGATCAACTAAACGTCTAATTCGACAACAAACCGAATCCTGAGGGAAATTATTGGTTGTTGTTTTTATTCGAAAGACAAGTCAATAATTTGAATATTGATGGACCCTCAGCCATTCGCCTTATTTTCAAACGTAGTCCAAAAATTCCAGACAAGTCTTTTTTTGTCTACAGTAATTCGAAATATGAACCGACCTTTCGAATCGATCGAGATAACTTGCTGTTTTGACTACCATATATATTATTTATGAGCGTATAATAATTAAGACTCATTTTTTACACCAAAATTCATTGTTATGCAAAGGAGAAAAATGAAAAATCGAAAGTTGTTGTTCCTAATCAGTATTGTTTTAATCATTGTGATCAGCGCAGGTGCGTTTACACCTGTGCAAAAAGCTGACGCAAAAAAAAGAGCTGTTTATTTAATTAATGGTTCATTAGGCGATAATGCATTTTATGATTCTGGCCAGGTGGGGATGGAATATCTTCGTGATCAATATGGATTGGAGATCCGCACTATCGAATGCGGCTTTGATGCCGGTCAGTATGAACCTTCACTCGAAGCAGCTGCTGGTTATGCAGATATTATTTTCGTGATCTCATATGGTTTCGAAGATCAATTAAAAGATATCGCTGACCGATTTCCTGAAAAAATCTTCGTTAATCTTGACACCGTTGTTGAAAATTCACAAAAGACAATCACCAGTGTTGATTTTATTGAAGAAGAAAGTGCTTTTCTAGCCGGTGTCGTCGCTGGAATGGTCACAACCGATTCAACCATACCGAATATTAATTCTGATAAAATGATCGGCGTCGTTGGCGGTGATGTAGATCCGGTTGTGGATGCATTTCTTTATGCCTATGAAAACGGAGCTCATTACATTGATCCGGAAATTAAAGTAGAACGGAAGTATCTCGGTGATTGGGAGGATACTGCAAAAGCCAAACAAGCCACATTACAGTTATACGATCTTGGCGCAGATATAGTTTTTCAAGTTGCTGCTGCTGCAGGGATGGGTGTTCTTCAGGCTTCCGGCGATCGAGGACTATATTCAATCGGTGTCGATACCAATCAGAATGATATTATTCCAGGCCACGTTGTCGCCTCTGATATAAAAGATGTTGGAATGGCAATCATCAATGTTTATAAAACAATTGATGATCAATCCTATGTTCCAGGAACTATTCTCTCATATGGTTTGGCTACCAAAGCTGTAGATATTGTTTTTGAAGGAAATAGCGATATTTTACCAAAAGCAATAATCGAAAAAATCGATTCATTGCGTTCAGACATTATTAACAGAACTCTAAAAATCGACATTTATCAAGCTGAATAGTCGTTCCGCTCTAAATTAGGATTTATAATTTGAGACGCCAGAAATCTGGCGTCTCAAATTAACAATTTTTATCAACAATAAGAATTTTGGAAATGCTTATCAAATATTGAAAGGAATTTTGTTGATCTTATGGTTTTACGCTTCGCGCAAAACCATAAGATCAACAAAGAATTCTTTTAATATTTCGAATTTCTGAATTTAAATATCAAAGGGTGAAATAATGACAGATGTGATTACGATGGATCATATCGTTAAGGTTTTCCCTCCGAATGTTGTTGCATTAAACAATGTAAGTGTAACATTTCGAGAAGGAGAAATTCATGCCGTTGTTGGTGAAAACGGTGCTGGAAAAACGACATTAATGAAAATCCTTTATGGAATGCAGGAAGCAAATTCAGGCAAAATTTTCCTTAAAGGCAGTCAGGTCCATTTTAACAAACCAGGAGAGGCAATTTCAAGCGGAATTGGAATGGTCCACCAGGAGATATTACTGATTCCTGAATACTCAGTCTGGGAAAATGTGATTTTGGGTGTTGAACCAACCGGATATTTTGGAAAAATTGATCAGCAAAAATCCAGGCAAAAAGTTAAACAACAAATTGATGAATTCCAATTTCATTTAGATCCGGATGCCCGAGTTGAAGAAATTTCTGTAGCTGCCCGACAAAAGGTCGAAATTTTAAAACTCTTATATCGGAACGTATCTTTTCTAATTCTGGATGAACCGACTTCAGTTCTGACTCCTCAGGAAATTCCACAACTTTTTGATGAATTGCGCAGAATGCGTGATAATGGACGAACAATTGTCTACATATCGCATCATCTTGAGGAAGTTTTGGAATTAAGTGACAGAATCACCGTTTTGCGAAAAGGTTCAAAAATTGACACAATAGAATCCTCTGCCGCAACAAAAAAATCGCTTGCACAGATGATGGTTGGCAGGGAAGTGATTTTTGAATCCATCCGCAAAACGGCAAGAACGGGAAATATAGTTTTTGATATGAGCGGACTTGATTATTCATTCCCACAAAAAAGACCAATTTTGCAGAATATCCAAATCCAGGTCCGGGAAGGAGAAATTGTTGGAATTGCCGGTGTCGAAGGAAATGGACAACTGGAAGTAGTCAGGATCATCATGGGACTGTTGAAGCCGGATCACGGGAAAATTGAAATTCAGGGGAAAGATTTTACACATGCTTCCATTCTGGAAAGAAGAGAAAAAATTTCCTTTGTTTCCCAAGATCGTGCGAATATGGGATCCTGTCTCAATGCCACGATTTCTGAAAACATTATTATGACCCATCATCGTTTAAACAAACGGTTTTCAAAATGGAATGGAATTGTTTTGAACAAATCCCAAATCAGGATTTTCAGTGAAGAAGTTCGAAAATCATTTGATATACAGATGGACAGCACGGAAGCAGAAATAAAATCACTTTCAGGTGGAAACCAGCAAAAAACAATTTTAGGGCGTGAGTTGTCCTTAGATACACCATTTTTGCTTCTCGATCAGCCTACGCGTGGATTGGATGTAGGTTCCATAGAGTATGTCCATGAGCATATCCTTCAAATGAGAGACGATGCCCATGCTATTCTCTTGCTTTCTGCAGATCTGGAAGAACTCTTCCGACTCTCCGATCGAATTCTTGTCCTTCATCGCGGCAAAATTGTTGCGAATTTGAAAACAGAACAGACATCAATTGAAGAGGTTGGTTACCTGATGTTGGAAGGAGGAGCTCAATGAAACGCAACCTCTTCGTGAATCTTGCAGGAATCCTGATCGCGATGCTTCTGGGTGCCATTGTAATGCTTATCCAGGGTTATAATCCGGTTGAAACCTATAGTGCATTATTTGGTTATTCACTCGCTAATTTCTATTCTTTTTCTACAACATTACGCAATGCAGTCCCATTAATTCTTACAGGCCTTTCAGCATCCGTTGCATTTGCCTCTGGTCCAGTAAATCTTGGTCAACCAGGACAACTTTTAATAGGTGCAATTTTTTGTGTGATTGGAGGTCTTTATGTCGATTTACCTCCCTATTTGATGATCCCCTTTCTTTTGCTCCTTTCTATGATTGGAGGAGCTGTCTGGTCAGGTATTGCAGCACTCTTAAAAAAATTCTTTAGGATGGATGAATTCATTACCACACTCATGTTGAACATGATTGCGGATTACCTCACTTATTGGGCAATTACTTATCCGCTGTTCGAACCTCGTGCCAATCACCCGCAAACCCCATTGATTACAAAAAATGGTTTTATGCCCAAATGGGGCAACTTTAATACGAATGTCATTGTAATGTTGATTGTCTTCTTTGTGATCTGGTTTATTTTGAACCGGACAACCGCTGGATATGAATGGAGAATTTCCGGCAAAAACAGCCTGTTTGCCCGCATTGGTGGTGTAAAAATTGAAAAAAACTATCTCGCAGTGATGCTTCTGACCGGAGCATTGGCAGGTCTGGCTGGCGGTCTGGTAATTATGTCAGGACCGCACCGTTTTATTAAAGGTTTAGGTGCAAATTATGCCTGGGACGGCATCATGATCGCGATGGTGGCCAATAACGGAATTCCAGCCACATTATTATATGGCTTATTCTTTTCAATCTTGCAGACAGGTTCTCTTGGAATGGAATTGATTACGGCAGTTCCCAGCGAATTGATCACTGTCCTTCAGGCTGTTATTGTTTTAGTTGTGGTTGCAAGCAGAGGATATTTCGAATTAATGATTGCAAAAATCGCAACCAGACGCAAACTTAAAGATCGTGATATTTACCCACAATTAATCAATGAAAATGCAATCGACAGAGAGGATGCAAATCAATGAACGTGATTATCGGATTGATTAATGGGATGATTGCTGCTGCCACACCCATCTTACTGGCTGCTCTGGGGGGAACATTAACATATTATGCAGGAATTTTTAATATCGCCATGGAAGGCATGATGTTAAGCGGCGCTTTTTTTGCAGTCCTCGGTTCCTATTATTTCCATAGTTGGATTGTTGGTATCCTCTTTGGTGTTTTGGGAGCAATTTTAATCGCTTTGATTTTTATTTTCTTTTCAATTTCATTAAAAGTGGATGAGTTTGTGACCGGAGTCGGACTGAATCTTTTTGCAGTTGGATTAACGACCTATCTCCTGCGACAAATATTCAAAGTCAAGGGCGCATTCACGAATCCGGGTATTGTTTCGATACCAAAAATCCACATTCCGTTGATCGAGGATATACCAGTTTTGGGGAAAATTTTGAGCGGACAAAATCTGGTCGTATATATCGCATTGATTGCTACAATTTTCATCACCTGGCTTGTATTTAAATCCCGCTTTGGTTTGCGCCTTCGGGCAGCTGGTTATAACAGTACTTGCCTGGATACTAGCGGTGTCTCCTCCAACGCAATCCGTTTCCGATCTCTTATCCTATGTGGGATTTTATGCGGATTTGCAGGTTCGTTTCTTTCTCTTGGCTATGTAACGCTCTTTACTGAAAACATGTCAGCCGGACGTGGCTGGATCTCTCTCGCTGCTGTAATCCTTGTTTCCGGAAATCCTGTCGGGATAGCACTAGTGTCGCTATTATTTGGTTTTGCAGACGGATTAGGATTATTTCTCCAGCAATCACTCCCTTCTCAGTTCACATCGATGGTTCCTTATGTGGCGACATTAATGGCGTTATTTGTTTATTCAATTCGCAAAAAAAAGAAAGAGGCAATATCATGAAAAAAGCCTGGGAATTAGAAAGAGAGTTACGTGATGCTGCAGTCCCCATCGATCGCCGGAAGAATTCTTCTCATTGGTATGAATCCGATTTTTCCGCTCCCTCCGGAGATGATCTCATCCATCTATTCTGGAAGTCCAGTGTTCCTGGTTCTCTGGCGCCAGAAATACCTTACCAGGAGATGGTGCAAGCCTGGTCTAATCAAGGGTATGATGTTTCAGAAGCAGAAAAATTAATCCCGGATGGAATTGCACTTCTAGAAACGGGTGCGAAAGAATCCTTAAGAGTATTAACTGCAGCGCTATTAAATCATCTAAAAACTGCGCCAAAACTTGCAGGCCATCGATATCATACCTATACGCAATATTCATCCTGGGAAGAGATAAAATCAATACTTCCTTCTGATTGCCAACTTCTATCGATTACACCATGGGATGTGTCTTTTCCCGAAAAAATATATTGGGGCTGGGTAGGCCAATTGGCCGGTGGTTCTTTTGGAACCGCTATTGAAGGTTATACAGGTGCGCAAATTGCAAAGACATACGGTGAAATACGTTCGTACATCATACCGCCTGAGACAAAGAATGATGACGTTCTCTATGAACTCGTTTTTCTGGACGTATTCGAAAAAATGGGTAGTGAGATTACCTCCAGAGAAATTGGATTGGAATGGATTCGACAGATTCCTTTCGGGTGGTCTGCTGAATGGATTGCATTGAGAAATTTGAGCATGGGAATATTTCCTCCGGAATCCGGTAAGTTTCTAAACTTCTATTCGGATTGGATCGGTGCACAGATGAGAGGTATGATTTGTGGTATGCTTGCGCCTGCAAATCCCTTGGAAGCCATCCGACTTGCATACATTGATGGAGTCGTCTCACATGCATCCAATGGTGTTTACGGAGAGATGTTTGCTGCAGCGCTCACTGCGCTCGCTTTTTTTGTCAATGATCCACGAGACCTTATCTCGAAAGCGTTGTTCTTCATTCCGCCGGAGTCCGAATATTTTGAGAAGGCAGCATTTGTCGTCAGTACGCTTTCCGAAAATCAGAATTCTGAAATCGCCTGGTTAAAGTTGGAAAAGCATTTTGAGCGGTATAACTGGATTCACGCTTATCCGAATCTGGCTGCAGATCTTTTTTCTTTGTGGTACTGTGGCAATGACTTCACGGAAGCGATGGCACTCCTTGCAAAGGGCGGAAATGATGTCGATTGTAATGGCGGTTTGGTTGGAAATATTTTGGGAATTATGAATGGTGTTCCGCCAATTTGGGCCGATCCGATCGGCGATCTGCTGGAGACGTATATCAAAGGGAAAGAAAGGCTTTCCATTAAGCAACTTGCAGCTCGTACAGCAGACCTGGCAATCAAAACACGAATCCATTGATAAAAAAATGAGTTGTTGCAATGAATTCATTTGTATAGGAATCAATGTGGTCGATTTGAAAATAATTATGGGATTCGTATGCGATACAAATTAGTATTACAGTTCTCAATGAAATTATTTGGTCACATAAGCAGAATGACATAACTTTTTTGCAATATAATTGGTGAGAATTATTCCGGAAATAAACCAATTGGAGGCTGTTCAATGCCAATTTATGAATATGTTTGCGAGGATTGTTTTAATAAATTCGAATTAGTACGCTCTTTCAATCAAGCTGATGACAAAATATTGTGCACTTCCTGCAACAGCATAAATACACATCGCATTGTATCAAAGTGTTTTAGTAAAGGTGATCTGTCAGGAAGCAATTCTTCGAGCAGCTGCCATAGCTGTTCGGGTGGTAATTGCTCGCATTGCGGGCATTAGAACAGGATCAAAATGGGAAAACCAGACCAAATGAAATTATCAGGAAAACTGGTATTAATTTCAGGTGGATCCAGCGGAATCGGATTAGCACTTGCAAAAAAAATGGCAGAAAATGGTGCTTCGCTCATAATTTGTGCACGCCGAGAAAATCAGCTTGCAACGGCAAAAGAAGAAATATCCCAAATATTTATCAACGGTCAGCAGTTCATAGAGACAATTTCTGTTGATATGCGGGATCATGAAGCAGTAAATAACGCACTTTCACCAATTCTTGATCGCATCGGCGTTCCGGACATCGTGGTTCATTCCGCAGGCGTCGTCTATCCCGCAGTTTTTGAAAAAATTACCAATGAACAATTTCATTGGATGATGGATACAAATTACTTTGGCGCAATCAATCTGTTTCAAGAGATCATCCCGAGAATGAAAGAGCGCAAATCAGGCCATATTGTTGCGATGGGTTCTGCAGCGTCATTTATTGGCATCTGGGGATATTCTGCCTATAGCGGTTCAAAATACGCCATACGTGGATTATGTGATGTTCTGCGATCAGAATTAAAACCATATCACATCCCCGTCTCCATTGTATTCCCTCCTGACACAGATACCCCGCAGCTTGCTTATGAGAATCAATTCAAACCAAAGATTACGCATGAAGTCAGCGGTACTATAAAACCATTATCTCCTGATTTTGTTGCAGCAAAAATCCTGAAAGGAATTCATCAGAAGAAAAGTGTCATCATGCCGGATACTGGAACAAAATTATTATTTCATGCCAGTAATTTGCTCGGAACTGGAATCTATCGTGTTCTGGACTATTTTACAATGAAGGCGTTTAAAAAATATGGTCCGGATGCTTGATCTTGTTTGCCTGTTCCGGGTATGAAAAACGAACAGAAACCGCAGGTACCATTTATAAATTCCTGCCAAAATAAATCATGTGAGAAAAATCAATTGGAACCGGCTCAAGATATGATTGAGAATCGCCAAGGTTGATTTGTACTTTTTTTATTGTTCATTCACTTAAAGGAGTCGATGATTATGAAAATGAACCATTTCTTATCGATAGCGGATTATTCCGAACCGGAATTGATGCACATTTTAGATGTGTCAATTCAATTAAAAAAAGAGTTAAAGTCAGGCGGAAATAAACCGATTTTACGAGGGAAATCAATGGCATTGGTTTTTCAGAAAGCTTCTCTCCGAACACGAGTCAGTTTTGAGATGGGGATGCATCAACTCGGAGGTTACGCATTTTACCTTTCACCTGATGAAATTGGTTTGGGAAAACGAGAAGCTGTGAAAGATGTAGCCCAGGTTCTGGCCGGATATGTCGATGCAATTATGGCTCGTGTATTCAAACATGAACATATTGTTGATTTAGCAAATTATGCCGGAATTCCGATAATTAATGGATTATCAGATTACAACCACCCCTGTCAAGGGATGGCTGATGTCATGACAATACTGGAAGAATTCGGCGTCATTAAAGGAATAAATGTAGCCTTTGTCGGTGATGGCAATAATGTGGCAGTCTCTTTAATGCATGCTTGTACCAAAATGGGTGCAAATTTTTCAATTGCCAATCCTACAGGCTATGAAATGCCAGAAAATGCAATTTCAATGGCAAAGAATTTTTCGGAAATAAGTGGAAGTTCACTTCATTTCAGCAATGATCCATTTGAAGTTGTAAAAAATGCCCAGGTGATTTACACCGATACATGGGTTAGTATGGGCCAGGAAGCAGAATCTGAAACAAGGTTAAAAGTTTTTAAACCTTTCCAGGTCAATCAGGAATTGTTATCAACTGCTCCCAGGGAGGCAATTGTTATGCATTGTCTACCTTCCCATCGTGGGCAGGAAATCACTGATGAAGTTCAAGACGGGCCACAGTCCAGAGTTTTTCCTGAAGCACATAACCGTCTGCATGCCCAGAAAGGTATCATGGCCTGTCTTCTGGCAGATATGTAATTCAAAAGAAATTTAACTAGTCTGAGAAAAACTGACACTACTGTAAATGTTCTTTTTCTTCAGACAACAGCAATAGTGTCAGTTTTTATAATTATCATTTCCAGACATCATTATTATTGTTAAAAGAGATGATGACAACAGTCGTTAATTTTGTTTATCTGTATCATCAAACAGATTATTATTTTGTGATTCAATTTAATAATTCGTAATCGGTTCAATTCAATAATAATTGATCAAAACCATCGCAATCGTATCGACCAATGCTATTCTTGAATTTGTATCACCAAGGAAACGTATTTTCGTTAAAACGGTCGAACAAGTGATTTGGGCTTTTGACTTAATTACAATCAAAAGCCCAAATATAACTAATTAATTAACTTCCGCCAAACTTTTTGTACATTTCTTCAGCGTTATCTTTTGTGATTTCGATGGTTTCAAGCACTACGGTTCTCTCAGGTTCGACACCCTTTTCAAGGATCTTCACTGCCCAGTCGATTGCTTCAGCGCCACCAGTTGGATAAACATAAGTTACACTTATCCGGCCATCCATCACAGATTTAATTCCACCATCTAAGGTAGGCAGACCATCAATTCCAATGACAATTTTATCGCTCAAATCAATTTTGGCATTCTCTGCCGAAATGATAGCTGCTTCAGCCATAGGATCATTATGACCATAAACTACATTAAATTCGGGATTGGCTGCAAACATTGATTGTGATACCGGAATAGCTTTTTCACGTAACCAATCTGCGTTCTGGCTGGCGATAATCGTCACATCTGGATTTGAAGCAATTCCTTCGCGGAAACCATCTCCGCGTTCTTTTGCCGGTGTTGCTCCTTCCAAACCACGAATTTCAAGTACATTACATGGAGCTATTGCTTTATCTTTGCACCATTTAGCAACATACTCTCCCGCCTTCTTTCCGATTAGAACATTATCTGCACCAATCCACATTGTGTATTTCTCGCCATTTACTTTACGATCCAACACAATCACAGGGATGCCTTTGTCAAATGCTTTGGCAACCACATCCGTCAATGGAGCTGCTTCGTTCGGTGAGATTATAAGTAAATCAATGCCTTGCTGCAGAAAGTTTTCTACATCAGCAACCTGTTTCGCATTATTCTGAGCAGCATCTGCAAAAACAACTTCCAATTCGGGGTATGCTTTTGCTGCAGCTGCGATTTGGTCATTCATCGCCTGTCGCCAGGGTTCACCTTTATTTGCCTGGGACATACCAATTAAAAATTTGTCTTCGTTGGCTGGGGCACCAATCGCCATAACTGTGGTTGTTAACACAGACAGAATAACAAATATTACCAGTATAAATTTTTTTGTATTCATTGGAAAATTTCCTCTTTTTATTTGTAAGACAATAATCGAACAGCGTTTACAATATGTATTCAACATTAGGTGGAAAATCTTTGGTTTCCTTAAAAAATTTGACCTCCTTTCTTGATTCTTATGATTGAAAAAAAGTGAATGATATACAGGGGTTTCATCTACTAAAGGTAAAGAAAACGTTTACATCACTATTCATATTTTTTCTACGACGATGAATCTCTCCTATGCAATAAACGTTTTCACAACACTTGATTTTTTTTTGATAGCCTATTATTTTGATACTTTTTCCGATGCGATATTGAATCCTTATTCTGCTTTTTGCTTTTGTGAAATAACAGCCAGGATGATTAAGGCTCCTTTCAGAATCATTTGATATTCAGATTGAATATTCCGTAATCCTAAAATATTATCCAGGATGCTCAATATAATTGCTCCCATGACAGAACCTAATACTGTTCCTGATCCACCTGCCATACTGGTACCGCCAATAACAACTGCGGCAATAGCATTTGTCTCATAACCATTACCATCGATGTGACTTCCCTGGTTCACTAAGGCTGCATGAAGCATGGCGGCTAACGATGCCAAAAAACTGCATAGTGTAAATACAATGATCTTGGTTCGGTCGACTGCAACGCCGGATAGTCTGGCTGCTACTTCATTTCCCCCAACAGCAAGTACATGCCTCCCGAAGCCTGTATTTCTTAAGATGAAAGATACGAGAATTGCGACACCTGTCAGATAAAATACTTGAACTGGAACTTCCAATCCAAACAGAATAACATGACCCGCGAACATATCCTTAAAAGCCTGAGGAGCCCCAGCGCCGCCAAAAGCTAATGGAATTGCATATCCACCTGACCATAAAGAAGCAATACCACGGGCAATTGTCATCATTGCTAAGGTTACAATAAATGGCTGGATTTTTACTTTGGTGGTAATGACACCATTAATGAAACCAATGAATGCTCCCATAGCGAATACAACGAATAAAGTAGGTATTACCTCCCAGTCGCTACGCATCATTAATGAAGCAGCACCGACAGCACTTAATGCCAAAACGGCTCCAACAGATAAATCAATTCCAGCCAGTATAATCACTAATGTCATCCCAACAGCAATAATTCCATTCTCTGATGCAAAACGAACAATATTAAGCAAATTTTCAGGATTCAGAAATACAACATGTCCATTTCGGACAGGTGATAAAATTATTGATAATATAAATATTCCAAATAATCCAAAATAACTTTGGGAGCGCAAAATAAGTTTTCCAACAATACCTCCGAATTTTTTTCGGTCAGGAGTAGCAATGAGAGCAGGTAATTTTTTTTCTTGCATAGAGTGTCATCCTATAATTGTGGGATTAACGTGTCAGATACGCTTGTTTGGAATTCAGTAGCAGCTTCCATAATCATTTCCTGTGTGGCGTCGGATCGCGGTAAGACAGCTGTTAATCGGCCTTCACATAAAACGAGAATTCGGTCACACATGGCTAAGATCTCAGGTAGTTCTGATGATGCCATAATAATACTGGCACCGTCACTAACCAATCGACTTAATAATGCATAAATTTCAGCTTTCGCACCTACATCAATACCATGGGTTGGTTCATCTAACAACAGTATATGAGGATTCGTTAATAGGCATTTGGCTAAAGAAACTTTTTGCTGATTACCACCCGAGAGTTTACTCACTAAAACATCGGGTGAAGATGTTTTGATTTGCAGTTCTTTAATTGATTCTTGAACAGCTTTATTTTCGTCTTTTTTTTGAATTATTTGATGCGTAAGGAATTTTTTTAAAGCAGAAATCGTAATATTATGAGCAACCAACATTTTCAAGATTAAACTTTGTGTTTTCCGATCTTCCGTTACAAACGCCAGACCTGCATCAATTGCTTCTGATGGTGAGTGAAAATGACACTCAAGACCGTTTATTAAAATTTGACCTTTTACTCGTTTCGGATTGTTTACTCCGAATAGAGTCTCGAGGAGTTCTGTACGACCAGCACCTAATAATCCCGCTACTCCAATAATCTCACCCCGTTTTAAGTCAAAAGAAATATTGTACAGAGGATGGCGTCCTTTGCGTGGATCATCGGACAGAAATAAATTTTTTACTTCCAAAACAACATCACCCGACTGTGCAGTTGTATTGGGAAACAATTCTTCAAATTCACGGTTAACCATCATACGAATCAATCCTTTTTGATTTACCGATTTGGTCAACTTTGTTCCAATGTATTGACCATCCCGAAAAACGGTTATCCGATCTGAAATTTGAAATATTTCGTCCAATTTATGAGAAATATAAATCATTGTTGTACCCTCTTGCTTGAGAGATTTGATCACTGCAAAAAGTTTTTCAATTTCATTTTCGCTCAAAGCTGAGGTTGGCTCATCTAAAATCAGCAGTTTCGCATCAAGGGATAACGCTTTCGCTACTTCTACTAATTGCTGTTCACCCATTCTTAAGCCTTTTACTTTTCTGTTTGGATTAATATAAAGATTTAATCTTTCGAGAAGTTTAATAGCTTCATTATCCATTTTTTTGTTATCCAACATACCGAATGGGGTATAAGCTTCTCGGCCTAAGAAAATATTTTCGGTAATCGTTAATTCCGTTATTAAATTCAATTCCTGGTGAATAATCGCGACTCCATGAATTTGCGCGTCACGCGGATTTTTAAATTTCAGAGTCTGCCCTTTCCAAAGCAGCTCTCCCTTATAATCAGTATAAACACCGCTTAGTATATTCATTAAAGTGGATTTACCAGCCCCGTTTTCTCCAACGATAGCATGAATTTCACCTTCTTCCACTTGGAAGGTAATATCTTTTAGAGCTTGTACACCACCAAAATTCTTACTTACCGATTTGATTTCTAACATAATTTTCCACTTTGAAAATAATCGTTATTATGTTTCGATTATGGATTTTATAACCAAATTCTTCTTCGATCCGCAAGATGTACGTACCATTAATTTTGTATCTAGAACGACCTGTCGATATGACCTTGTCGGGTCTTTTAAACGTTCTAAAAGTAATTGCGCAGCTGTCGTCCCAATATCAAATGCGGGTTGAGCAATAGCAGTCAGGGAGGGTTGTAGCGATGTCGCCCAAGGCATGTCATCAAAACCAACAATTGCAATTTGATCAGGAATTTTTAAATTACATTCGTGAATTGCCTGCAATGCACCTAAAGTCATCAGATTATTTGATACCATTACAGCTTTCGGAGGGAGTTCTAACTCCAAAAGAGTCTGCATCGCCCGGTACCCACCTGTCTGTCTAAAATCACTGTATATAATTAGTTTTTGATCTAATACCAGATTATGATACAACATAGCTTCTTTAAACCCTTCAAGACGTTCAATCGAAGTACTTGTTTGTTTAGGGCCACTGATTAGGCCAATTCTCTGATACCCCAATTGTGCTAAATGAGAGGTTGCCTCAAACGCTCCTTTTCTATTATTGACAGTAACACTATCCATATGATCCATCCCCGGTGAACGATCGATAGCTACCAATTGGATGCCTGATTCTACTAAATTCTTACAGAATTCATTATTGTATTTGGTTGGAGTCCAAATTATTCCCGCAACATCTTCAGCCCGTAAATTGGATAGATGAGTTTTCTCTCTCTTCGGATCTTCATCCGAATTGCAAAAAAAAAGACTATATCCTGAATCATAAAGAATCGTCTCAATTCCACGAATTACACTAGTAAAAAAAGGATTTTCAATATCCGAGATAATGACTCCAATGGTCTTTGAAACTCTCTTACGAAGGCTGCTTGCAGAACGGTTAGGGTGATAATCCAGCGTTACAGCTGCTTTTTTTACTCGATTAGTTAATTCGGGACTGACATAAGCTTTACCACTCATCACCCGTGAAACGGTTGCAATTGAAACCCCTGAGAGCTTTGCAACTTGAAAGATATTGTTTTTCTCTTCAGTCTGGTCTTGTTCTTGTTTTTGTTGTTTCAATTTCTTTTCAATCAATTTTGTGTCCTCAATGTATTAGAAGTATTATGAAACCAAGATTGACATCAAAATTTTTGTTGATCTTAATAGAACTGCGAACTAACTGATTTTTATTAATCGGAATATTAAATAACCATAAAATAATACAAACAAGAAAACGTTTTCTATACAATACAGATTGTATAAAGCATACGTTTATTTGTCAATAGGGAAATTAATTGTATTTCTGAAAAGGTTTTCTTTCCTTTTTTGAAAAATACAACCTGTTTGAATAATGCAGGAAAATCGGTACTTTATAAAAATGTATGCTGAAATGCACTACTGACTACATTCCCAAAAAGTATTATGGTCATTCTTTTAGCAAATATGTAATTGATATAAAATATCGAATCGTTGAGGATTGCAGGATTTTTCATTTTACTCAGTAAATTTTCAAATCACTAAAAAAACCACCTGGATGCAGATTCAACAAATTGCAGAATCAGCATCAATATTATTGGGCTGAGATCAAACATTCCCGTGTTAGGCATGATCCGGCGAATCGGATCAAGGAAAGTGTTCATAAATCTATCCAACATGGAGCGATATTTATTGTAGGGTGATACAAACCAGGAGATGATGATATAGACCATTAAAAGTGTCGACATGATATTGACCAGTGTCGAAATAAATAATCCCAAGAATCTGCTCATAATATTATTCCTCTGTATAATTCTGTCATACTCGCGGTCCGACTAAAATTGTACCAATTCGTATGAAAGTAGCTCCTTCTTCAATCGCTGGGCAATAATCAATACTTGTTCCCATGGATAATTCAGTCAGATGCATGCCATAATGTGTATTTAGATCCTCCAAAACATGTCTCAGGTTCGCAAAGTAATACCTGTTTTCCTCAGCATTTTCTGTGAATGGAGGAAGTGTCATTAATCCTTGTATATCAAGCTGTGAACATTTTTGTAATTGTTCTAAATCTCGTAAAAAACTGCTCGAGAGACTTGTCCCTTTCAAAAGCCAGCCTTTTTTGGTTAATTCCTCACCAGTATTTAATTCCAGAAAGACTGGCATTTTTTTATTCTTTTTTTCTAAAATCGAATTCAATTTTAAACCAATCTCTAATCGGTCCAATGATTGAAAAGAATCAAAATAATCGGCAACGATTTTGATCTTTCGGCTTTGACAATGCCCGATCATATGCAATACAACATCATTCGGAGCTTCTTGAAAAACTTGAATCTTCTGGATTGTCTCATCCGGATAATTTTCTCCAATATGTTTTATTCCCAGATTGATCAATGATTGTATAACGTCAACCGATTTCAATTTTGTTACAGCCATCAGGCGGATATCATGAACTTTTCTGCCGGCTCTTTTAGCAGATTCGCTCATTGCTGACTGGATTTTTTCCAAATTCTCTTGAAGAATTTCATGAGTAATCATATCAAATTTCCTGAATATTTTTCCTTTACGCCAAAGTAATTAGAACACCAAATCTTCCCGTTTTTCCTTGATCACCGCGATGTGAAAACCATTCATCTTTGTGACAAACCGTACAGATTCTGCTGGTTTCGATTTGGGTTAAACCTGATTTTTCAAGCGTCAGACGGTTTGCTTCCCACAAATCGATATGAATATTTCCCTCCTTCATGGAAATCAAACGATCCGTATCCTCTGGAAATGCTTTAAGGAATTTTCCTTCGACATCCTGTTGAACAATAAAGTGATCTGGTCCAATCGATGGACCAATCCCTGCAATTAGATTTGCCGGGTCACAACCATAGATTTCGCTCATGTTTTTTACCACATTGCGTCCAATTTGCAGTACTGTCCCTTGCCATCCGGCATGATAAATTGCTGCAACTTTTTTATCCGGATCAAATACGATAACCGGAACACAATCCCCAAACCGCATCACCAGTGTGACTTCTTCTTTATCTGTTATAAGTCCATCTGTCCGAATTGTACGTGTTTTAACATTCCTGGGAATATCAGTACAAATCGTTGTTGCGCTGTGAACTTGCCATCCATCATAGCGAGTCGAAAGATCAAGATCAAACACAGAAAACATCCGATTTAGATTCTCAAGTACATTTTCATTAGAGTCTCCAACGGTAGTTGCCATATTCAGACTGTTGAATGGCGCAGGACTGACACCACCCAAGCGTGTAAAAAATCCATGTTTGATTCCGAAATTGTTGAATTGTTCAAATTGATAAAATTTAAGTCCGTTAATTTCTTGTGTAATCACGATGTCTCCTGATCCCGAAAAACATGTTCCAAGTATGGAAAAAGAAACCAAGCTGTAAAAAATCCAAAACTGCTGCCTGTGATCACCCGTAGAATCGGAGTACTTTCCCGCAGTTGCACCAAAGCGGGCATGAATCGGCTGATCATTTGCGATAAACCATCCCAGAACATTGGAAAAAGGCCAAAGATGAGCCAGAACAGCCAATGAATTCGCGGAAGACGGTAATTTGATAAGAAGTAAATCAGGCAAAAAAAAGCGATTGATAAATAGATTGCCAGATCACGTTGGCAAATTGCTATTTTGTATCCCATTTGCTCATTCCCGATAAAATTTCTTATTTCCTTAAAATCTGCACTTTTCAGTCTTGATGCTTCCTCAAAAGAAATAACACCTGCATTCCGGTTTGTTTCTTGAAGTGGATAATAAGATTGCTCTCCATACAGAAAAAAAGAGCGATAAGGGAGTTGATGGCACATGAAACGGTATCCACCGTAAATAAGTCTGGCAGGCAATTCGAATTGAAAATGCATGAGGACAGGAGCAACAATTGAAAAAGCTGAATAGCAGAAAAAAACGCCAAAGAATATCAGAATATAAAATCTGCGAAAAAACTTTGAAAATTTATCTTCCATGATGAATAGGCATACGTCATTCCGCTGTACAGGTTTCGAAAAACTCCATTACGTCTGTATTGGATTAGTTTTTAACTTCAATCAAAGTTCCAACCTGACCTTCAACCTGAATATCGCCTGGGTCCAGACCTACTTGAGGATTTACCCAACGCCATATCCATTTAGCATCTTCAGGTGTGCAATTAATACAACCGTGAGATCTGGGTGTTCCAAATCCATTGTGCCAAAACACTCCATGAATCGATGCGCCTCCTGTTGCAAAAATTACCGACCATGGAACTCCCGGTGTATCCCAGCCTGAACCTGTCAGACTTCCTGACATATGAATTGATATAACTTTCCGCCACGGATAATGGTTTCCGGTAGGAGTCGCATAACTGTCAATGACTGCACCTTCGTTATTGAAAACGGCTCCGGATGACATCCTGCAGAAAAAAACCTCAACATCATTTTCATAACAAGTTAAGGTCTGATATGTAAGATTCGCAAAAATTCGTTTATTTTGTACATCAGGATGAATCGGTGCAATCTCTTCATTGGTAATCGGTCGAAATGCGCGGGAATCAACATACACAATATCGCCATAGGTTCCATACAACTCATTTGCCCGGTAATAAGTCAATCCATTATTGCCTTGTTTGATTTCATCAATCCAAAACACCTGGCTGTAATAAACCCGTGGATTAAAATCTTTTACCTCTTTGTACCAGGGAGAAATTGGATCTTTTCCAAAAATTATGTTGGAATAAGGAACAGTAACTTCAGCCCAAAAACCTTTTCCCATGCTGGAATCAGGCAAAGAGATCACAGGATTCAGATTTGGTTCATTTTTTACGATTTGTACCCCAGGAGAATAAACATAACCATAAGGAGTTTCGAACCAGGTAGCAGAATATGAACCTAAAGGTGGTTCTCCTATTACTTGTTGGTAAACAGGAAATACAAAATCTTCATAAACGCTTTTATTAATTTCTGCATCTGCGGAAGGGCGAACTCGGAAATTCATAATTCCGCCAAGACAATTACGCCCTAGAAATTCAGCTTCCGGGAATGTATCAATTTGTAAATTTGGATCAAAAAAGGAATGTGCATTCTTCTGCAGAATCAATAAACCACCTGAAATTGCCGCTGCTTTTAAAAAATCCCGTCTATTCATTTTAAGAATCACATCCTTATTTGTGTTTAGTACAACTAGAATTATTTCTCACAATACATTTACGATCAGTACCCTATTCGCGGCGATCACGATCCCTCTGTGCATCTTTTTTTGCAATTTCCTGGCGTTTATCATACAGTTTTTTGCCTTTAGCCACGCCAATTTCTATCTTCGCCAATCCATGACTCAGATATACTTTCGTTGGAATGATCGTTACGCCTTTAAGTCTCACATCATTCCACAAATCTCGAATCTCTTTTTTATTCAATAAAAGTCGGCGGGGTCTGATCGGATTGTGGTTATATCGGCTTGCAGGATCATATGGAGAGATATGTGCATTCAGAAGCCACGCTTCTTTTCCGTCTTTTATTTCCACATAAGATTCAGCAATACTGATTTTTCCGGATCGAACAGATTTTATTTCAGTTCCCTGTAACGCAATACCTGCTTCATAAATTTCTAATATGAAATATTCAAAACGAGCTTTACGATTCGCCGCTAAAATTTTCTCACCCATGGTCTCTATTTTAGCAGGTTATTCCCAATCTGAGCACAAGAACAGGAAGATCGAAGTTCTGATTTTCCTAATCTGATTCCAATCTTTTTTTCCCATTCCAAAATTTGTTTGCTTCTGATCAGATTCTTTTCGTTTTGTAGTTTTTTTCTTGTATCGAAAAGATTCCTGCTTATTTCAGATTTTCTCTTTCTACAATTGGATAACGGAAGTTTAGAATGGCTGTCCTCCATCAACCTAATTTTCTTTTATCCGTCTTATAATAGAAGCCATGAAAATGAAAAGCTTAATGACGCTCATCTGGATATTTTTTATAACTGTGTCCAATGCCTATGCGAATAAATCGATCGGGTTAACCACCAATTTACCATTTCCTGTGTCAAAATCCACACTGGTTCCATCGACTTTAGGAACCGATTCAACACAACCTTTTTCAGAAAAGGAACCTTCCCGAATTGTGTTTGCTTTAGCGGCTCCTTTCACAACAACCATCGATAATATTTCATCGGATCAATTAAAAAACTTTTGGATTTTCGGTAAATCATACGAACAAGATTTTCCAACAGAAAAAATTATTCTGGCTCCTGAAACTGCATCCTTTATAGAGACCATTTTTAAAACTCCACCTTCCAATTCGATTCAAATCCTCCCGTCTGAAACAATCCTGAATGAAGTTTATCAGAAAGAATTCTGGGCAATACTTCCCTTTGATCAGCTTGAACCCCGTTATAAAGTCGTTCATATCAATCAGGAATCACCATTGAGCAATACGTTTGATCCTGATGCTTGGCCACTCATTGCCAATGTTGGAGGCGATGAAAATATGACAAAAGAAAATTGGGGGAAAATTACTCCTGCCAATCGTGATCCTGGCAGACTGACGACATTGATGTTAACAGGTGTAACGGCGATGGTTCGGGGAACTGCACAATATATGGATGTATGGGGACCTGCATATCCAGGGAAAAATATTCGCAATATCCTGCGTTCTGTGGATATTCTGCATGTGAACAATGAAGTTCCATTTGCTCCGGTCTGCCAGCAAACAACTGAGCAGCTTAATCAGCTTGTTTTTTGCAGTAAAAGTGTATACATGGATTTGCTAAAAGACATCGGAACTGACATCGTAGAGTTAGATGGGGATCATTTTCAGGATTTTGGAGACGATGCAGTCTTATATACGCTGGATTTGTACAAAAAAAACAAAATTGCTTACTATGGCGGCGGTTACAACATAGAAGATGCAGAAAAACCGCTTCTCGTGGATCATAACGGAAATAAGTTTGCGTTTATTGGTTGCAATGGGAAAGAAATCGGGTATGCCGCCGCTTCAGAAACTCGTCCCGGAGCAGTTCATTGTGATATTCCATCCATTATTAAACAAATCCAATTCTTGAAAATGAATGGCATAATTCCAATTGTCACTTTTCAACACATCGAGTATTATCACATTTTCCCTAATGAGGACATGCTGGCAGATTTTAAAGCAGTTGCGGAAGCAGGTGCCGTGGTTGTAAGCGGGAGCCAGTCACATATTCCTATGGCCTTTGAAATTTCGAAGGATTCATTTATTCATTTCGGATTAGGAAATCTTTTTTTTGACCAGGCTTTTTTCCTGCCGGAAACAAGTGAGGCTATGCTGGATATTCATACTTTCTACAATGGCAAACATATCGGAACAGAGGTTTTGACTATAAAATTTACGAATCTTGCAATCAACCGTTTGATGACACCGGAAGAAAGGACTCCAGTTCTCAATCGAATATTTGCCGAAACGAAAATCGATTATGACCTGAATCGGAGAGAAGCCATCAGATGAAAGATTTTATCGATCGGACACATGTCAAAGATGTTGACGAGTGGGAAGCATCCATAAAAATATCCCCGGAAGTTTTGTCGACAGCTAAAAAAATTCTTTTAAAGGTGATGAAAGGCGCTGATGTCTTTGAAACAATTCGTAAGTATCCGGTACCAAAACACGGAAATATTTCAAAGCATGCTCTTGTCACTGCATATAAAGATATGGTCAGGAATGGTGAAATTACTGAAGATCCAAAGCTTCTGTCTCGAATTCGGATGAAACCGATGCGTACGCTCAGTGGTGTTACAACAGTAACAGTCCTAACTGGACCTTATCCATGCCCTGGAAATTGTATTTTTTGTCCAACAGATATCCGGATGCCGAAAAGTTATCTTCCGGATGAGCCTGGTGCTGCTCGTGCTTTTCAAAATCATTTCGATCCGTATGAACAGGTTTTATCCCGAATAAAGACTTATGAGGCAGTCGGCCATCCAACTGATAAAATCGAACTGTTGATATTGGGAGGTTCGTGGACAAGCTATCCGCAAACCTATCAAACCTGGTTTGTACAAAGATGCCTTGACGCGATGAATGGCTGTGAATCCGAGAACATTCAATCGGCTCAGATAATCAATGAAACGGCTGCGCATCGAAATGTTGGATTAGTCGTCGAAACCCGGCCAGATTTAATCACTCCGGAAATTTTACGATTTTTAAGATTTCTTGGAGTCACAAAAATTCAACTGGGAATTCAAAGTCTCAATGATATCATTCTATTGGCGAATCGGCGCGGCCATACCGTTTCGGAAGCACTTACTGCGACCGCTTTGTGTAGAGCCGCGGGTTTTAAAATTGTACTGCACTGGATGCCCAATTTGTTGAATGCGACTCCGGAAAGCGACCGTGAAGATTTTAAAAAGTTTTGGAACGATACTGCCGATGGATTCGGTTTTTGTCCAGATGAACTAAAGATTTACCCGACACAATTATTGATCAATACTGATTTATATAAGGAATGGGAAAACGGCCGATACCAGCCTTATGACACTGAAACGCTAATTCAATTAATTGCTGACATCAAGGCCACCATCCAACCTTATTGCCGGATTAATCGTGTCATCCGGGATATTCCATCGCATCACATTGTAGAAGGCAATACAAGATCCAGCTTGCGAATGGATATTCAAAAAAGGATGAAGCAGCTCGGAACAAAATGTCAATGTATCCGATGTCGTGAAATCAAAGGACAGTCAGTCAATCCTGAGAAATTAGAATTGATCGATTTTCAATACAATCCGGCGAATTCGCATGAGCATTTTTTGCAATTTGTTACCGACCAGGATAAAATCGCCGGCTATCTGCGCCTGTCACTCCCCACAGCGGATGCTCCGCAAACTGGAATTGAGGAACTGGAAAACGCAGCGCTCATCCGAGAAATTCATATTTACGGGCAGAGTCTGGCAGTCGGATCTGAACAGACTGGAGCCGCCCAACACATGGGTTTGGGAACTCGATTAATCGAATCAGCCTGTGAAATCGCCAGGCAGGAAGGATTCCAAAAGTTGGCTGTTATTGCAGCTATTGGAACGAGAAGATACTATCAATCAAGAGGATTTACTCGAGGTGAGTATTATATGATTCGAATATTAAACGAATCAGATGTGGATCAGAAAGGATAAGAAATGAAAAATATTCTTCGCGTTTTTCTTGTCATTTATGCAATTTCGATAAAGAGTTTTCCAGCTAATGCAGAAGATGTTCGTGTCCAATGCAGCAACTCCGCTATTACGATTACCATGTCCGTCCCGTCAGGCAACGTAAAATGCCTGACAGTGATGAACAGTGAACCGGCAGCAGCAGATAAACCGTTATCAGAAGCAAAAATTGCCAGTGCATCTGTTGTGATCAATGATTATGTAAGAGCAGGCAATTTCAGCCCTGAAGTGACCGCATTTTCTATCAACGCACTTTCATCTGTAAACAGTGAAATCTACGCAGTAGCAACCAATTTGGTGGCGCAGCTAAATCAGTCTAACCAAAGCGGGGAAAATATTTCTTTATCAGTTCCGGTTCCTTTCCTGCCATATCAACAAAAATCGCAATTATTTGCAAGTCTTCCAAAAATGATTCGGTTTTCAAATGGGATCGGGATCCGAACAATCACCGCATATGGCGATGCAGGTAATCTGGTGTCAAATGATAATCTTATTTATTCAATGCAAGGTATCACACAGGACGGATTAAAATATATCAGTGCAGTAATTCCGATTTCCAATATGCAAATTACAGGACCCGTTGACTTGGCATCGTTTAATTGGACCAGTGTGCCCGAAAACAGTTGGAATCCATCCTTGTCTGTGCTCGATTCTTACATGCAAACCATCATAACCAACTAGTCCCGTATAAGCTTTTCTTGTGAAAAAAGCCCATTTTCCCCCGTTTGTGCGACTAATTCTCATTTTTTCAATGATTCTGATCACCTATGCCATATCGAGATGGATAGAAACAGACGCAGGAAAAATATTAATTCACAAAATTGACATCGAAATTTCGGAAACAATTTATGCAGAAGGAAAGTTATATCGACCGCTGGCTGCACAATCGTTGAATCAGCGACCGGCTATAATTTTAGTATCCGGTCTCCAAAACGACAAAGAAAATCTGTCATCAATGGCTATTGAGCTGGCAAGACGCGGATTTGTTGCCTTATCGATCGACAACTTTGGTCAGGGAAGTACACCTGAAAGAAGTATTGTTCCGGGCGAAAGTATTGTTGATCGTTCGTATGCTCTGCTTTTTTCTCAGCCTTTTGTTGATAAGAAACGAATTGGAATTATCGGATTTTCAGTTGGCACTATCGACATACTGCTTTCCACAGAATGGCAAAATTTTTCTTCCATTTTGCTTTTAACACCACATGAGGATCTGGTTCAAGAAAAAATAAGTTTCTTTTCCAATCCACGAATTCATGTAATCAGACCATTTTTTAACGAGTTTGCAGAATTCCGCAAATCGGGACCAACGGAAGAACAAGATAAGCAAAACCTGGTCAACTGGATTCAGACTGATGCGTTCCAATTTTTTATGTTAATTCATCCTGGGACAATCGCTGAAGTTTTAGATCAAATTAATGTTGATTTGCAGATACCCGATGATGCTCCACTTTGGTTTAATTCTCATCGACAGACCGCATGGATTCGGGAAATATGCCAATTTCTCGGTCTTATCCTTTGGTTGTTCATCATTCTTCCAATCTCTGAGCTTCTGGTCCGTAATCCTAAAGATCACACTGCAATTACCAACCAGGATAGATCGTTCATTGCCAATAACCGTTTCTCGTTCGTATGGATCATATTCAGCTTAAGCATGTATATCGCCGCAATAATCATTGCTTTCTATGTGAATCAGAACAGCGATTTTTTTTACAAGTACTCTTCTGTCAACTGCAATATAATCTGGATGAGCAGCATGGTCATCTTTTTGGGTGTTCCCATCCTTACTCAACAGAGAAAGAAAGAAAGGAAAACAGTTATCCAGTTCGATTTCGGAAAAATCCTCAGATCGTCCATCGTATCATTTTCACTGCTAATTCTGGTATATGGATTCATGCTTTTATTTTCAAGGATTTTTTTGGTTGATCTTCATTTTGTTTTTCCGTTATTCCGACCAATTGATAAAAGATGGATTCCTTTTCTCATCGTTTTTCTCATTTCATCCTCTTTTTTTAGGCTTCATTCCCGCCAATTTTTGGAGGGTCACACCAGGAAATATTCATTAGCCCGTTATCTTTTTACCGGGATTGGATGCCAGATTTTCTTTCTGGTGATCGAATACATCCCGGCTGTTTTTTTCCAGATTTCAGGATGGGAATGGCTTTTTGCTTTATTGGGAGGTTCCCACAATTTATCAATAGGATTGCAGAATTTCAATGGATCGGGCTGGGGGCTTGGTTCTTTGATGGCACTCTTCAATGTTGGAGTCTTAGCCTTATTATTAATCCTTCAAGAAAGACTTTTCTGGCAAAGATCAGACAATTTATCAAGTTCTTTGATTTGCGGCGGATTGTATTCCTGGTTACTAGTTTCAGGAACAACTTTATTATAAAAAGGCAGGGTAAACCAAATGAAAAAGTCTTTTTCAGGTATATTCTTTACATGTTTAATCATCGGATTGTTTGGATTTTCACTTTATACTCTGATTCAAAATGATTTTGCAGGTTTTTTTTCCGGATCATTTCGGCTGCCTGCAGCTTTCCCAACCAGGAATGGATTAATTCTGATCTGGTTCTTCTTGTTGCTTTTGACAGCAATCTCCTCCATATCAATATTGAAAAATAAAATTTCAATTAACCGTAAAAAAAATGCATTGATCATCTTATTGATGCTCTTGGGATCAATTTATGGCTGGAATTTTCTCTTGTTTTCGCTTCAGGGGAACCTTTTGGGTGCATTGGCTATAAATATTGGCGAAATTGTTTTATCCGGATTAACAATGTTTATGTTTTGGTTGATCCACCACCAGGCCGGATATCTGCTTTTCCCAACATTTATTTGGTCATTATTCAGTCTGTATCTGAGTATTTCTTTGGTGGTTCTGAATTAAAAAGATATAGCCATTCATGAACCTCGTCTTCTGAAAGCTGTCGGTCTCTTTTTATATCTTCGCCGGTGCTTGATCTACCATTGAGACTTTTGAATAGCTCTTTAACAAATTGATCGGAAGTTATGGTTTTTGCTCCGAGGGATCTGATCTGGTTTTGGACATGATGATCGGAGGAAACCACGATATATTCTTTTACGCGTTTTCCGGTCCGCTGAATTCGATTGATAATTTCTTCATCGGCAGTTGTTTTTTCAGACACAAAGACGACGCGAACCATTCCATCCATTCGGGCACCGGAAAAACCGAGAGGAGCACCGTCGAAATATACTTCCAGTTTCCTTCTTGAAAGGCGGGAAAACTCCCGTAACATATCAATCAGCTGGTTTTCGTCATCCACTTGATGCAGACTTAATCCTGGAATTTTGGGTATGAGATTATGCCCATCAATTACTGTTATCATTAAACAAATTTTATCGTAGATATTTGGATTTTTTGTCTTTTTTGACAGCAACATAAAATTTAAACCGGCATTTCGAAGAATGAGAAATTCGATGTTATTCATTTGATTATGCGAATAGCACAAAACCTAATGAATAACACTGAATTATTCCATATTTCGAATCATTGCTTTTTTGAGGAAATTATGAATTCTTTTGGAAAGATCCTGCTGTTATTAATTATCAACATTCTGGTCTCTGTATCAGCGACACTGGCAGTATTATATTATTGGGAAAATATTCATAATGCAGAAAAACCGTATACACTAATCACTTCCGAAGAATTGATTACGACTGAACAAACCGCTGCAACACCAGAGATAGATTATGCAATTGTTCCAACATCGCAATCAACACTACTTCTATCCAGTTCAACGAATCAATTGGAACAAACAGAAGAAATTTCTGCTGTCGAAACAGCGACTGAAATCGCACCTGTACGAGGATCTTTAGTTTTTATCCCACAGGCTATTGGGATTGGTGATGTCAGTCTGGAAGCAGTCCGAGTACAAAGTAATACGAATGATGCAGTTTCGCTGGCTGGCTGGACTTTGGAAGATTCTGAAGGGAATATCTTTACATTCCCGAACATTCAAATGATTCGGAAAGATTTTTTCCTTGAGGTTTACTCCAGATCAGGTCATGACACACCATTTGAACTTTATTGGGGACGTTCTGTACCAGTATGGCAATCAGGAGAAACCATAGAGTTAAAAGATGCTAAAGGCCAACTTCAGGCTGCTTACCGAATCCCCTGAGTTGAGTATAATTAAGCAGCAATTCGAATTTTGAAATTGCTTCTCGAATCGAGAAAGAAAAAATATTGTTCATATAGTTTTACGCTTCGCACAGCACTATATGAACAATAAAGAATTCTTTACATATTTCGAACAGCGGATGAAAGAAATTTCACATCCGATAATGAAAATTGAAATCAATTTTCGTAGGAATTGCTGATAACTAAGCCAATTCATTGATATAAAACCTGAAATTGGTTTTTGCGTCGGTCAATTCAGGCATACAGTTCATAAAACTGCCTGATCAGATGAGATCTGATTCATACATCGGCGTATTAGATTTGAACAATATGTTAGAAATTGGACTTCCTGAATCATAGGGATTTGCAAAAAATATGTTTCTCCATTAAATGTAGTAACTCACATTTTGACTCAGGAGTAAGAAAGGGAAAAAGAATCAATGGCATCACAAGCCTTATATCGAAAATGGCGACCGCAAACTTGGGATGAAATTGTCAGTCAGGAACATATCGTTCGAATTCTAAAAAATGCGATTCGCTCTGACCGAGTGGGTCATGCATATCTTTTTTCAGGTCCGCGTGGTACAGGGAAAACAACCATCGCAAGAATATTAGCACGTGCCGTTAATTGTCTGGATTCTGACTTGGGAGCTCGTCCTTGTGATCGTTGCAGCAATTGTAAAGCAATGAACGAAGGAAGATTCCTGGATATCATGGAAATCGACGCTGCATCCAACACCAGTGTTGATGATGTGCGGGATTTGAGGGACAAAATCAATTTTGCACCAACTCAAGGTCGGATGAAAGTTTATATTATTGATGAAGTTCACATGCTTTCAACTGCAGCATTTAATGCATTATTAAAAACATTGGAGGAACCGCCATCCCATGCGATGTTCATCCTGGCAACCACCGAAATTCATAAAATTCCGGCAACGGTTCTTTCCCGTTGTCAGCACCATGAATTTCGAAGGATTCCAGTTACAGACATCGTTCAATGGCTTCAAAAAATATGCAAAGAAGAAAGAATTGATGCGCATGCGGATGCCCTGACGCTGATTGCACGGCAGGCTACTGGTGCGATGAGAGATGCAATTTCGATGTTGGATCAACTATCTTCCAATGGTGAAGAAATAACATTGCAAACAGCGCAAAACACGCTTGGTGTTGCTGCAAATCAATCAGTGATCGACTTGATTAGTTCCATTATGGATTTAAACACCACAGTCGGATTATCCGTACTTCACAACGCGCTTGATTCTGGAAGCGATTCGCGCCAGTTAGCACGGCAGATTGTCGAATACCTGCGCCAATTGCTGATTCTACGTCTGGGAACCAACGAATCGCTGGAAATTAGCTCCGATAGTCGCACCCTTATGCAGCAGCAATGCCAAAAATTCAGCACTGACAGATTAGTGGATATGATCCGACTTTTCAACCAGGCAGCAGTTGACAGCCGGGTAGGATGGCATCCAGGATTAAATCTAGAATTGGCATTAGCGGAAAGCTGTGCAGAAGAAAAGCCAGTTCAGGTTGTCGAGAAATATGTTGAGAAAATCATTGCAAAAACTCCTGTAGAATTCATCGCTGTCGATGAGGACCTGGAAGAAACAGAAATCCAACCTGCAAAGGTAATCATAAAAAAAGGACAAACGCCAGATCCGACCGTAACGAAAGAAGAAATTGAAAAAAATTGGTCCAAAGTACGTGCTTTAATCAAACAACATGATGCAATTTTGGATGCTACGCTCAATCACGCAAAGCTGCTGGATGTTCGAGACGGTGTTTTATATCTGGGATTTCCCAGAGAAACAATCAAGAATAAAGTTGAAGAAAACCGTAAAAACTTGTTGTGGACAAGTGCTGCAATTTCAAATATTTTAGGCAAACCCGTCGGTGTATCGCTGACGATTCTAAGAAAACGGTCTGCTGGTTCAGAAACCGCTGCTGGCCCATTAGTCGATACAGCGCTTCAAATGGGTGGAAAATTGGTAATCCAAAAGTAAGGGCTTTCCTTCAGAATTTTATTTACGCTTAATAATTCTTACCAGTATTAATATAAAACAAACGTATTCGGGAGAAAAAGTTGTCCTCCAGACCCACGGGAAAATAAAGCTTATTTCAACTGGAGAATTTTTTTATCATTTTATGTAAAATACTAACTTGAAATTTTATAACCTCACAAGCAAAGATAGGATTATCGATACAGCAATTCTAAATATGAACCAATCTTTCGAATCGATCAAGAAAACATGTTATTGTGCTGTTTTTGCGCGAAGCGCAAAAACAGCACAATAACATATGTTTTTTCGTATTATTCGAATTACTGTTATCAATAGTTGTGGTATAAATTCTAAAGTTTAGTTTACTGACTTAGGAGAAAAAAATGGCAAAGGGTTACGGAAAGATGGGAGGCGGCCGCCCGATGGGAAATCCGGGTGCGATGCGTCAACAATTATTGGACTTACAGAAACAGATGGAAGAGCAGCAATCAAAGTTAGCGGACACGCTCGTTACTGCGACTGTTGGCGGTGGAGCTGTAAAAATTACAATGACAGGTGACCAGGTCTGCAAAAGTGTATCCATTGATCCGGAATTTCTGAAAGATACGGATGCAGAGATGCTTCAGGATATTTTTTTGAGCGGGATCAATATGGCCCTTGATCAAAGCAGAAAACTACAGGAAGAAAAAATGAGCCCGTTAACCGGGGGTTTGTCTGGACTCGGATTAGGATTCTGATGCCAGTATGACAAATGTTCCGGCACCAGTTCAAAATCTAATTGATGCTTTTTCGAGACTACCCGGTATTGGACCAAGGACAGCATCAAGACTCACTTTTTTTCTATTAAGAAATCATGATGACATCGGGTTAAAGCTGGCAGAAGCTCTAATTAATTTAAAATCAGCAACCGGTTTATGCAAAGATTGTTTCAATATCACTCTATCAGGTCAGGATCGATGTGAAATTTGTTCCAATGATCAACGTGACCAGGATGTCATCTGTGTTGTCGAAGCGCCCATGGATGTTATTGTCCTTGAACAATCAGGAGGTTTCAAAGGAAAATACCACGTATTGCATGGAGTTCTTTCGCCGATTGAGGGAATTAACCCGGAAGATATTCGCTTGGAACCGTTGTTTAAACGAATTGCTGATGGCAAAATAAAAGAGGTTATCATTGCGACCAATCCTTCGATGGAAGGGGACGCAACCGCCCTATATATCCGAAAAAAATTGGAACCGTACCATATTCGTATAACACGCCTGGCAAGAGGGCTTCCAGCTGGAGGCGAATTGGAATATGCTGATCAAAACACACTCCTCCGTGCTCTCTCCGGACGACAGGAAATGTAAACACTTTTTCAATCGTTTAATTTATTACAACAAGGGATTTTGCAGGTAATTCTTTCAAAAGCTGAGAATTACCTGCTTTTGCTTAATTATACTGATTCGATAAAACTATTAAGGAACGTAAATGTAGAAGGAAAATGGACAGAAAATTCCTTCTTCATCTTCTTTTCTTTGTCCACTGGCAATTTCAACGGATCTACTTTTGACCAAAGCATAAGTTGCAAAATATTTATTGTCATCATGCAGCTTTTCCTGAGGAGCTTCCATTCGGATTTTCCAATGGACTGAGTCTCCCGGGTGAATAATCCAGGCTTGATCGTATTCTTTATCTAGGTCATACAAATATAAATTGTCTATTTCCATCCGCATGCCTGTGTATTGCATGACGTCCATATCGGTGTCCCAGTCTTTCGTACCAGTATTGGTAATGGTCACATCAAAATCAAAGTCTTCTCCGAAACCCATTTGCTGATAGTATTTTGGCGAATTGACAACGACATTGCAGGCATATTCGGAAGGGGAGACTTTTGTATCAGTCGGGATTATTCGAATAGCAGGATCCGGCGTTGAAGTTGACCACCAGAAATATTTCGCAGAGTTGGATTGTGACGATGTCGGTAATATTGTTGGCGTATTAGTAGGAACAGGGACGCTTTTTTTGACAGTTTGATTATTAGATTCCGCTTGTAGTGTTTTTACAATAAAATTTTCTACTACAAGAGAATCAGATTTTGTTTTTTGCTCCAACGGTTGATATGATTTCAGAGATGAATTCGATAGAGTGATTGGTGAAAAAGAAACAAATAAAATGCTGGATATGGTGAATAGGATAATTATAGGTATTATTTTTTTAATTCTGATCATTTTTTTTCCTTTCGCAATCCGGTACCAACGAAGTAATTTTACTGTATTTTTATCTCGCTTCAATTGCTGCAAATAAAAATTCGTCCTATGCTTTCGAATAATAAAGGGAATCTCAATATTCAGCGCATTTTTATACTAGATACAAAATCATCGTTTCATCGATTATGACAGCCGTTATTTCAATCGACTGTATCAGTCAGATTGAATTTCAGCACTCTTGATGTATTGATTTGCCTTTTTAACCAATCGAGAAAAATTTAATTGCTGTGTTGTTTTTTCCAAAACTTTAAAAAACAACACAACAGCAAAAATTCTCTCCATATTAAGATATGCTGATTCAATTTGAGAATTAGACGTTTTTTGTTTACAATTAGTTTCAGTTTGAATTTCTTATAAGGGTAATCATGGAATCATATCTAAAAATAAAAGCATATGCTCCGGAATGGATGGAAAATTTTTCCTGTCTTGGCAGCAATTGCCCAAAAACCTGTTGTAAAGGATGGAACATTCCGGTTGATCAAGAACATGCGGAAAGATATGAAAATTTAAATGATCCTGATTTGACACCCATTCTAATCAAAGTATTCAAGAAAATTAAAATTAGAAGAAATGGAAAACAGGAAAACAGGTATTTTCTAAAATTGTTAGAACAAAGGGAGGACATCTGTCCGTTATTGGATAAGACTGGTCTATGCAGCCTGCAAAAAAAATATAGTTCAGATATGCTTTGTGCAACTTGCTACTTTTTTCCTAAGATACTTTGGCAGATAGAAGATCAATGGTCTCTCAGCGCGTCATTATCCTGCCCGGAAGTATTACGTAGAGCCATTTTAAATACCGATCCAATCCGTTTTACATGGATAGAGACAGAACTGGATCCGGAATCCGAATGGCTGGACTTGTCATTCGTCAAAGATAAACACCTGAAAGCTTTATTAAACAATCGGCCAAAAATTATCAACATCATGATTTCTTTCCTGCAGAATCGCACAGATTCATATGCCACGAAATTATTATTCATTTGTTCTTTTTTAACCAATTTGAGTGAGTTGATACAGAATTCAGATATTTCGGATTTTGATCTATTACTTTCAAATGCAGCTAACTTGGAAATGAACAATGAAATCACACCAATCCGATCGGTGGACTCAGTGGACGATTTAACAGAATGGGTTCAGTTGTTGAGTACAACATTTAAATGGGGTCTGGAATCCAGCGCTAAATATCATTCAGATATTCAAAATGATTTCTTGAAAATATTATGCTATGCGAAAATTCCGTCTCGGATTATTGCTGAAAATTATCTTTTTGCCCGAAATCAGGTTTTTCAACCTTTTATTCGAAAACATCCCTATTTATTCGAAAACTTTTTAATTCATTTTATTTTTTCTGACTTTTTAAAACAATTTTCACTTTATCAGAGTGAAACCACCAATGTTACCAATATTATCCGATATGAAATTTTACAACTATGCGCAATTTACTCGCTGATGCAATTCCTTTTTGTTAAACAAAGCCTGAGTTCTGGAGAAATGGATTCATCAATATTTTTGGATGTCATTCATCAGGCTGATCAAAGCTATCTTCACTATCCTGTTTATATTCAACAAAGTTTGCAGCATTTTCCAAACATACCTTTAAAGGATGAAGATATCAGAATCCTTCTTTCCTGCTGAAGAATACATCCAAAGCTTCATTGATGTTTTGACAAATCCGCGCTCCGTGTTTCTGCAGCAAACCTTTCTTATCCTCTGTTGTATAAATTCCATAGGCTTCTATCTCAGGATGATATCCATAGTCGCTTAATAATTTTCCAGTGCTTAAGCATGATTCAATACCGGAAACTGAATCTTCAAATACAGCTAAACGGATTCTGGATGCTTCCTGAAAAAATTGCGTCAGCGGAGTAGATGAGTAATCATGTGCGACCCATCGGTCATAAATAATTTTTGCCATTTCCAGTGCCTCTGTTTGATTTTTTGTCATAGTGCTTAGAATAGAGGCTATTGAATGAAACGGATGCGGTTTAAGATAAGTGTCTTTTGGCAAATGATACTTGTTTTCAATGTAACTTAGGCTACCTACACCGATAACCGGAATGACATTTTCATCCCATCCAATTAATCGGAAAGCGGTTTCTGCTTCCGGCAGAATAAAATGTGAGTCAGCATTTTTCACATCGATTGCATCCGGTAACATGTTGGGGCGTGCAGTCAATACAGCTGTGTGAAAATTCACTTTCTTTTGAATCAATCGGTTTCTATATTTTTCAGAAAGAATCGGAGAATCGATCACTTCAAGATTTGGCATGATTTTCTCTTTGATTTCGAGTCCAAACCGTTTATTCATATATTCCGTTCCCAGAAGTTGCGTTTCCAGTCGTTGAAATAATGGAGATCGATATATATCCAACGAATACAATAATATTTCTTCTAAAACAGGATCATCCCAAATACATGGTAAAACACTGTGATGTTGATTTTTTCTGCAATCCCGAAAAACTGCGGAGGCAGGAATCTCTTCTTTTGAAAGTACTCTTGAATAATCAATGATTTTCTTTTTTAGAAACGAAATAAAGTATTCCTGACTGCCAGTTGTTGGAAGACTCCCTGATTGTTCAATCGAATAAAAACGATGATGCTCACCGGTCACCTCGACGAACCATTCAAAAAACGCGGTGATGGTTAACGGTACCATGTCCCATTCAGCCTGAATGGATGCAAACTCAAAAATTTCAGCAATTCGGTCATCCACAAACAAATGAGGCTGTCCAAAAAAAGCAAGAAAATAATTGACTGTATCTGCAAACGAATGACGATAACCGCCTGGATGAATTAAGACACCATCGATATCCAGCAGCATAAATGTTTTTTCTTCCATAGGTAACCACCAACTTTTAAAAAAGGCGGGACATCGCAAAACGACCCGCCTCTTATTATTTTAATGAATTTTTAAATCAATCCGACTTTTTTTCCAACCATCTCAAAAGTGTTTAGAACCTGATCCAATTGTTCTTCCGTATGAGTAGCCATATAACTTGTCCGCAACAACTGTCTGCCAGGCGGGGTTGCAGGGGAAATAACAGAATTCACAAACACGCCATTTTCGAATAAACCCCTGGCCATTTCAAAGGTCCTATCATTATCTCCGATCAGGATGGGAATAATTGGAGTGACAGAATTACCAATGTTAAAACCGAGATCTCTGAATCCTTTGCGCATTTTTTCTCCGTTATGGATCAGTTTCGCATTCCACTCCGGTTCAGTAGCCATGACACGAAGCGCTGCCAATGCAGCGGCTGTGCTGGCAGGTTGAATACTGGCGCTGAAAATCATAGACCGGGCATGATGCTTAATGTATTGCACGACATCCGTATCACCAGCAATAAAGCCACCCAGTGAAGCAAAACTTTTACTGAAAGTGGACATGATCAAATCGACTTCATCTGTCAATCCAAATTGAGCTGATGTTCCCCGACCTCCGCCGGTAACTCCAATTCCATGAGCGTCATCGACCATGAGACGTGCATCATATTTTTTTACTATCGGAACCAATTGATCGAGTGGCGCCAAGTCGCCTTCCATACTGAAAAGGCCATCCACAATTACCATTTTTCCTGCATCTTCCGGAATCGATTGAAGAACGCGTTCCAGATGATCCATATCATTATGGGAGTATCTTTCTAACTTGCCATAGGATAATTTAACCCCATCATAAATACTCGCGTGGGAATCTTTATCCAGAATCGCATAATCCCCTCTGCCAATTAATGCGCTTATGGTTCCCAGATTGACCTGCATCCCGGTCGAAAAAACCAGAGCAGCTTTTTTGCCAACAAATTCCGCAATTTCATGTTCCAGTGTTTCATGCATTTCAATGGAACCATTCAAATAACGGGAACCAGTACAACTTGTACCATATTTTTTAATAGCTTCAATGGCTGCTTCCCGAACTTTCGGGTGTGTGGTTAATCCAAGGTAGTTGTTTGAACCGCACATGATCAATTTCTTGCCATGGTAGCTGGCTACATTGCCCTCATTTTCAGATAATGGTAGGAAATAAGGATACTGATTATTTCGAATCATCTCCTTAATAAAATCATCGGCATAACATTTTTTGAAAATATCCATCGATAAACCCCTAGAAAAAGAATAAAAAATAATAACAAAAAAAAATTTAAATTTGAAGGAAATTTGAAATTAATCTTTCACATTATACGATGAATGTATAAACTTCGATCTTTTTTGTTTTGATTGATTACAGTACAATATCCACTTTTAACCGTTCAAAAAATTCTTTCCGAAGCTCAGCATTCGTTTCAAAAACGCCAGCAAAGGAACTGGTTACTAATTTCGCCTGTTCTTTTTTTACTCCCCGCATTCTTGCACATAAATGGCTGGCTTCAACGACAACTGCAATTCCCTTGGGTGCAAGCACTGTTTGTATAGATTCCACAATTTGGCGGGTCATTCGCTCCTGAACCTGCAGTCTTCGGGAAAACATGTCCACAATACGGGGAATTTTTGATAATCCAATGATTTTTCCATCGGGGATATATGCTGCATGAACTTTCCCAAAAAATGGCATTAAATGATGTTCGCAAAGACTATAAAATTCAATATCTCGAACCAGAATCATATCTTCAGTCGATTCATGGAAAACCGCCCCGTTCACAATTTTCAGCAAATCATCCTGATATCCACTGCAAAGTTCCTGAAACATTTTTTCGACCCGAACAGGTGTGCCGATTAATCCTTCCCGGAATGAATCTTCTCCGATAGCTTCTAAAATAATTGCGACAGCATCCTGAATTTTGTCCTTTTTATCCATCTCATCTTGAATCATATTTTCCGTTCCAATAAAGAAGTAATAAGTTCAGAAATCTTTTTCTGATAATCTTCTTGAAAATCATAACGCTGCAATAAAGAATTAGCTTTTTCAGTAAAGAATTGGCACCGCTTCTCAGTGTATTCGTGAGCTCCAATTCTTTTCAGCCAGGAATTGACCTTTTGTACTTCAGATTCATCGCCAGAATAATTAATCCAGAATTTCTTGAAATCCGGGTCTTTTTCCAGGCCATATACGATGGGGAGTGTCATTTTCTTGCTCGTTATGTCACTTGATACAGATTTACCAAAAACATCCGCATCGCCCCAAATACCAAGAAAATCATCCCGTATTTGGAATGCATAGCCGAAATATTCTCCAATTTTCATAAAATCACCGATGACTTGATCTGAGGCACCAGCCGCAAGTGCTCCAAAGGCACAGCATCCGCCAAATAATGAGACAGTTTTTCCATGAATCATGGAAAAATACTCATACTCTTGTATCGTGTTGCGTTTTTCAAAAGAAATATCCTGATGTTGCCCCAAAATTAGATTTTGAATGATGCGATTAAACAGATAAATTGTTTGGTTTTTTTGATCGGAAGATGCTGCATCGATCATCGATTGATATGCAACCGCAAAAAGCAAATCGCCTGCGTTTATACTTAGTGCCATATTCCATTTTTTCCACAACGTCGGCAACCGGTGACGTGTATCACTCTGATCTTCGATGTCGTCATGAATTAATGAAAAATTATGCAGTAATTCGAGACTCACACCAAATGGAAGAGAGATTTCCCAATTTCCACATAAAGCACCGCAGACCAATCCGCAAAAAATTGGTCGCAGTCTCTTTCCGCCACCGATAAGATTTCCCGTAGAATCAAATCCGACAGCATAATAGATCATTTCTTTTAGTGTTTCGTCCTTTTGAAGGATTTCAATTCCGGACAAATAATTTTTTAGTTCATCATTAATTTTTTCAATCATATTCTTTTACAATCGTTTGGCTTAAAAATTTTGCGATGCGTAACTGATTCATTATGACCTCTAAAAATGACACGACAGCCTGTGGGCTTTCATTCGCAGGAGTCATTAAAGGACCAGCCATTCCTGCCATTTGTGCTCCCAGGAGAAGAGCTTTCCAAATATCCACACCATGAGTTATGCCACCGGAAGCAATTAGCGCAATACTCGGATATTGTGCGTGAATTTGGTCGATACATTGGGCTGTTGGAATACCCCAATTATAAAAAGGTGCAGCCAAACGCTCGGTGGTTACTGTTCCGGCAATTTCCTTTTCAACCTTTGCCCATGATGTTCCACCGGCTCCTGCTACGTCGATTATCTGGACACCGGAATCGAATAATTTTTTTGCAATATCAGCAGAAATTCCCCAGCCGACTTCTTTCACAACCACAGGGACCGGAAAATCTGAGCATAAATGTTCAATTTTTTTTAGGATTCCGAAAAAATTTGTGTTTTTGGATGATTGTAATACTTCCTGGAGCGGATTCAAATGCAATATTAATGCGTCTGCTTCGATCAATTCGATCGCTCGCAGACAATGATCTCTGGAGAAACCATAATTGAATTGTACAGCGCCAATATTTGCCAAAACAGGTATATTCGGAGCGAGTTTTCTTGGATTTTCAAAAGTTCCGATTGAATTTTCTTCGAGCAGAATTCGCATGGATCCCATTGCGAACGGGATGTTCAGTGTATTTGCTGCTTCCACCAAAGATCGATTAATTCGATTTCCGGACTTTGTTCCACCAGTGATAGATGAAATCAAGATGGGGGCAGAAATGTTCTTTTTAAGGAAAACAGTATCGATTTTCACATTTTCAAAATCGATCTCAGGCAATGCATTGTGAATGAGGCGGTATTTCTCAAATCCGTTCAAACACTCCGATTGAACATCTTGATTCAAACAGACTGCAATGTGATTGTCTTTTCGAGATTGTATCGTCATGACTCAGCCTTTAAATATCTCTGAGTTTACCATGTTTTAATTTGTTTCTCAAAAATGGTTTCATCAACCAGCGAATCGAAATATTGAAAAGTCTCTTAATAAAATAAGACGATTTATTGTTGAGTATTTTTTT
>JAPKMT010000033.1 GCA_026645735.1 Flexilinea sp.
GCTTCCACGATTCTGGCATATTCATTTCCCCGACTGTTATATACCTGTAAGCTGCTCATCTGTTTTTCTCCTGTGGTATTCCATATATAGTATAACAGATTACTATTAGATATACATTATCTTACAACAAAAAAGTGACTTTTTTCTCGTTTTTATGAGTAAATGTCACCTTTTTTTGATTTCTTATCTGTCAAACTCGGGAAAAACCAAAATGTGTTGGAACAATTTCTTTTTTGCTGAAAAAAATCGCTGCGACCAAAATAACGAGGTTAATTCCACAAAAAAAATATATCCATTTCTTCATTTTTTATTTCCTTTTTTCAATTAAAACAGCAAGCATATTCATAACATCTTCCAGAACACTTGTACTAATAGAGTAGATCACGTTTTGGCCACGTTTTTCAGATCGGACAAGTCCGGCATTTCTTAATATATTCAGATGATGACTGATGGATGGTTTTGACATATCAAATTTTTCAGATATTTCCCCTGCATTCATATCATTCTTTTTCAACATCATCAGTATCTCTCGTCTTGTAGGATCAGTTAACGCGTCCCAAACATCACTCATATTCGCCTTTATTATTTAGATATTTTTCTAATTATCTTATAATTTAATTTTGTAGTATTATGAGCGATTGTTCATTTTTTGTCAATCACAGTAGATTTTTTTATTACTTATGAATCAGTTTTAAAAAATTTCGGGTTTTCCAGGGATTCGATGCTTTCAGCGATTTTTGTGTCTTGAATGGTCGTTCAGGCAATATAAAATCAACACCAGAAGCTTTTATTAAGGGGATACTTGAAAAGATTCTGATGGGTGATTCGAGCTTTATTATCAGCGTGGAAAGTTATGCTCTTCAGAATTACGGGTTTCTGACAACCACATTTTTTGCACGTGGTCCCTTATTTCCAACTTCGATGAAAAAATCTACGATCTGTCCTTCACTTAGATTTTTAAACCCTTCTGATTGAATATCCGAATAATGCACAAAAATGTCTCCCTTTTCAGGGACTGTGATAAAACCAAAGCCTTTATTTGAATTAAACCATTTTACAGTTCCAGAGACTTTTTCTTCCATATAAATTCTCCAATTTATTTTATTGAATGGCTGATCCATCCACTTAGTAATAAAAGAACAATGCTGAAAAACGATCCTGTCCCAAAATTGATCGTTCCGATTTGATAAAAATGAAAATTGAGAAGGTTATCCAGATATTGACCGACAAAAAAACCCACAATTGCAACAAATAGATATACGAACAAATGGAAAGCACTATCACCACGAATAAAATGATAAAGTGTCGCATATAAGGATGAAATAATAATGGAGAATATTAGTGCCGGGAAAGTCATAACCGATGTCCTGTTTGTTTTATTCTGCCGCTGACAAGAACTTCATTTTCTTCTGTATATAATACCGCAATCTGTCCACAAGCGATATCATTTGCAGTTTCTTTTAAATTGATTTTCATCAAATTATCGGATAGAGATTCTGCAAACACCGGTTTGGGTATTGCCTTATATCGAAACTGTGCAAAGGCATCGATCGGTTTCCGAATTGGATCACCTGATGTCCATATAATATCATCCATCATAACTTCATTGATAGACAGGTCATTTTTTTTCCCGACAAGTATTTCATTATTCGCAAGATTTTTGGCCAGAACATAGTATGGCTCCGGTGCAGATATTTTCAAGCCTTTTCTTTGACCTATTGTATAAAATGGAAGTCCGGAGTGACTTCCCAGAATATTTCTGTGTTGATCGATAATACAACCACGCTGAATCAGTTTTCCATAATTTCTGAGAAGAAAATTCCGATAATCACCATCTCCGATAAAACAAATATCCTGACTATCCGGTTTTAATGCGGAAGGCAATTCAAAATCAGCTGCAATTTTTCGTACTTCTTTTTTTGTATAAGATCCGAGTGGAAACAAAGAGCGTTTCAGTTGTTCTTGATTCAACCGGCTGATAATATAGGATTGATCTTTTTGCGCATCACGCCCACGGAATAGATGGAACCGATTTTCAGAATCAATGTTTATTTGAGCATAATGCCCGGTCGCAACAAATTGCGCATTCAAGGCATCCGCATAATCTAAAAGCATTTTCCATCGTACCAACGGATTGCAGAGTGAACAGGGATTTGGGGTTTGTCCATTCAAATAGGAGTCCACAAAGGGTTCAACAACCGAATTATAAAATAATTTTGATGCATCAATAAGATAAAATGGAATTCCAATTTTTGAGGCAATAATACGAGCTTGCTGAGCAGATTCTAAGGAACAACACTGATTATCTCTGTCAAAACCATCTTCAGACCAGAGTTTCAGCATAACACCAACAACCTGATAGCCTTGCTGCTTCAACAGCAAAGCAGCAACGGAACTGTCCACACCACCACTCATGCCAACAACAACTTTTCTCATTGATTTGATCCTCAGTGATACTTTCGAAGAAAAGAAACATGTCGTGCCAATGTAATTATTAATTCATCAACGGCTCGGTCGGTTGTGAAAGCACCAACCGTGATACGAATGCCACCATTGATCCATTCATCACTCAATCCAATGTCACGAAGTTGCTGCTGGCCTTTAATCAATGTCGATCTGCATGCAGAACCGATCGAAACCGCAAAACCACTTTGATCCATCAGAGCAAGAAGCGATAATCCATCAATATAACGAAAAGCAAAACTTGTGTGATTTGAAAGGCGATTCTCAGGATGTCCTGTGACGATGGAATCTGGTATTGTTGTCAGGATTTGGTGAATAATCCGATCCCGAAAGTACTTTTCAGTAGTTGATCGATCTTGATATTCGGATTTCAATATGGCATAAGCTCTTGCCATGCCAACAATATACGGGACGTTATGAGTTCCAGCCCGCTGAGTATTTTCCTGCCTGCCGCCATAAATAAGCGGTAAAATTTTATTCTTTGAGCTGCTGATTAACGCTCCGATTCCCTTTGGTCCATAACATTTATGCGCAGCAATGCTGACAAAATCTACCGGCAAATTCTGCAAATCCATCATATGATGCGCAGCATATTGCGTCGCATCGGAATGAAACGGAATATTCTTCGATCGGCAAATCATACCTAAATCAGAAATTGGATTAATACTTCCAATTTCATTGTTGCCATAAATGATCGAAACCAGAACCGTATCTTTTTGAATCATACCGGCTAAATCATTCGGATTTACAATCCCATGATGATTGACCGGTAGATAATCCACAACACAAAATCCGGAATCCTGCAGATGCTTGGCTGTCTGTCCAACTGCATTATGTTCCAAAGGAGAAATAATAAGATGTCCTGGTTTCTTATTTTCATTCCAGTAGGACATCACAAAATGATTAAGGATCGAATTGTTGGATTCAGTTGAGGAGCCGGTAAAGCATATATTTTCCGGACCAGTGTGAAAATGCTTTGAAAGGCTCTCTCTGGCTTCTTCGACAGCAGCAAATGCTTGCTGCCCCCATTGATGTGCTGAGGAGGGATTTCCAAAAGACTCTGAAAAGTAAGGGATCATTGCCTCAGCAACGTGCGGATGAACCGGTGTTGTAGCAGCATAATCAAAATAATTAGAGATGTCGGACATAATCCAGAATTATATCTCTGACGAGATTTTTATTAAAAATTTGTGGCTAAATTGACCAATTTCAATTAATCTTTTAAACTATAAAGCTTCCCTATATATTTATTGATCCCCTTGCTCGAGAACAAATTACAGGAATTGCATACAGAATCAACAAATCAAATTATTGATGAACCTCCTGAAAGATAGATAGCAGCTTTCTGATAATCCTCTTGATGAAGTAATATTTTAAGACACAGACCCAGCTTTTCGAAATCTGGTGAGTAATCGATTAAATATTTTGAATTGCGGACATAATTAACCTGTGACTTTCGAATTCGTTATATAATAATCTCAACCGGAGGGACTTTTATGGATCAAATTGGATTATTTTTCCAGGGAATTTTCAATTGGTTTTCATCTTTAAATATAGCCGATCTTCTTGGAGTAATAGGCTTTTTCCTTTCCACAATGATTTTTATTATTTCAATCTACAGGTTTCTAGCCAGATTATTGAAACGTGAAAAAGCTGTTTCCCAGTTTCAAATTCGAATTGAAGACGTTACACATCAGATGTTTAAGAAAAAAGGATTTGTTACTTTTGATCTGTATATCCAGAATGAAAGCCATTTCCCTGTTGAAATTTCAAGAACTGGTTTTGTCTTATCCGATGGTTCAGAAAAGACGTTGTATGAAGAGGATAATAAATTGAAACTTCCAGACATATCGCTCCTTGAACCTGGAAGAAAGGCGTTTTATAATGATTGCGACCTTTTCTATACACTCAATAATCAAGGTATTTGTTATAAAAAGATCACGGGCTTTTTTATAGATATTAAAGACAAACCGCGTTTTGTGGGTAAGGCTGACATTCATCCTTTTCTAAACGATTTAACAATTCGCAGTATTTTAACCGACAAAAAGGGCATGAATGGTTTTTGAAATTTTAAAAATCGTCATTTGTTCTGTTCCTTAATATATTGAAAAAAGACTTTTTTACCAACTAGAAAGACAGGATATCCAAATATGAAATTTGTAAATTTTTATTCCGGAGAAAAAATTCATTTAGGTCTAAAGACTGATCGGGGAATCATCGACATCCAAGCTGAAGAAGCAAACAACAATTCTCTGAATCATTATTCTATGGAACAGGTAATTCAATCCTGGGAAAAAATGCAACCTTTTTTCGAAGAAATCCTGACAAATCATTCAAAAATAATTCCGGAAGAAAGCATCCATTTTGCGCCAACTATTTGTCATCCTGAAAAAATATTATGTGTTGGATTAAATTATCAGAGCCACATTGAGGAATCGAAAATGGATGTCCCGAAATTTCCGGTAATTTTCAGCAAATTCAACAATGCACTGGCAGCCCACAAAGAAAAAATCGCTCTTCCGACATCCGCTCAAAAATTTGATTATGAAGCGGAATTAGTCATTATCATCGGGAAAGAAGCGATGAATATCGCAAAGGACGATGCACTCTCATATGTGTTTGGATATACAATCGGAAATGATTTGAGTGCTCGTGATCTTCAGATGCGCACAAGCCAGTGGCTTATTGGAAAATCGTGTGATGGTTTTGCTCCAATCGGACCTTATCTGGTCACTGCTGACGAAATTGATCCAGGTCATCTCAATATTCAATGCGAAGTCAATGGCGAAATCCGCCAACAGTCCAACACAAAACACATGATTTTTAGCTGCGCTGAGATCATCAGTTATATTTCTCATTTCATGACACTGAAACCGGGAGATTTAATATTCACTGGCACGCCAGAAGGCGTCATCCTGGGCTTTCCGGAAAAGAAACAGTTCTGGCTGAAATCGGGAGACAATATACGGATTTCGATAGAAAATTTGGGAGAGCTATTCAATAAGATTTCTTAATTGGATTTGTTAAAAAAATCGTATTTATTAAGAAATGAACCATATCTCAAATAATGGGCAACTGCTTCATAAATTTTCGAATCCTATGATATAATTTTTTGTCGCCAGGCGGGAGTCGCCAAGTGGTAAGGCATTAGCTTCCCAAGCTAATATTCGCGAGTTCGAATCTCGTCTCCCGCTCAAAAATCCTCAATTTTCAGCAATATTTTAATTAATCGTGTATTTATTATTCCGATTTGAATAAAAACTATTTGACTCAGTGTGATTTTTGGATGAATTGCTGAATTTTTATTAAATATTTACTACTGTGTCTCAAAATTCATTTTCTTTCTCAATCTCATAAAATCGGTTGATCATCATGAAGTTTATACACTATAATAATATTTAAATTTATGACTGGTTCATTATTTCAAAGCAATTATTAGAAATATATGTATTACAAGGAGGATATTATGGGTGATTCCGGGAAAAAAGATAAAGGTAAAAAGGAAGAAAGAAAAAAGCCTAAATTGACCATTAAGGAAAAACGAAAGCAGAAAAATGAAAAAGAGAAAAACACAGGTGTTGTCTAAAATATTTTTTAGATAAAGCGCTGTTTTTCAATTTATACAGTGACAAAATTTAACGGTAGTTAAATAAGGTTGTATAGATTTTTTGGGACTTAATTTTATTGATAATAATTCATTCACTATTTAAGAATGGTCTGTTATGTACAGATCATTTTTTTATTCGGATTGGAATGTCGTATCAAACATCTCGTTCATTTTTTTTACTGATTGATGATGCCATAATCTGATAGTAAAATTGCGTCATAAGACATTTCAACCTCAAAATTTCTTTTCTAGGCAATTCTGAGGGATCATTGTTAGAATGAGGTTTTCAAATGAAAAAAGATATTTTCGGAATTCAGGTCGAATATCAGTTTGAGCCAAAGTTGGATCCGGATTTTTTGCCTTTCGCTCCTTTCATTGATTCATATTTAAAAACAGCCAGACTCCCATTCGCAATTGCATTGGAACGGGAAAATCAGCAAATTCAAGTTTTTGAAACTTTTATCCATGGAAGCGAATTTTATCAATTAGCTGATCATCTTTTTGTGGAACGCCTCATAAAGTTTTTCCTCTGGGCACGTGGTGGATTCCGTTTATACATCTGCGGAAGTAAAGAAATTTATGAATTCATCACCAAGGTTTATTCCAGTTCCGGCCAGCGAAGTTTTGATGCCAATTTCATGAGCAAAGTCTATGACCAACCGTTTGAGGTTGTGTATCGTGATTATGACCAAAGACCTAAGCCAAATCAAGATTCAGTTTCCATTGGGAGAAATCTGGATGGATGCAGAATCGGATTTGATGCCGGTGGCAGTGATCGGAAAGTTTCTGCAGTGATCAATGGAGAGCCTGTTTACAGTGAAGAGACGATCTGGAACCCAAAAATAACTTCTGATCCAACGTACCATTTGGAAGGAATTATGGATTCTTTCAGAAAAGCAGCAGCGCATTTACCGCGTGTTGATGCTATTGGAATTTCTTCCGCTGGTATTTATGTTGCCAATCAGACGAAAGTGGCGTCCCTGTTTCTGAAAGTCTCCGATGAAGATTTTCAGAAAACCATCAAAAATATCTACATTGATGCAGCGAAAGCGATTGGACCGGATATTCCGATCGTTGTCGCAAATGACGGCGATGTAACAGCGCTTGCAGGTGCAATGAGCTTACAAAAAAATGGTGTGCTGGGAATTGCCATGGGAACCAGCGAAGCGGGCGGTTATGTGGACCCTGCCGGGAAAATTACAGGTTGGTTGAATGAATTTGCCTTTACTCCAGTTGATTTGTCGCCACATGCAACCATTGATGAATGGTCGGGTGATATTGGCTGTGGTGTAAAATATTTCAGTCAGGATGGCGTAATAAAATTGTGTCAGGCTGCAGGAATTGATCTGCCTGAAAAAGCAACGCCCGCAGAAAAGCTAAAAGTCGTGCAAACGCTGATCGAACAAAAAGATCAGGGAGCAACAGCGATTTTTGAAACCATCGGTATATGGCTTGGATATACCATGAAACTATATCGTATGTTTTATGATGCGGAAGAAGTGCTTCTGCTTGGAAGAGTCGTCTCTGGTGAAGGAGGAAATATTATCTTGCATAAAACGAAAGAAATATTAGCCAAAGAATATCCGAATCTGCCAATGAATATTTCACTTCCTTCTGAAAAAAGCCGCAGGATCGGACAATCTGTTGCAGCTGCCAGCCTGCCATCCATCAAGAAGCTAAAGTGTAGCGACTGAATCGAATGATGAGTTAAATATACCGTCGAGGATTGCCTGGAATCATTTTTTCGGAATGCAAACAGACAAACCTCTATTCATTTATTTTCGAAAATGACTCCATTTTTTTCGTGTGTCTCTCTAAATAAATGGAATCGTTAAAGGACCTTCCGGTAAAATGCAGATCTTCCCTTGCGGTTTAATTTTCTTCACTGTCGCAGCAATCGAGTGAATAGGATCTAAAAAAGCTTTTCGGATCAAATCATCATTCAATCCATCTGAATAAAAGAAAACCTTTGCCTTATGCAAAACTTCAGTGAGAATAATAACCTGCCATTCATCCTGTTCGGTTTGATGTGGCGAATTAATCCAATCGAACAAATCAGCAAGATTTTTTTCTTTAAATAATCTTTCTTTAAATAATCCATGATCAGGGAATCCTTCGCAGCATTCTGCTGCCATAATGATTGAACCGCCCGGTTTAACAATCTTGGCGGCTGCACTCATTCCTTTAACGGATTGATAAAGATTTAAATCCAGAGGATATCCTGAATTAGAAGTAATGACGCAGTCATAAGCTTCCGATACTTGAACCATCGATGTTTCTTTTGCGAATTTGCATCCCGCATCATGTGCTGTTTCCGGATCTCCGCAGAAAATACCGGTGATTTCCTGCCTGTTATTTGTAGTGACATTGACCAGAAATACTTTCCCGCAGTGCTTAATTATTTCATTCACTTCTTCATAAAAAGGATTCCCCTTCGTAATACCCCAGGTTGCATCGGACTGGGTGATCATTTCTCCGGAGTGATTGGCATAAATCGTTTTCCACCCTGCCATTCCAGGCATAATGGCTTTTCCGCCACCCGAAAAGCCTGCAAAAAAATGCGGCTCGATGAATCCAGTCAGTATCTTCAGATCGCATTCATAAAATTCACGATTGATCCAGATTTCATGATGAAAAGAATCGTCTCCCAGGTAAATTTGAGATTCCATATTGTCGCTTTGATTTTGAATGATACGAAAGTTATCGACGATTTCCTCACCAAGCATTTTTCTTAATTCCTCTTGAGAGTTGGCCCTATGGGTTCCTAACGCATTAAATAGCCGGATATTTTCTTTGGGAATCATTTTTAACTGTTCCAAAATGACCGGAAGCAAGATTTTTGAAGGAGATGCGCGAGTGATATCACTGAATACAATTCCGACAGTCATATTTGCATCAACAATCAACGATGAAAGCGGTTTTGCATGAATCGGATTTTCAAGTGCTTTCTTCAATTCTGCTTCGGGATGAACCATCCCTGGTCTGTCCTTCGTAGAAATTACGTCAACCTGAAACGAATCATCCAATTCAAAAAAAAGTTTTCCTTTTCCATATGCCAGTGAATATTCCATCTTTCTCCTCCAATATCAATAAGATGAATTATTTCTCATTTTTTTCCCAGAAATCGTGAGGTGTTAATTTAATAATAATCCAGATATTTCAGCGATTCGAAATATGATAGGATCATGTGAAGTTTTTGGCAAGTGTTATAACCAAACGCATTTTTCTGATCGGGAAAAAAGTTGGGATGATTGGTAAAATTCAGTTCATCTTAGCAGTATTCAATGTTCTTGTTTGGTATTTTTTATCTGCCTTATAATATTTCACTTACAATAAAAATGAGGAAACTATCCAAATACGATAGTTTCCTCATCTGAAAACAGGCTGATCGATTCCTTAGGAGGTAATTTTATCATTCAACCTGATAATCACAATTAAAACAATATAACACATTTTTTTTTCGATTCTTAACGATAATGATCAGCGATTCGAAAAATGGGGAGAATTATTTGTTGTTTTGTTTTTGCGCGGAGCGTAAAAACAACACAACAACAAATTTTCTCTTTTTTCTCAAAAGGCTTTTCCAAATTTCGAATTACTGGATAATGATCTGAAACAAGAATTTTGCAATCATCTATCCACCAAATGAAGTTTTCTCTTGTCTAAAGTCCTTTTCATAGGATGGTAAAAATGGAGTACAGATTCTGATTTTTTAGAAAGAAAAATATAAAAAATGATTCATTCTTTTGAAACCAACAAACCGTTATTTAGCATCGATTGGCAGCCCATCGGTTTAAAAACGGCCGGACAAACACAGCAGACGCTCCTTGCCGCCGCCCAATCAGCAGGAATTCATCTGGTCGCATTCTGTGGCGGTAGCGGTAATTGCGGATCCTGCAGAATTCGACTGATAAAAGGGATTTTGACACCAGTCACTGATACAGAACGATCCCATCTCTCCGCGGAAGAATTTGCACTTGGTTTCCGTTTGGCATGTCAGGTGTACCCATTGTCCGATTTGAAAATCGATATTCCCCCATCAACACTCACGACAGAACAAAGGCTGCAGTTGGAAGGAGAAGATAAGAATTCTGCGTATAATCCTCTGACCTGTCCAGTTCAATCGATTAATCTTCAATTGGATGAACCTACCATTGCAGATAATTGTGCAGATTCAATCCGTTTAAAACAGATGCTCAAGAAGCATGGTATCCACATCTCCTGTATCCACCATCAGCTCCTGCATTCGATATCGGACATCATAAGGGAACTGAAATGGGATTTACAGGTGATTCTGCGAGAATCGGAAGTCGTCGCCCTCCTGAAAAAAGACTCAGCTTCACTCGGGTTAGCAATCGATATCGGCACAACAAAAATTGCCGCATATTTGATCGATCTGAAAACCGGTTTTATCCTGTCAAAAAAAGGAGAAATGAATCCGCAGATCAGCTATGGTGAAGATATTATCAGCAGAATCGCTTATGCCAATATGAATGTTGATGGCAGAGCAGTCCTTCATAAATGCTTAATTCAGACCATTAATCAAATGATCCGGAATTTGTGTGCAGAAATTCATGCCATTCCTGATCAAATTATCGAAATTGTCTTTGTCGGTAACACGGTAATTCATCATTTAGTCTGCAATTTTCCAGTTCGGCAATTGGGACGTTATCCATTTGTGGCTGCTGTTTCAGATCCGCTCAATCTCTCAGCTTTGGATCTTGGTTTGGAAACATCACCCGGCGCTGCTGTTTATCTTCCTCCAAATATTGCCGGTTACGTTGGGTCAGATCATATTTCCATGCTGATTGGTACCAATAGTGATCTATGTCATAAAACCAGAATCGCTCTCGACATCGGTACTAATACAGAAATCAGTTTGATTCACCAAGGGAAAATCTACTCCTGTTCATGCGCTTCCGGGCCTGCATTTGAAGGTGCTCACATCAGTTGCGGAATGAGAGCTGCTGAAGGTGCAATCGAAAGAGTCCAAATATCAGATGATATGCTTCAATATAAAACTATTTCTGACAAACCTCCTATTGGTTTCTGTGGATCAGGAATTTTAGATATTGTTGCGGCATTAAGAAAAGCAGGAGTAATTAGCACACGTGGGAATTTCGATCCACAATGTAGCGGTGTTCAAAAAGCAGAACGCAATTATGAATACGTTGTCATATCCAAAGAGAATTCGATTTCCGGAAAAGCAATAACGGTTACCAGGGCGGATATCAATGAGATTATTTTAGCAAAAAGTGCAATAAGAACAGGTATTGAAATACTTCTCATGACAGCAGGCATTCAATATGATCAAATCGAAGAATTTATTGTAGCCGGTGCCTTTGGTACTTTTCTCGACATAAATAGTGCTGTGACCATCGGAATGTTTCCTGAAATTAATCCGGAAAAATTTCAACAGGTAGGAAATGCTGCAGGAACAGGTGCCCGCGCATTATTGTTATCTACTGATATTCGAAAGCGCTGCGAGCAATTATCACAGCGAATTAAATATGTGGAACTATCCACTTTTCCAAATTTCAATGATATTCTTGTATCCTGGATGCATCTCACTTGACTTGACATATGAAAAAAAGTGAACTCTTTGATAATAATCAAGATGTTCACAAAATTTTCTGAATACAAGTTTGCAGATTCATTTCCAGTAATTCGAAATTTGGAAAAGTCTTTTGAGGAAAAAGAGAAAAATTGTTGTTGAGTTGTTTTTGCGCGGAGCGCAAAAACAACTCAACAACAATTAATCCCTCTCATATTTCGAATTGTTGATTCATTTCTTATGACAAAAGGTCAATAAACATTCTCATGGAATTTTCAGAAATCTTTAAAACAACATTTTCTTTATTTTTACTGATTACTGTCGGTTACCTCTCAAGAAAAAAGAAAGTAATCAATGACCAGGCAACTATCGATTTTTCTCGATTTTTAATAAAAATACTGTTTCCTATTTATCTTTTTCAAGCTGCAAGTACTTATATGACGCGAGCTTATGTCTTAACCGCTCCGATTTATTTCCTTGTCAATTTTGTTTTATTAATCATTCTGTATTTTCTTTCAAAACCGCTGGCAAAATTTTTCCGGATCAGTCCGGAAAGAGAATCCACGTTTCGATTATGTTCAATCATGGGCAACACTGGATTTTTTGGATTGATTTTTGCTGCAAGTTTTTATGGACCGCAAGGTATTGTTGCAGCCACGCTTTATGATTTCGGTGGAACAATTCCATTTTTCCTGATTCTCATTCCATCGCTCTTCCAAAAAGAACATCATGGAAATATTTTGAAAATATTCAAAGAACCAAATATAATCGCTGTAATATTTGGAATGATCATTGGAATCCTTGGTTTTAAAATACCAGAATTTTTATCACCGGCATTTGAGATGGTCAGCCGAATCACATTGCCGCTCGCTTTGATTATGTGCGGATCCCAATTGGCTGGAATCCGGACTTTCTCCGGTCATAAATACTCACAAGTTTGGTCCCTTATTTTTATTAAAATGTTTCTTTCGCCATTAATTATTTTCGGATTGGTTTGGTTCCTTCCACTTGAACCCTTAATGAAACAATTTGTCATTCTGGATGCTGCGATGCCAACCGGTATTTCCATGGTAAATTTTTCAAAAGCCTTTGATCAAGATTCAGATTTCGCTGCAATCAGTATCTTCAGCACTACGACAATTGCCCTACTGTGGCTTCCTGCATTAATGATTGGACTCTCATCATTAATTCTTTAATTAATTCCAATATTTCTGATATTTGAAATTTTCAAACAATTATTTGAAATATTTCAAAATATTGTTTGACCATTTACTCCTGATTTCTCTAAATTTATGTGCTCAATTTGATGTAAGATTCAATTTCATGAAGGAATTGTGATGAAAGTCACATCCATTAATCTGATTATTTCGCTATAATAATTTTGAAGAGAATTTCTGAAATTGTCTGAAATTTTCAAAATGGATTTTATGAAAATCACACTGAAGGAAATAGCAAAAGAAGCTGGTGTCTCCCAATCAACGATTTCCAGGATGGTTACTGGAAATGCGACTGTCAGCTATGAATTGGAACAAAAAGTATTACTGGCATCTCAAAAATTAGGTGTTGAATTTCCAAAAAAAACCGATCATCGGAACAACCATCGCGAATTTTCAAAAGTAATCGGTCTTCTTGTAGCGGATTTGTCGAATCCATATTTTCTTGAAATCATGCGCGGTGTCACCAGTGAAGCAAAAATTTTGGATTATGGTGTACAGATCTTTGAAACAAATGAAGATATTCAGTTCGAAGAGGAAACTTTTCGTTCCATCGGAAATTTCGATTTATCAGGTTTGATTTTATGCGCTTCGAGAATTTCTGACACACGTTTATTGAATTTTTATCATCAATGCAATCTGCCTATGGTACTCGTCAATCGATACATCAAAGATCCATCAATCTGCTGTATAACGGTTGATTATCACAAATCGATGTTCCAGGCTACAACTCACCTTATTAATTTAGGACATAAAAAAATAGCCTATCTATCCGGACCTTCCAAGAGTGATACTTCGCTTAATCGAAGAAGCGGCGTTGAGGATGCTCTGACACAAGTAAATCTTAATCTGGATCCGGATTTATGCCCTGGCAGTTTTCCAAACGTTGAAGGCGGTTTTCAGGCAATGATATCTTTATTGACATTGCCAGAGACAAAACGTCCCACTGCTATCTTAGCCTATAATGATCTGATAGCAGTCGGCGCATTGAGGGCTATACGCATGAAAGGTCTGAGAGTACCTGAAGATATATCCGTAATTGGCATCGATAATATTTATCTGACGACCCACACGAACCCACCATTAACGACGATTTCCCCTCCGAAAGTGCAAATTGGCGCATTAGCTATGCGAACTATTTACCGTATGAATATCGGTGATTATGAAAAAGGGGAGGGTTATATGGAAATCGATGCACCTTTGACCTTGAGATATTCAACGGGTCCAGTCCCTGTAACTTGATTGCTTTCCTTTGAAATCAATTTTATAAAAATATAGTCTGTTTTTTTTATTTTGGAGAAAAAAATGGGAAAGAAAAAATTTGTTTTTGAAACTGATGGAAAAATTATTCGTTATCGCTATCCAACACACATCAATGACCTGGCAATACCCCGAGAGGAAACGGCGTGTTCAGAGGTTTTCATGGTTCTACTGGATGAAAATGAAGCTCCTCCTTTTCATAAACATGATGATGCTGAACAAATATTTTTTATGATCCAGGGAAAAGGAAAATTAGAAGTTAAAGAGGATGGTTCCACTGAGTCCCTTTTTTATGAAATCAACCCCGGACAAGTTATTCGAATTCCACCACACACCTGGCATCGCGTTACAGCGATCCAAAAAGAAGGTGTACGATATTTGTGTGTGGATTGCTTTCCAAACGGGTTTAATGCGGATGAACCGACCTGGGATTCTCATGTAAGAAATTTGTGTGATCAACAAGGCTGGGATTTTAATTCAATTCGTGAGGATAGACGGTGATTCAAAATCACGTCTTTAATAATTTGAAGTCGCACTTGACTTTAATAAAAGTTTTTTAGGAGGAAAAAAATGACTCGAAGAAGTATTGTTATCGGATTACTATTGACTTTTGTCTTAGTAATCGCTGCTGTCGGCGTCGTCTCCGCTGTTGAATACAGTGAAGCACCCATGCTGGCAGAAAAAGTCGCTGCCGGCGAGTTGCCCGCTCTCAAAGATCGTCTTCCGGAAGAACCACTTGTCGAAACCCCGCTTGAATCAGTCGGTGTTTATGGCGGTACGCTTCGTCGTGGAATTACCGGCCCGAATGATCACAACAGTTATGTCCGATGGATGTATGACTCACTCGTTCGTTTTTCACAGGACGGAACATCCACCTATCCTCATTTACTTAAAGCGCTGACCCCCAGTGAGGATTATAAAGTCTGGACATTTGAAATGCTGAAAGGCGCGAAATGGTCTGACGGTTCACCTTTCACTTCAGCAGATATATTATTCTGGTTCAATGATGTATACAACAATCCGGAATTAAAACCCGCGAAATTACCCTGGTTATACAACTCGGATGGTTCGCTGGTCGAAGTAACGGCTCCGGATGATTATACTGCGGTCTTTACCTGGAAAGATCCCATTACAACGGTTCCGATGGAAGTTGCAGCCATGGATAATCGTGACAACCTCATCCCGATGTTCCTTCCCTCTGCATATTTAAAACAATTCCATGCGTCTTATACCGACGTTAATGCATTGAATGAAATGGCGAAAAAAGAATCCTTCGAAACCTGGAAACAATTATTCGAAAATCGCCAGGCACCTTTTCGCAATCCTGCTCGCCCGGTTATGGCAGCCTGGATGTCGGTCACAACCATCAATGACCCGATTTATACGCTTGTCCGCAATCCGTATTATCCGATTGTCGACACAGATGGTCAGCAGCTCCCTTACATTGATCAAATCAACTTCATTACCTATCAAAGTATCGATGCCCTGAACATGTCTGTAATTCAAGGTGAATTGGATATGCAGGATCGCCATGTGATCATGCAAAACTACCCGGCATTGGTTGAAGAAGCTGAAAAGTCCGGGAAATACGATGTTCGCTTGTGGCCAACTTTTGGTGGCAATGACGCAGCACTGTCCATCAACTACTACTATGACAAAGATCCGGAATACATGAAACTGTTCCAAAACCATGACTTCCGTGTTGCTTTATCCATTGGTATTGATCGCGAAGAGATCATTCAGAGCGCTTTCCTGGGTGTTGGTGAAGCGAGACAACCAGTCCCAAGAAATACCAGCCCATACTATCCGGGTGATGAGTATGCCTTCAAATATACAGAATACGATCAGGCGAAATCCAATGAGCTGCTCGATGGCCTTGGTCTGACAAAACGGGATGCCGAAGGATACCGTTTGATGCCGGATGGATCACGCTGTATGATTGAAATTGCCTATGCTCCGCAGTTCGCAAATTGGGGCGATATTGCCCAGATGGTTGCCGAGGACTGGAAAGGAATCGGTATTGAGGGTGTCGTTGTAGAAAATGAACGAACCAACCATTTTGCAAAACGAGATTCCAATGAACTCATGACAGAAATTTGGAATGAGGACACAACCGGATTCCCATTCACCGGAGCACCAAAATTTGATCCTCGTACAAGCCCGGGTGTCTGTATTGCAACTGCAGCCAGAACCTGGTTAAATTCGAATGGTGCGGAAGGATATGAACCGAATGCTGATTTCAAACGCGTTATGGAAATTATCGATGAGGCGAAACATGTCGATCCGGAAAAACAGGCTGAATTAGGAAAAGAATTATTCAGACTTTGGTCTGAAGGATGCTATGAAATCGGTCTTGTTGGTTTGACTCCATTGATCCAGGGTGTAGCAGTGATTAATGTGAACCTGGTCAACGTTCCAGCAGCTGATACGCTTGGAAACGACTGGCCGCTCCGCACTCCGGGGAATGGTCGAACTGAACAATTCTATTTTGCAAAATAGAAATTCCTGGTTATCACACAGGTGGGTGGATCCCTCGCCCACCTGTGTCTTTCTGAAAACATATTTTTTGATAATCCTGGAAAACAAGTCCCAAAATTAATCAATTCGAAATTCAGGAAGGTTTTGTTGTTAATAATTTCTTTTTTTATCGACTCTATTTATAAAACAAACCGGATAGAATCTTATTTCTCAGAAAAAGAAATTATCAACAACAGAATGATTCATCATCGTTAAATCATTTTGAAGGAGGACTAATGGCAAGCTACATCGCAAAAAGATTACTCGTCATTCCATTATTGTTACTCGTTTTTTCCATCGTCATTTTCTTCTTGATCCAGGCGCCTCCAGGTGATTTTATGACTACCTATTCAGCCATCCTTGCCGGTTCAGGATCTTCCATGGATAATGAACAGTTGAATTTAATGCGCGTCGATTATGGTTTGGACAAACCGATGCATATTCAATATTTTCGTTGGATGGGTAAACTGCTGCATGGAGATATGGGATTGTCGCTTTTGTATATGCTTCCTAATACAAAACTGATTGGTGATAGAATTGGCCTGACCGTTCTGTTAGCATTTTTTTCTTTTATACTCTCCTGGTTAATTGCAATTCCAGCGGGAATCTTTTCGGCAACTCATAAAAATTCTATAGGTGATTATTTCTTCACAGTTATTAACTATATTGGTGTAGCAATCCCCAATTTTTTTCTGGCGTTGTTGCTCATGTGGATTTGCTATGACCTTTGGGGATTAAATCTGGTCGGCTTATTTTCACCAAAATATGAAATGGCTCCCTGGAGCTGGGCAAAAATTGGCGATTTATTGAGTCATATCTGGCTGCCTTCATTAATATTAGCCTTAGGAGGATCTGCCAGACTGACTCGAATTATGAGAGCCAATCTTCTGGACGAACTCGGGAAACCATATATGATTACCGGCAGAGCAAAAGGAATGTCCGAATGGGCTCTTGTGATGAAATACCCGGTCCGTCTGGCAATTAACCCGCTGGTAAGCACCATCGGTAATTACATTCCTCAGCTTTTTTCTGGATCCCTGGTCGTTGCGACTGTCATGAATCTGCAAAATATCGGTCCGTTGCTGTTACAGGCACTTTCCATGCAGGATATGTATCTCTCGGGATCCATTTTGCTTGTTTATTGTCTTTTGGCAATTGTCGGAACGATTCTTTCTGATATGTTATTGGTATGGGTTGATCCCCGTATTCGAATGGAGTAGAAAAATGACCGAAAACAAAGGATCCTCATACAAAGAAAACCCAATTACATTGATTCCCGATAAAGAAGTGAGTGAAGAGTTTTCATCCACTGCAAGTGAAGAAAAAGTATCTGTTGCATCGAATTGGAAGCTTGTCTGGTGGCGGTATCGCAAAAATCGTCTGGCAGTTGTCAGTTTATTCCTGCTATTTTTTGTTCTGACCATAATTATTTTTCCTGATTTTTATGCGAACCAATATTCTGAAAAGACAAATGCCCGTGAAGCTTATATACCGATCCAAAAAATACATTTTCTACGGGACGGTAAAGTAGATATGTGGGCAGAAAAACTGGTCGGTAAGAGAAACATGAAGACGTTGGCGATGGAATGGGTTTCTGATCCTGCTCAACCGGTAGATATAAAATTTTTTGGAAAAGGCTTCCAGTGGAAATTTCTTTTCTGGAAGACGGAACGTCATTTAATCGTTCCAGTCGATACATCGGAGCGGATTTTCATTTTAGGCTCCGATCGAATGGGCAGAGATCAATGGTCGCGCCTGATGTACGCAACCAAAACATCCTTGACCGTTGGCATGGTTTCAGTTTTGATCAGTGTGCTGTTAGGCGTTCTGCTCGGCGGAATCAGCGGTTATTTTGGCGGAACCGCTGACATGATTATTCAGCGGCTTATTGAAATCCTAAATTCTGTCCCCTATGTTCCGATTTGGATGGCAATGACAGCTGCTTTGCCGCGTGACTGGTCATCGGAACAACGTTTTTTCGCGATTACTGTGATTCTCTCCTTATTAGGCTGGACTACTCTGGGACGAGAAGTACGAGGAAAGTTTTTATCCATTCGGGAAGAAGATTATGTTTTGGCAGCAGAGTTAATTGGATGCAGCAAATTTCGCATCATCACCAGTCATATGGTACCGACTTTCCTGAGTCACATCATCGCTACTGGAACTTTAATGATTCCTCAAATGATTGTCAATGAGACTTCTCTAAGCTTTCTCGGTCTGGGGCTTCGTCCGCCGGCAATTAGTTACGGTGTGATGCTTCAGGAAGCTCAAAATGTAAAAACGATGGCTCAGGCACCCTGGCTGATGATTCCGGGTCTCGTTGTTGTGATCACAGTATTAATGTTCAACCTAGCCGGGGATGGTCTGCGTGATGCAGCGGATCCGTACAGTAAATAGGAGCGGAAATGACAGATCAAAAACCATTATTATCTGTACGTGATATAAAAGTCTATTTCAATCTGGATGAAGGAACTGTAAAATCGGTCGATGGTGTTTCGTTTGACGCTTACGAAGGTCAAGTTCTGGGTATCGTCGGTGAATCCGGTTGCGGGAAATCTGTAACCATGAAATCCATTCTCAGAATTGTTGAACCGCCCGGAAAAATTATGGAAGGACAGGTTCTACTAAGTAAACGCGATCATCCGGATGAATACCTCGATCTGACTTCGATGAATGAAAAAGGAAAAGAAATCCGGGCTGTACGCGGTGGAGAAATCGCACTGATTCCCCAAGAGCCCATGGCAGCGTTTAGCCCGGTTCACACGATTGGTAACCAGATTATCGAAGCGATCATGCTTCACTGCGATGTCAATAAGAAAGAAGCGCGTGAAATCTGTATCCAATCGCTCAAATCTGTCGGGATGTCCATGCCGGAGAAAAGAGTTGATTCGTACTCTTGGCAATTGTCCGGAGGACTTCGTCAAAGAGCAATTATAGCAATGGCAATTGCAGGGAATCCGCGCCTGCTGATTGCAGATGAACCAACAACAGCTATCGATGTCACAACCCAGGCGCAAATATTGAAGTTATTGAAGGATCTGCAGCGTGAGAGAGGAATGTCTATCTTGTTTATCACGCATGATCTGGGTGTTATTGCTCAGATGGCGCAATATGTCGTAGTAATGTACCTCGGTCGTGTCATGGAAAAAGGACCGGTCGATTCCATTTTCCATGATCCAAAACATCCATATACTCAAGCGCTCCTGCGATCGATTCCCTCAGCACAAAAAACAACGAAGATAAAATTGCCAACCATCAGCGGATCGATTCCTCATCCCTTTAATAAACCCAAAGGTTGTCCATTCCATCCGCGCTGTGCGTATGCGATCAAAGGGAAATGCAACGTCAATTTGCCTTCCGAGTATATCGTAGGAGACCAGCAGTATGTCAGCTGCTTTCGTTATGAAAAAAGCGAGGTAAATATCAGATGAGCGATATCACTCTTAACCCTAAAAACATTCCTGCTGAAAGGCTTCTGCATGTCAGTCATCTGAAAAAATATTTTCCCATCACCAGTGGAATCTTTAAAAAACATGTTGGAGATATCAAGGCAGTTGATGATCTGAATCTGTATATTAATGAGGGAGAGACGCTCGGTCTTGTCGGTGAGTCGGGTTGTGGAAAAACAACCGCGGCACGCTGTATTTTGCGAGCTTATGAACCAACAGAAGGAGAAATTCTCTTTCGGAATAAAAAACAGGAATATGTTGATCTCGCTCACATGTCGGATAAAGATCTGCGGCCATTGAGAACGGAAATGCAGATGATTTTTCAGGATCCATTTGGTTCTCTGAATCCACGCATGAACATCTTTGACATTGTCAGCGAACCTATGCTGGTGAACGGAATTCGTAATCGCAAAGAGAGAGAAGAACGAGTAGTGGATTTACTGAAAAAGGTTGGACTAAGGCCAGAATATATGGTCAGATATCCTCATTCTTTCAGCGGCGGTCAAAGACAGCGAATTGGTATTGCGCGAGCTTTGGCGCTTCAACCCAGGTTAGTAGTAGCCGATGAGCCTGTTTCTGCTTTGGATGTTTCTGTTCAGGCGCAAGTATTAAATTTATTGATGGAATTAATGGAAGACATGGGTCTAACATACTTGTTTGTTGCACATGATCTTTCCGTTGTCCGTCATATTTGCGATCGAGTTACCGTTATGTACGTCGGAAAAATTGTTGAAACGGCCCCTACAGAAGAACTATATTATAATCCGCGCCATCCTTATACAGAAGCGTTGATGGCAGCAGTCCCGATAGCAGATCCACGATTGCAGCAGGATCGCAAAGGTCTACCAGGTGAAGTGCCCAGTCCTGCCAAACCACCAAGCGGTTGTTATTTCCATCCCAGATGCAGTTATTGTGAAGATCGATGCAAAACAGAGGTGCCGGAACTGCGCGAAATCTCTCCGAACCATTGGACCGCCTGTCACAGAGCAGAAGTATTATCTCTCGAAGGATTAAAAACATGACTGCCTCCAATAAACCAATAGCAATCATCCATGGGAAAATCATCCTCTCCGATACAATTGTTGAAGGAAAAACAATTTTAATTGCCGATGGAAAAATTAAAGCCGTCGATCAAATTAATACTTTAAATAGTGATGAATTTGAAATCATTGATGCAAAACAGAAATATATCACACCAGGATTGATTGATTTACACATTCACGGCTGCCTGCATCATACGTTCAATGAAGCAGATCCTGCTGCTTTTCACGTCATCCTGGCAAAAACGCTTTTGAGCGGCGTTACAACGCTCCAGCCAACTCTTGTGTCTGCCCCAATACAGGAACTATGTAATTCACTTGATTTTATTGGTAGATGGAGAAAATCGCAAAAAAACGGCCAATCAAAAATTACCGGTGCCTATCTGGAAAGTCCGTATATCTCACCGGCTGCAAATGGAGCCATCCCTGCTTCCACATTGCGGTCACCAGATGATGGATCAATTGACGCACTTCTGGATATTCCTGATGCCCTTTCGATGTTCATGATCGCACCGGAATTGCCCGATGCTGTTAATGCAATCAAAAAGATTTCTGCAAAAGGGATCATCGCAGCATTAGGTCATTCCATGGCTATTGAGAAGGAAATAATACCGGCAATCGATGCAGGTGCTTCGCACGTAACACACCTGTGGAGCGCCATGTCCAGCGTTGTCAGGTATGGTCCCTGGCGACAACCGGGTTTACTGGAAGTTACACTGACAAACCAATCGCTAACAGCAGAAATCATAGCCGATAATCGACACCTTCCACCTACGTTAATGAAACTTGCCGTGCAGTCGAAGAAAGGATTGCTATGCGCAGTTTCAGATGCATTAAATGGAGCCGGATTGCCGGAAGGTTCACATTTTTCTGTGGGAGATCAAATCTACGAAGTTGCTGATGGGGTCGGAATGGTGCCTGACCGGAGTTGTTTTGCCGGTAGCACAACACTATTAAATCAAGAAATTCCAATCCTCATTCAAGAAGTCGGACTTTCAATACCGGATGCAATTCGAATGGTCACTGAAATACCGGCAAAGATTATCCGCATTAATCAGGAGACCGGCAGCATAAAGGCAGGCCTTGCTGCTGATTTGGTTATTTTTAATGACGAATTCACACCTTTACATGTTTTTCAAAATGGTATTTCCGTTTATTCAATGAATTGACAGGGGACATTATGAATCATGATTATATGAAAACATTTGATGAATTAGAACAATATACACAAGAGAGCGGTCCGAATATTGTTTATAAACATTTGCTGCCGAAAGGTATTGCGGGAGATAATATTTCAATGGGACTTGTTACGCTCGAAGGGCCAACTGAAACAGAAATAAATGCTCATTCCGAATGGCTGCAGGCGTATGTCGTCTTATCGGGATCCGGCACAATAATTCTTGGAAACCAGGAAATTCACATCAGCCAACCATCGATTGTAAACATTCCGATAAACACCATGCATGGTGTCCGATTGAACGCCGGAGAAAAAATGCAATACATTTATGTAAATAACTATTCATGTAAATAAAGGAAATTAAACAATGAAACCTATTTTTCAAGATGTTTGGGGGAAACTTCCCGTCTTTGTTTATGAAACAAATGAGGAAATGGGAAAAGCAGCAGCATATGAAGCTCGTCAGATCATTAATCAGGCTATTCAGACTAATGGATTTGCGAATATTATTATTGCGACAGGCAATTCTCAGCTTTCTTTCTTAAAAGTGCTGCGTGACCTCGACAATATTGACTGGGGAAAAGTAAATGTCTTCCATATGGATGAATATGTGGGTCTGCCTGCCGGTCACACAGCCAGTTTTCCCTACTTTTTAAAAATACATTTTCTGGATTACATCGGCAAAGTTAATAAGTTTTATCCGGTTCCCGGAAATCCGGATACTCTAAGAGAAGACATGCTGGAATACGAAAAATTACTGCGCGAAAATCCAGCGGATTTATGTGCTCTGGGAATTGGTGAGAATGGTCATATTGCATTCAATGATCCGCCATTTGCAGATTTTAATGATCCGGTTTTTATAAAGAAAGTTAGGTTGGCTGAAAAATCACGACGTCAGCAAGTCGGAGAAGGTCATTTCCATTTTTTGGATGAAGTACCAACTTTTGCGCTCTCTTTGACAATTCCCGCATTGCGATCAGCAAAGAGAATGCTCTGTATGGTTCCGGAATCGAGAAAAGCTGATGCTGTTGAAAAGACAAAATTACAGGAAATCAATGATGATTGCCCGGCAACGATTTTAAAAGACACGCCCTGGTGTACACTCTTCATGGACAAAGATGCGGCTGCTAGAGTTCTCCCTTCAAATCTTTGAATTGTAGCTATCCGGAATTATGAGAAACTTCTGATGACAAATGAATTGTTTATTCTTGGAGACAGTATCTCCATTCATTACACGCCATATCTGCGATCTTTTTTAAGTCCGGATTGGAAAGTGATGCGAAAAGGAGATATTGCTGCACCGGATATTCCTGGAGAATTGGACAAAGAGAATGGAACTGACTCAGGCGTTGTTTTGCGCTTCCTGCAAGCTGTTTTATCCCAAATTGCAGCCAAGACCATCCTGTTGAATGCAGGGCTTCATGATGTGAAACATCAACCGGCAGCCGATAATCCATGTCAAGTATCTTTGCAGCAATATAGTTCCAATCTGAAGAAAATTATTGATCTGGTTGCGGAATCAGAAAAAACAATCGTCTGGGTCACTACCACCCCAGTGGACAATGAACAACATCGAAAATTTGAAAAAGACTTTTTTCGCTTCGATCAGGATGTTCTTCGATACAACCAGGCATCATCAGAAATCATGAAAAGACATGGGATTCAAATCATCGATTTGGGCGGTTTTACAAAAAAACTGGAACCACCGCTGTATCTCGATCATGTCCATTTCAATGAAAGAATTCGCGCCTTACAAGCTTCTTTTTTAGCTGGATCTTTATGTATGTTATCTTCAATCAAATAAACAAATGGTGCTCAGAATGAATTCAAGAGAACGATTATTAACCACAATGAATTTTCAGGAACCGGATCGAGTCCCGTTCGACTTGGGGAGTACACAAGTAACCGGAATCAATGAAATCGCTTATCGCAACCTTCGGAAAGCATATGGGCTGCCGGATAAAGAAGTCGTCTATTCAGACCAAGTCCAGGGACTGGCATTGCCGGATGAAGATTTTCTTAATCTTATCTGTGCAGATACAAGAGGTCTGTTTCCACTCAATGCTCATAACTGGAATGTTCAGGTCACAGATGGAGGAGATTATTGGCTATACCACGATGAATGGGGTATTACCTACCGGAAGCCGAAAACGAATGGTCTATATTTTTCCATTGTTCAGGAACCTCTAAAAAACGAAAAATTGACACCAGACTCCATCAAAAATTATCAGTGGCCAAATTTTAAAGACCCGGTCCGAATACAGGGTTTCAAAGAGCTTGCAGAAGAATTTCATTCAAAAGGTTTGGCGGTCGTAATAAAAGATCCATTTGCCGGTATTTTTGAAATGGCACAGCGAATATGCGGCATGGATTATCTACTCATGCTGATGGCAAGCGAACCGGAAATTGCAGGGCTTCTTTTTGACAAAATGCTGGAACTGAAAATCGATTTTTTCTCATCTGCGCTACCGTCACTAGGAGATTCCATTGATGTGATCGGATTAATGGATGATTATGGTACGCAGGTTTCACAGTTGATTTCCCCGCGGATGTTCCGCAATCAAATTAAACCCAGACTAAAAGAGGTATTTAATTGCATTAAAACCTTAGCTCCAAATGCAAAACGATTTTTCCATTCCTGTGGGAATGTCCGACCATTAATTCCCGATTTTCTGGAAATTGGCGTTCAAATTTTAAATCCAATTCATATCAAAGCAACAGGAATGGATCCATCTGAATTGAAGAAAGATTATGGTGACAAAATAGTCTTTTGGGGCGGGGGAATTGATACGCAAGGTATTCTGCCGATGGGGACACCACAAGAAGTTCGAGAGGACGTAAAACGGAATCTCGAAGCTTTAATGCCTGGTGGCGGTTATATTTTCAATACGATCCATAACATTCAGGCGGATGTTCCTCCTGAGAACCTGGTTGCAATGATTGAAACACTACATATCTATGGAGTTTATTAAAGATATGATACTCACAACAGATCAATTTCTACCTCTAGAATTTATTTTTAATCCGAATTGGTGGAATAAAACTGCTGGAATCAAGTTTAATGCTCCTTTTTATATGGATGCGGATACCCGTGAAAAAAATGACGTGTTGATGCGGCGTGTTCTTTATGAAAAATTCGGTTGTTTTGGATTTGGAGAACAAGACCCGCAGCCTCGACCCGTTATCGGTTCTTCTTTTGTAGCAGGGGGATTTATTATTCCCGCTATGTTGGGAGCAGAAATCCGTTTTTCTGATGCAGAAGCGCCTCAACCGCTGCCTGTTGCTTTGACAAAGCAGGAAATTGAATCCTTTCGACGACCCGATTTTCGTAATATGTGGCCGATGTCGGAACTGATCCGGAGCTGGGATGCGCAGGAAAAAAAATACGGGTTTCTGGTTGGAGATTTAAATACCGATGGTTTGTTGAATGCTGCCTATCATTTTTATGGTGCGGATCTTTTTGCTGATTTATTAGAAGAACCAGACCGTCCCGTCAGATTTATGCAGGAAATTGCAGATTTAATTGTAGATACAACCTCTTATATTCAGCGCCGCACCGGAAGTTACTCGATTTCAGTCAATCGAATGGCAGCACATTTGAATCCAACTCCGTTTATTCACGCAAATTGTTCTGTTCAAATGATTTCCCCCCGCATTTATTCCCGATGCCAACTTGCGATCGAGCAAAAAATGGCGGAAAAAATTCAGCCGTTTGGAATTCATCATTGCGGCGTACAGATGGAACGATACGCAGCAGAATATGTGAAAGTCCCAATAGATTTTTGTGATGTCGGATGGGGTTCGGATCCTTTAAAATGCCGTGAAGCGCTGCCGGACACCTTTTTAAATTTACGTCTCAGCCCAATCCGCATGCTTCGTAATAATCGGGAAGAAATCATTGCGGATACGGAATACTTATTAAATCGTGTCGGGTCTTTAGATCATATTGGAATTTGTTGTATCAATATGGATTATGGCACACCGGAAGAGAATTTGATTGCAGTCTGTAAGGTCGTAGAAAAATACAGAAAGTCGTCAGGTAAATAAATGAATAAACAATGGGAACTCTTTAAAAAAGCAGCAAGAGGGGAAAAAACAGATCAGGTTTTACTGGGATTGATCGTTGACAGCCCATGGATCCCGGGATATGCAGGAATTGACACACTGGATTATTATCTTGACGAAAATTTATGGTTCGATGTTAATATGAAGCTGCGTGATCGTTTTCCAGAAGCTGTCATGATCCCCGGCTTTTGGTGGGAATATGGCATGGCGATTGAAGCATCTGCATTTGGGGGACATATTCTTTTCCATCATGATCAGCCACCTTCTGTCGAACCTTTCAGCACTGATTTGCTGTTCTGGGCGACTCATATTAAGAAACAGAATCCGGAGTCTTCCGGATTTATGCCGCTGGTATTAAGGCAAATTGAACGTATGGATCGACGACTTGAACCTTATGGATTAGGACAGCATATCGCCTGCGCCCGTGGAATTCTGACAGTGACTTCCTGGTTCATGGGTGTTACAACATTGATGGAATCATTGATTTCCGATCCGGATTCGATCACCCCAATTTTGGAGAAAGTAACCGACACAATTATCGACTGGCTTGATGCACAGTTGAAACGAATGCGTGAACCGGATGGCGTCATGGTTTTGGATGATTTGGTTGGAATGATTTCCAAACGACAATATCAGAAAATGGTAGAACCCCATTTTAAACGGATTTGGGATCATTTTAAAGGGAAAATTCGAATTTATCATAATGATACGCCTTGTGAGCATCTCTATCCTGTTTTAAAGGATGCCGGTTTTGATGTTTTCAATTTTTCTCACAAAGCTGAAATTTCACAAACCAGACAACTGATGGGTGACTGCATTGTTTTATTGGGGAATGTTGCTCCACGAGATCTGGGAGTTTATGGAACACCGGATCAGGTATATCAGGCCGCGTGGCGTTGCTTGGAACAATCCAAAAATGACGGCAAATTAATTCTTTCTTTTGGCGGTGGCGTATCTCCGGATACACCCTCAGAAAATATTGATGCCATGTGCAATGCAGTTAAAGATTGGAATAATCAAAGTTGATAAACAGGGAATGGAATTCTTTTTATAAGAGGACGAGATGATAAAAAAATGGAATTTTCCAGAGGATCGTTTTTTTGATCCGGATGCATCGCAGAAGAAAATTGCAATGGAATTATATGAATCAGTAAAAGATCTACCCATTGTCAGCCCCCATGGACATGTTGATCCCAAACTGTTTAGCCGAGATTCAAAAGGTTTTGGTACTCCTGCTGATTTATTAATCATTCCGGATCATTATGTCTTCCGCCTTTTTTATTCTCAAGGACTCCCTCTCGAGGATTTTGGAATTCAACGGAAAGATGGTTCCAAAGAAGGAATCGAACAGGATCATCGGAAAATTTGGCAGCGTTTTGCTGACCATTTTTATCTGCTCAGAACAACAGCATCGTACAGCTGGCTGGCATACGAATTTAAAGTGGTTTTGGGAATCGAAGAAATTCCTGACACTGAAAATGCTCAGAATATATATGATGAAATACAGGAAAAATTAAATTCGCCCGAATTTAAGCCAAGAAATCTATTCGATCGATTTCAGATAGAAGTTTTGAGCACTACGGATGGTGCTGCTGATCCGTTGTCAATCCATCAGGAAATTAAAAATTCCGAATGGAAAGGAAACATCATTCCTGCTTTCCGTCCAGATGCAGTAATGAATTTGGGCTCACCTGATTTTAAAAAAGAAATTAATCAACTGTCTGGAATCAGCGGAGTAGATATCATTGATTTCAAATCCTATATTCAAGCGCTTGAATCACGTCGTCGGTTTTTCAAGACAATGGGAGCAGTTTCAACGGATCATGCTGTTGTCAGCCCTTTGACTTCAGAACTCACCGAGTCAGAGTTGGATAGACTTTTCCAAAAAGCACTGAAAGGCGAATCAACTGAAGCTGATCAGGCTGCATTTTCCGGTCATATGTTGAATGAGATGGCACGAATGAGCTGTGAAGATGGCATGGTAATGCAGCTTCACTCCGGGGTTTTCAGAAACCACAATCATATGATTTATGATCGATTTGGTGCCGATAAAGGTTGCGATATTCCGATAACAACAGAATTTACACGCAATTTACAGCCTTTGTTGACGAAATATGGCAATGATCCACGTTTTACCCTGTGTTTATTTACTGTAGATGAATATACCTATTCACGCGAATTAGCGCCGCTTGCCGGACATTACCCCGCCATCCGTCTCGGACCTCCCTGGTGGTTTAACGATAGTTGGAATGGAATGTCGCGCTTTTTTGACTCTGTTACTGAAACTGCCGGATTGTATAATCTGAGCGGATTTATCGATGATACCAGAGCATTTCCCAGTATCCCTGCAAGACATGATGTGTGGAGAAGAGTGGTATCCAACTGGTTGGCAAAAATGGTCGTTCGATCTTTTATCGATATGACTGATGCGTTTGAGTTGGCGAATATGCTCGTCTATCAACAACCAAAGGCTGTATATAAACTCTGATGATTTGCCTGGAAAACGAGAAGGAACAGATATGACTTATCAAAAAATTGAAAAATCAACCGTATCTCTTGATGGAACCGATTTATCGTTATGGAAAGACGAAAATGGGGATCGATTTCTAAGTTACTCAGGTAATTCCATGGAACTACGGGATCAAATTAACCCAGGGATATTCGCACTTTCATCTTCCAATGCAGCATTGTTGCGGGAAAAATTTACTTGGTTAAACCCACAACCGCTTGGATTGCAGACCAGCGCAGGAACTGGTGATCGGCTTGGCCTGGCAACTTCGGGTCATATTCTGGCCTTTGAAGGATCAGGTATTGCTCCGGTTTTTGCTCAGCAATCTGTGCGAGAGAATATTAGGACACATCGAACTCCTCAACAAGTGATGGATGATGCCATGTGGGGTATTTTTGAAATGGGATGGAAATTGCCATGGGGTGCTGACGGTGATCATCTAAAAAATTCAGAAGATATCAAAAGTTTTGTTGATGCCGGTTACACCTTTTTCACAATCGACCCTGGAGCTTATGTCTGCAATGTAGATCCAGAATCCAGTGAAGCCAAATTAAAAGAATCATTAAAAGAATTTGATTTTGAAGCATTCCAAATTTCACTGGAGTCTTTGCTAATATCCTACAATACAACAAAGATTCCTGTTGAGAATATTCATTGCAGCGATTATGATGTTTTGACCGCATTGATCAAATACGGTAAAGCGATCCTGCATGTTAAAGAAATGTATTCCGATGTCAGTCAGCGCATGGCTTCGAAACCATTTGATTTTGAAGTTTCTGTGGATGAAACTGACTGGCCAACCTCCGTTTTCGAACATTTTTTCATCGCAAATGAGATGAGTCGCCTTGGAATTCAATGGACATCTCTGGCACCCCGATTTATTGGCAGATTTGAAAAAGGTGTCGATTATATCGGGGAACTATGCCGATTCGAAACTGAGTATAAAAACCATGCAGCCATCCAAAAATATTTTGGGAATTACAAGATAAGTCTGCACTCTGGCAGTGATAAATTTAGCATTTACCGGATCTGTGCAATTAATAGCGATTACAAAATCCATCTAAAAACAGCCGGAACGAGCTATCTGGAAGCCCTGCGTGTGCTGGCAGCGACTGAGCCAAAATTATTTCGAGAAATATATGCCTTCAGCAGAAAACAATATGAAATCGATAAAGTCTCTTATCATGTTTCTGCGGAATTTGCGAAAATGCGGGCACCTGAAGATTTATCAGACGATCAACTGCCAGATTTGCTGAATGATTTCCACGCCAGACAAGCACTGCATGTTTGTTTTGGCTCGGTTTTAGACCATTTTGGAAAAGAATTTTTAGTGATTCTCAAGAAAAACAGGGACCTTTATGATGCTCAGATAAAAACTCATTTTGATCGGCATCTGGCAGATTTTATTCATTGATGGAAAACGGGGTAAAGTCTGACTGAATGTGATAATTATTGTTATAACAAGCGAAATAAAAATATCTCGGTTTAACCAAATATATAAGATCGATCTGGGTAAAAAAGAATATTCAAGTAAGAACAAGAAAAAGGTGAAAAATGGAAGTATCAAAAGCAGTTTTTGGTTATGGGAGTTCGGATTCAGATGCGCTTCTTACAAATCAGGAAGTTTTTGACATTCTGAATGGTGTTTTTACTGCGAATGATCTTACCGGACAACGTGTATTGGTGGTCATTCCTGACAGTACACGCACGATGCCGCTGCCAGTTTTTTTTCAGTTTTTTGTAAAACTTTTACGCGGAAAAGTGGCAAAAATGGATTTCATCATCGCTCTTGGTACGCATCTTCCCATGAGCGATGAAGCTATTTGCCATCATCTTGGAATTTCAGTAAATGAAATGAACAGCACCTATCAGGATATCCATTTTTTTAATCACGAGTGGAACCAAGAAGAAACATTTATCGATTTGGGTAGATTTGAGGCAGATGAAATCAGCCGTTTGACATATGGAACAATTCAAAAAGATGTGACCGTTCAAATCAATAAGATTATTCTTGATTATGATCTCCTGATTGTTTGCGGCCCAATTTTTCCACATGAAGTCATGGGATTTTCCGGAGGAACCAAATACTTCTTTCCAGGAATCAGCGGTCCTGAGTTTATTAATACAACTCATTGGATCGGGGCCATGAACACATGTATTAAAACGATCGGAGTCCGTGATACACCGCAGCGGGATTTGTTGGAGAGAGCTGCATCATGGATACCGGTTCCTCGTTTATATTGTTGTCCAGTAGTCAAATCAGAAGGCATTTATGGGTTATTTGCCGGCGATCCGTATGAGACCTGGAAAAAAGCGGCGGATCTGTCTGCTGAAGTCCATGTGGAATATAAATCAAAAACATTTCACACCGTTCTGTCTGTGATGCCTTATCTGTATGACGATATATGGACTGCAGCCAAAGGAATGTATAAACTGGAAGCTGTCGTAGAAGACAATGGAGAACTCATTATTTACGCACCGCATATCGATGAGATCAGCTATACGCATGGGAAAATATTGGACAGAATTGGATATCATTGCCGGGATTATTTTGTACATCAATGGGAAAAATTCAAAGATGAACCATGGGGTGTTTTGGCTCATTCCACACACCTTACAGGACTAGGAACTTTTGAAAATGGTGTTGAAAAAAAACGAATTCGAGTGACATTAGCCACACGAATTCCAAAAGGACGCTGCGAAATGCTGGGATTGGGATATATCAATCCATCCGATGTGATACCGGAATCCTATCAAAACAAGGAAAATGAAGGCATTCTCTTTGTCCCGCACGCAGGAGAAACGCTTTATAAAATTCGACAATGATCGATTCGATTTTTTGTACATTTCTTTCGAATTATCTAATAAGGAGAAATTATGATACCTGATTTTTGCATTAAAGAGAAAGTAATTGTTGTAACAGGTGGAGCCGGAGCAATATGCGGTACCATGTGCCGGACATTTGGAGAAGCCGGAGCAAAAGTTGCAGTTCTGGATCTGCGTCAGGATTTTGCTCAAAAAATTGCCGATGAAATTAATGAAAAAGGGGGTGAAGCGATTGGTGTCGCTTGCAATGTTCTTGAAAAAGACAGCATCGAAGCTGCATCTGAAATCGTTATGCAGCAATGGGGTCGGGTCGACATATTGATCAATGGAGCAGGCGGGAACAAACCTCAGGCAACAACCAATCAACAGGTTTCTTTTTTTGATCTTCCGGCCGATGCAATTCAGTGGGTTTTTAATCTAAATTGTCTCGGAGCAATGCTTCCAAGTCAGGTCTTTGGAAAGATTATGGCAAAAACCGGCGAAGGTTGTATTTTAAATATCTCCAGTATGAATGCATTTCGCCCGTTAACAAGAATCCCGGCATATAGCGCTGCCAAAGCGGGAATTAATAATTTTACACAGTGGCTGGCAGTAGATATGGCCAAAAATGTCTCACCAAAAATTCGTGTAAATGCGATCGCTCCCGGATTTTTTATCGGCAATCAAAATCGTGATCTGCTGATCGATAAAGAGACTGGTGGATTAACGGAACGTGGGCAATCCATCATCAATCTGACACCGATGAACAGATTCGGCGAGTTTGAAGAACTGATGGGAGCAACTTTATTCCTGATATCGCCCGCTTCAGAATTCATAACAGGCGTAGTGATTCCGGTAGATGGTGGATTTTCGTCATTTTCCGGTGTTTAAAAATTTGACAATTCAGAGGTATTTGCCATGAGTGAAAGCTCAGAACTAACAAAAAAATTATTATCTTTGCAACCACAACATAAATTTTTTGTCGGAATTGATTCGGATGGCTGTGTTTACGATGCAATGGAGATTAAACAGAAAGAATGTTTTTGCCCAAATACGATCCGGGTATGGGAACTGCAGCCAATTTCGAAATATGCAAGAGAAGCGGTGGAATTTGTTAATCTTTATTCGAAATGGCGCGGAATTAATCGCTGGCCTGCTTTAATCAAAGTATTTGAACTTCTTAAAGAACGACCGGAAGTAATTCGCAGAAAAGCGTATATCCCAACAGGCGATGATATTCGTGCTTTTATCGCAAGCGGTTTGCCAACAAGCGATTCGGGTTTAAAAAAATATATGCAAATGCAAAGCAGTCGTGAATTAGATCAGGCGTGGGAATGGACTACGTCGGTCAATGAAACGATCAAGAAAATTGTTCATGGATTAATGCCGTTCCCATTTTCAAAAGATAGTATGGAAGCGCTTCAAAATGATGCTGATGTCTTTTGTGTTTCAGCAACTCCGACCGAAGCATTGGAGCGGGAATGGCAGTCAGGCAGTATTGATCATTTAGTCCGGATGATTTGTGGACAGGAAATAGGAACCAAAGAGGATATCCTGCGACATGGTGCGCTTGGCAAGTATGAGCCGAATCATGTCTTGATGATGGGAGATGCTCCCGGTGACCTCAAAGCAGCTCGCGCGGTGAATGCACTTTTCTTCCCGATCAACCCCGGCCATGAAGAGGAATCCTGGGAACAGTTTTATACAGAAGGATACAAAAAATTTTTAGATGGATCTTTCCATGGTTCTTATGAAAAGATGTTAATCGATGAATTTGAAAAATTGCTCCCTGAAATTCCACCCTGGAATCTGAAGCAAACTGATGAAAACGGAAAATCACATTGATTTCGATTGATACGTTGAAAGGAGAGAACACTATGTCTAAGGCAAAAATTGGTCTGATTGGGCTGGGTGTGATGGGTACAAACCTGGCGTTAAATATTGAACGAAATGGTTTTCCAATTGCAGTCTACAATCGGACTTTAGAAAAAACAAAAGAATTCTTAAAAGGTGAAGCCTCCGGCAAACAGGTTTTCGGAGCTGAAACGATTGAAGAAATGATAGTCATGCTCGAAAAACCGCGCAGAATCATCATGTTGGTAAAAGCAGGCAGCGCAGTTGACGAAACAATTGAACTGGTTAAACCATTTCTGGAAAAGGGAGATATTTTGATAGATGCCGGAAATTCTTTCTTCCAAGATACGGAAAGAAGAAGTGAATATCTGTCAAAAAGCGGTCTGAATTTCTTCGGGATGGGAGTCAGCGGCGGAGAAGAAGGAGCTCTTTGGGGGCCCAGCATTATGCCTGGCGGTCAGAAAGATTGTTGGGAAGCGCTACGTCCCATACTAAAATCGATCGCAGCAAAATATACGGACGGTGAACCTTGTGTCGAATATATTGGACCACGAGGCAGCGGCCACTACGTCAAGATGGTCCACAACGGCATTGAATATGGGGATATGCAGTTGATTGCAGAAACGTATGATCTGCTTCACAGAGGTCTCAATCTGCAACAGAATGAACTGCATAAAATTTTCTCAAAATGGAATCACGGAGTTTTGAAATCATATTTGATCGAGATAACTGAACATATTCTCACGAAATATGATCCGGAAACCGGTAAACCGATGGTAGATATTATTCTGGATGAGGCACAGCAAAAGGGAACCGGTAAATGGACAGCGCAGAATGCCCTGGATATCGGAGCTCCTACACCAACTTTAAACAGTGGGGTCGAATGTCGTATTTTATCATCACTGAAAGAGGAACGTGTTCATGCCAGCGAAATTCTCACAGGACCCAATTCAAAATATGAGGGCAATAAAGAAAAACTGATCAGCGCAGCAGAAAATTCACTGTATTGTGCAAAAATCGCATCGTATGCGCAGGGATTGGGATTATTGAAGATAGCCAGTAAAGAATACGGCTACGAATTGAATCTGGGAGAAATTGCAAAGATTTGGCGGGCCGGTTGTATTATTCGGGCTGATTTTCTCAATGATATTACACGGGCATATGAAGTGAATCCGGAATTACAGAATTTGATGCTGGACGATTTTTTTCATCAGGCGATTGAATCCCGTCAGTCGGATTGGCGATTTATTGTAAAAACATCCGTTGATCTGGGTATTCCCATGTTAGCCACTTCCTCAGCATTATCTTATTATGACAGTTACCGAAGCGAAGTTCTTCCTGCAAATCTGACGCAGGCACAGCGAGATTTCTTCGGTGCCCATACGTATCGCAGAATTGATAAGGAAGGAAGTTTCCACACCATTTGGGAAAGTTAGGAGTGAATCATGAAAAAGAACGTGATTGTCGCTCAATCAGGGGGGCCAAGTCCGGTCATCAATAGTACGCTGCGCGGAATCTTTGATTTCTGTCACAGCATGCCGGACATTTTCGGTGATATTTACGCGGGTTTCCACGGGATTGAAGGTGTCCTGAAAGAGGAATTGATCAATCTCAGTGCACAAAAAGAAGAGGAAATTCAATATTTGAGTGTCACTCCTGCTGCTGGCGGGATCGGAACCTGTCGTTATAAATTACGCTCAAGCCAACTTGAAGATTTTAACCGGGTAATTGATGTGTTTAAAGCCCACGACATTGGCTATTTCTTCTATATCGGCGGCAACGATTCGATGGATACGGCGAACAAAGTCGCCAAGCTGGCAGTAGAAAAAGGACTGGACCTGATTGGCGTGGGCGGTCCCAAGACAATTGATAACGATGTAGGAGACAGTGAATTTAAAATTATCGACCATACTCCCGGGTATGGGAGTGTGGCGCGCTATTGGGCACTCAATGTCCAAAATGCAAACGAAGAAAATGAAGGATCATATCCAGCCGATCCGGTTCTCGTCCTACAGGCGATGGGTCGGAAAATCGGATTTATCCCTGCTGCTGCCAGACTCGCCGATCCGAAACGCGAAATGCCGCTTCAAATTTACTTGACGGAGTCAAAAATCACCCTGCCGGAATTGGCAGATAATGTAAATGATGAACTCCGTAAAAGTAAACGTTGTATTGTTGTTGTATCGGAAGGTTTTGATGTTGGAGACATCGGTGCCAGAAAGGACAATTTCGGACATGTAGCTTTTGGCGCCAGTCAAATTACAGTAACGCAAGCCGTTGTCAACTATCTCAATGAGCATGGTTTGAAAGCTAAGGGTTTAGCGCGTGGTGATACACCTGGCACTGATCAGCGCCGTAATATGATTTATGCTTCTACGGTAGATATCGAAGAAGCTTACAAGTTGGGACAAGAGGCGGCTTTAATTGCTTCAAGAGGTGAATCCGGATTTATGAGTACGATTCTAAGAAACGTGGGACCGATTTATAGCGTACGCTATGACAAAGTTCCGCTGGATGTAGTTGCAAATTCAGAGCGATTTTTCCCGGAATCCTGGATATCTCCAAACCGGATTGATGTCACTGATGACTTTATCAATTATGCCAGACCATTAATTGGAGATAACTGGCCTGCAATTCCTCTGGTGAACGGAATCCAACGGTATGCAAGGATTGAACCGATTTTTGTTTCTCAGGTTCTCCCAAATTATATTCCCCAGGGCTTGCGGTAAGACAAACAGAGGTGTTCTTTCGAAACATGGGTAGCGTCATTTAATAATTTTTCCATAATTCGTGAGTCCGCTTATCTTTTCGAATTGATAGATCGGAGTTGAAAATTGACACAAAATATGTTGAAATGGTTGGATGACTTGCGCAGATCACCAGTGAAAAAGGCAATGCCTGTTTTATCTTTTCCAGCGATTCAATTATTGGGAATCACGGTTTTGGATTTGATTAATGACAGTGATCTTCAGGCAAAAGCCATGAAAATGATTTCAGAGCGCGTTGATTCTGCGGCATCCCTCAGTTTGATGGATCTTTCCGTAGAAGCGGAATGTTTCGGTTCTGAAATTCGAAAGTCGGATTACGAAGTCCCGACTGTGACAGGCAACATTGTTTCCGATATGCAGAGTGCAGAGCAATTACGGATTCCAGAAATTCGTACGGGCAGAACAGGAATTTACATCGATGCTGTAAAGAAAGCGAAAAAAATGATTCAGGATCGTCCCGTCTTTGCCGGTATGATCGGTCCATTTTCGCTGTCTGGAAGACTATTGAATGTCACAGAAATAATGGTTCATTGTTATGATGATCCGGAATTAGTTCATGCAGTCATGAAAAAATCTACTGAATTCTTAATCAACTATGCGAAAGCTTACAAAGAAGCAGGAGCAGACGGTGTCATTATGGCAGAACCGTTGACTGGCATACTATCTCCGATCCTGGCAAAAAAATTTTCTTCTCCGTATGTAAAAAGAATCGTTGATGAAATTCAGGATGAGAATTTTCTCGTGATTTATCATAATTGCGGAAACAATACGATTCAGATGATCGATTCGATTCTCTCTACCAAAGCGGCTGCGTTTCATTTTGGTAATAGCATCGATATGTCCGTAATGCTTCAAAAAATACCTGAAGACATAATCGTGATGGGAAATATTGATCCCGCAAAAGAAATCAAAGGTGGCACTCCAGAATCTGTTCGAAAAGCAACGCTTGAAACATTAGAGAAATGCGCACATCATCCGAATTATGTGATTTCATCAGGATGCGATATCCCTCCGCTCTCGAAATGGGAAAACATAGATGCGTTCTTCGGAGCCGTTAAAGAGTTTTATGATAAAATCAAGAAAAATGATAATGAATCAACTTTTTTAGAGAAGGAATAATCGCATGGCAGATCTACTTAATGAAATTAAAGAAGCCGTAATTGACGGTTTGCAGAAAGTTGTTCCTGGAAAAGTTCAGACAGCTTTGGATGCTGGAATTGATCCTGAAACCATCTTAAATGAAGCAATGATTAAAGGGATGGCAGAAGTTGGTCAATTATTTGAAGATGGGGAATTCTTTGTTCCGGAAATGCTGGTTGCCGCGCGGGCGATGGCTTCCGGAATGGAAATCCTGAAACCGCGATTAATTCAGGCGGATGTAAAATCTGCCGGGAAAGTGATTATTGGAACAGTACAGGGAGACCTGCACGATATCGGAAAAAATTTAGTCGGGATGATGCTGGAAGGAGCAGCATTCGAAGTCGTTGACTTAGGAGCTGATGTTTCTCCCGAAAAATTTGTGGAAGCAGTGAAAGAAAATGGTGCTCAGATTGTTGCGATGTCCGCATTGTTAACCACCACCATGCCAAGTATGAAGACGACAATTGAAGCGTTGGAAACAGCCGGTCTGCGAGATAGAGTGAAGGTTATGGTTGGAGGCGCTCCCCTTTCCGATCAATATGCAAAAGAAATTCGAGCAGATGGTTACTCGCCAGATGCAAATCGGGCAGTTGCATTAGCAAAATCACTCATTCTCTGAAAAAATAATTGTAGCATGCTGTAAAGTAAAATCAAAAAAAACTGCTACGGGTA
>JAPKMT010000034.1 GCA_026645735.1 Flexilinea sp.
CCAGGCGGTAGACTTATCGCGTTTGCTTCAGCACTGATCGGTTTTATCCAACCAACGCTCAGTCTACATCGTTTACGGCCAGGACTACCGGGGTCTCTAATCCCGTTTGCTACCCTGGCTTTCGCGTCTCAGTGTCAGTTTAGGCCCAGTAGATCGCTTTCGCCTCTGGTGTTCTTCCGGATATCTACGCATTTCACCACTACTCCCGGAGTTCCATCTACCTCTGCCTCACTCTAGCTCTACAGTCTTGAACGACCTCTCCCAGTTAAGCCGGGAGCTTTCACATCCAACTTGTAGCGCCTCCTACACGCGCTTTACGCCCAGTAAATCCGGATAACGCTCGTCTCCTACGTTTTACCGCGGCTGCTGGCACGTAGTTAGCCGAGACTTATTCTCGTGGTACTGTCCTTCCTCATCCCACGTAAAAGAACTTTACGACCCGAAGGCCTTCTTCGTTCACGCGGCGTTGCTGCTTCAGGCTTTCGCCCATTAAGCAATATTCCCTACTGCTGCCACCCGTAGGTGTATGGACCGTGTTTCAGTTCCATTGTGGGGGGTCACCCTCTCAGGTCCCCTACCCGTCTTCGCCTTGGTGGGCTTTTACCTCACCAACTAGCTGATGGGCCGCAGGCCCCTCCTAAAGTAGATTGCTCTTTTACTAATGCCTCTCTAACTAGCATCAGTTTATGCGGTTTTGTCACTCCTTTCGAAGTGGTATTCCCCTCTTTAGGGCAGGTCACCAACGTGTTACTCACCCGTTCGCCACTAGTGTATTGCTACACCCGTTCGACTTGCATGTATTAGGCACGCCGCCAGCGTTCATCCTGAGCCAGGATCAAACTCTCCGCAGAATTTTTTCGATCTTTCGATCGTTTCTTTTCGCTTCGATTCGCCGGAATTGTCTGGTTTGTTTTTATTTCTGCTGCTTCTCAATTGTCAAGGTTCTTTTTTTTCGTTGCATTGTTTTTTTGCAACGGGACTTTATTATATGTTTTTTCGTTTTTCTGTCAAGAGATTTTGGAATTTTGTTACAACCAATTTCTTACTTTTTCTCTCAACTTCTTACCATATTTTTAAGCCGGAGTGTATTTTACTCCCAATCCATTTTCTGTCAATACTTTTCCCTAAAATTGATGTTTTTCGTGATTTTCAGTTTTTTGCCTCTTTTTCTGAAACATCTTTTTCCTTTTCCATGTAATCCATGGAGCAAGAATCTTACGCAAATAGTACTTGGCAAAAATCATGGAAAACCTGGATCCGCCATCCCGCACATGAACCCGCAGCATTTCAGGCCAGCAGCGTGCATCCGCAGAAACGGTTTTCGCGTCATCATGCAGTCTGAAATTCGCCCAGGTCTGACCAGGCAAATAATGAAACGATGTGATCCGGGCTAATCGCACCCATAGATCGTAATCCATTGCAAAATAGAAAGAATGATCCAGCGGTCCGACTTTCTTCCATAAAACAGCACGAAAGAAAAAGGATTGTTGCGGAATATGGACATACCCGCTTTCCAGTTTCTTGAGATTTGTCTGACTGGCATTGAACTTACCGATCACATTCCCATCAGAATCAATAAAATTACAATCTCCGTACACAAAACCAATTTGCGGATTCTGTATTAAGTAAGCGACTGCAGCAGATACTGCTCCGGGTTCATAAGTATCATCCGAATTCAGCCAAGCAAGGATTTCTCCATGCGCCTGATTGAAGCCTTTATTGATGGCATCGGTTTGTCCATGATCCCGTTCGGAATTCCAACTGGCAATCCGATCGGAGTATTTCTTGATAATCTCCACACTATTGTCTTCAGAGCCGCCATCACAGATGATATATTCGATATTTGGATAATCCTGGCTCAGTACGGACTGAATCGTTTCTTCAAGGTATTTGGCTTGGTTGTAAGAAGGTGTGATAATACTGACAAGTGGCAATTTTTCCATCAATTTATTGAACTCCCCTTAAATCAAATACCAAATAATCAGCAGTCTGCCGATATGCAGTCGCGTTGGCCATCAACCAGCGCTGAAGCCTCGGTTGTTGATAATATTTATCGAAATCTGTGATGATCAGGAATTCCCGGTTCATCATCGATTTTCGAATTTTCTCTATCGCTTCATTCTCTTCTTGTTTTTCTACATTTTCATCCCAAACCAGCGGCGTTCTTAGCCCCCAATAGATCATACCAGCGCCATAATCATCCATGATGCCGATTGTATTGATCTGTCCTTTATAAGGATCCAGTTCAACGGCAAGATTCTGCCAAAGTCTCGGCCAGCTTCGGTAATCATTGCGCTTAAGTGTGATCACACTGTCTGTTATCCACCAGAAAAAGGTCCCAAAGAGCAGCACGAATAACAAAAGTTTTGTATTTTTCTTTCCAGCCTGAATTTGCCGCAATCCGGTCATTATGTAATCAACTGTTTTTCCTGCTCCGACAGCAAGAACAGGAAATAAAGGGAGCTGATAATAATCATGCGTACCGATATGATGTGGCAGCGCCAATCCGTACAGGATATATCCCGCCAGGAATCCAACCCAAAGCATGCGATTTTTCTTATTTGCTATGGAAAAAATTCCCATCAAACTTCCGACTACCATCGGAATTCCAAAGACCTGCTCTAATTTTCGAATCCAACGAATATAGAAAGCAGGAGAAATGATTTCTTCAATCTGAAATCTTCCCTGGTATTGCTGCACCAGAAATCCTTGAATCACATAGCCCCAGAAGTTATACACAAGCACCGGAAGTAAACTCATCATCGCGATCAGCCAGATCTGCCTGTTTCGCAATGCATTTTTCAATCCATATTCAGAAAGGACAAAGAATGCTGCCGCCACTCCATAAGGAAAAACCGAAACCTGCTTTACAAGGATTGCAAAACCGGCAATGATTCCGGCTATCAGTGCGCGTGTGAAGGTCGGGCGATCATTCCACAACAACAAAGCTTCCAATGCCCAAATCAGCAGCATCATCATCAATGGATCCGGCTGGAAAGAACGACTGGCAAAAATCCCGTAAGGGAAAAGAAGGAAAAATCCCAGACAAGTCAGTCTGCCCACCTGGCCAGTAATTCTTCGGCTAAGTCGTAGAATACCCCAGCCTCCGATCATCCAAAAAAGGATGGAACAAGCTCGCGGTATGCGCAAATCCGCATTACCGGCCAACAGATACAATTGTGCGGTCAGATATTCAAATAACGGCGGTTCTATCCATGGCTCCTGAACACCGCGCATGATCGCTTCATGCTCATATTCTGCATCAAAACCAGGCAGATCGCCCTCATGATTCAAAAACACTGCCCTGGCGATCAAAGCCGAGTGCAGCTGTCGTGCCGGATGAAAATCCAGCGGAGGATCATCAAAATCGAACAACCGTATTGCCAACGCTGCACAAAAAAATAAAAATATAAAAAAATGATAATAAAGACTCGTTTTATTCTGTTCAGTTGTCATCGGCAGATGATTTCCTTAAATCGTAAATTATGAATCCATTTCCCTCAAAATAAACCGGCAAAGCTGATAAACGATTTTTCAGTTCAGGCTGAGCGTCCAATTCATTTGCTACCGTAACCAGAAAAAAATCCTTATCTTTTGTTTGAGCCTGAAAATAAGATGAAAAATCTGAACGTTCCCTGCCGGCAAGATCAAACAAGGCATTATCTTTTGAGTCAGGCCAGGATGCATCCGGAGCACGCCATCCATAAAAGATCAGACGCAATCCATAATCAGAGGTCAGCGCGATAAATGATGAATTTTCCGGGATTGCCTGAGCCACTTTCCGCCAGCTCGCCGGCTCCAAGGCATAACTGGCTGCCCGTAATGAACCACAAGAGACAAAAGCCCCATACCCGCTCAATAACAGGATGATACAGTAAATTCCAAACCTTCGAAGAAAATGAAGCGCTTCCATTTTCCTGAACAAGACCTCCAGAAGGGGAATTAATGAAACGGAAATCAGCGGGACAAGAATTAAGCTGTAATATTCATGAGTACTAATTTGATACGGTACCACCAAACCATATGCCAAATACCCCATCCACCAGCCAATAAGGAGACCAAATAATTTCCTATCGCTCAATAACACGCCCCAAACAGCCAGCAAGGGCAGGATTAATCCCGTTAAACCTTTAATCAGAGCAATCCAACTTGAGTAAAATTTGGATGTAAGGACGAGACCTGAAAGGGAGATTACCCAAAAGCTGAAGAAATCTCCTGAACGAGAGGGATTAAAAACGAAATAATAGAGGATTGATGGAATCAGCATCAGAACTCCCATGCTGATTCCCTGGAACATAACCAGTAAGCCGTTTTTTCTCTGGAAAACAGCAATCAAACAACCAACCAACATAAATCCGACAAAAAAAGCGGCAAAAATTTTAATCAGAATTGTGAATCCGCCGGCAAGAGCTGCAAATAGAAATTGACTCCACGTCGGTTTTTCCATCCAGCGATAAAGCGCAAATGCGGTTATCACGACCCACGAGCACATCCATGGGTCCGGTTGGATCGAACGACTTGCAATCACACTGAATGGCAAGAAAAAATATACCAGAAGGCTGCAGATTACGGCAAACCATGAAGCTATCTTGCGACCCATCAAAAATATAAAGAAACCGCCCAATGTCCAGAAAAATGCGCTGAAAATACGACCAACCCAAAAATATTCCTGGCCCAGTATCATATCCATCCAGGACATAATACGCTCCATAATCGGAGGTTCATAAACCTCAAGCGATGCCAGTTTAACAGCTTTATCAAGCGTTTCCGTATCAGGCATTTCAGACGCTGCTGCTTCATAAAAAAAAGAACGCGCAATAATGGCAGAACGAAGTTGTCGGGATGCATGGAAGTCCAGCGGTGGATCTGTCAGATCATAGATACGAACAGCAAATCCCAATACACAAATCACCAGCACCAAAAAAAGTTCAGCTGTTGATGTCCCTTTTTTGCCCCAGACCCAAAATTTTTGCATGGTTCAATTTTACTTTGAAAGAATGAAAGCGAAAATTTTCAGTAATTCGAAATATGAAAAGAATTTATTGTTGTTCTTATGGTTTTGCGCGAAGCACAAAACCATAAAAACAACATATTTAGTTTATTTCTTCTTCCGTAATTACTTCGATTCCATTTTGTTTGCAGAGTGCTGCAAAGATACCGTTACCCGAAATTAAGGTTCCAGAAAAGTTACCATCATATATTTCACCATATCCGCAGGAAGGTGATTTCGATTTTAATATTGCTTTTTTCGAACCTGCCAATTTTGCAACAGCAAGCGCTTCTTCTGCTCCACGACAAAATTGCGCTGTCACATCTTCACCATTCTCGGTCATCACACGGTTTTCCTTGATCTGACAACAAGGCCGTGGAGTCGATAGTCCGCCTAATTGCTCCGGGCAAACCGGAATAGCCTTTCCCTCAGCGATCAGACGCATTACGCTTTCATTCGACATATCTTTACCATCATAGCGACAATGCAGTCCTGCCAGACAGCCACTGACAATAATCATCATCATTCTCTCCAGTTCTGTTACAAATTTGATAAATACTCAGCGTATCGAAATATCAGAAAAATAGTTATTGTGTTTTTCGATTTACTGAAGAATTTGATCTTCCCTGAACCTGTGTCCATCAAAACAATGTGGGAGTTATGGTTCAACAGATAAGTTCCAAATTAAGACAGATGCTTCAACTCTTCATCCAGAATAGCCTGACAGGTTTTCATCTGTTCCAAACGTTTCGCGGTTTTTTTTTCATAGAGTGTTGCCGCTTTTTGGGGTGCAGCTGTCATTAACAGGGTTAATGCCAATCGCCGGTGATCTTCCAGTACGCGTCCCGGGAACAAACAGAAAGCATCCCAGTAACGGGAAAGTGCTTTCCACGCCATATCCCCATTCGACAGATAGTTCGCATCCAGCCAATTTGCACCGCCAAGAATTCTTCGCTGTTTCTGCTGGTATGTCTTTTTCAGCAACGCATCCGTTTTCATCCATTCAGCAAGTCGGAAAGCCTCTTTTCCGAACTCCGCTGCATGTGCGCGATTTTTGGCTTCTGCATAGAATCGCGCAACAGCCCATAAATTGTGCTGATACGCAATTTTCCCGCGAGATGCAATACGAAGCCAAAGATGATGATCCAAGAGATAATGGTAATTAAGATCAAGGCCCCCTGCCTCTTCCCAGGCTCTACGCCGAAAAAAGACAGCAGGTTGTCCAATAATCCGGAACGTCATCAAATCAGTCAGATCATAGTCTTTATAATGCATGACATTGAGTAATTTATTGCTGCCATCCAATGAAAGCACATCGCCATAGACTAAATCCACATCCGGGTGAGAAGCAAAGAAATCTGCAACTGCAGAAAATGATTTTCGGAGATAAAAATCATCGGAATTGATCCAGCCAAAAATATCACCGGAACAGCATGAAAAACCTTTATTAATAGCGTCTGCCTGGCCACCGTCTTTTTCAGAAATCCAGCCGCTCAACTGATTCTCATATTTTTGGATAATTTCGACGCTGCCATCCGAGGATGCCCCATCCATCACAAAATATTCTAAAGCCGGATAATCCTGATTCAAAACAGAACGGATAGCAGTCTCAAGATATGCTGCCTGCTGATAAGATGGGGTTACGATTGAAATTGTAGGACGGGTCATTGGTTCCTTAAAAGAGCGAGTCGTATCTGACCTTCGGGAAAACCTGTAATTTTCCACCAACGGTAGCATCAATGATCTCGCGCCCTTCCGCTTTGTAGACCTCTCTTGCCAATGTGTATGACCGTTCCGAGGTATCCAGGTCCGGCAGCTGCCAGCGAAAACCCTTCCCAAAATAACCGGGATTAAAATGATTCGGATCATCACCCTGAGACACAACAGTCTCATTGGGTTTGCCCTTTGTCGCAAAATTATGATCCACGCCAATCAAAATCACTTGCTGAAAACCCAGAAAAAAAGCAGTCTGCAACGCCATATACGTCACTGTTGCACCTTCCCATAAGCGTTTTCGGATATCCTTTGCAAAAGTGGGTCCGGTATAGGTTGAATAGAGAAAAAACATATTTTCTTCTGGCTGAAGCCACTTCATCGCCCGTGTTGTCACAAAACGTGGCATTTTTAATTTCTGAATATCTGCAGAGGTTTGTTCTACGACAAGATCATTGACGCATAAATAATAAGACGTTTCAAAACCCATTTCCGGAAACGCCAGATAAATCCGGTTTAATCCGAAAGTCATTTCGTTGCGCAACTTTGAGAGATCCGTATTTTTAAGACTGGGGCCGTTTCCCATAATAAAACAGCGTTCCCCTTTGTGGGTGTCTTTTATTGCAGCCAAGCGGCGAATTGAATCGCGCCGTGTTTTACTAAAATACGCTTCCGGAATGTTACCAAGTCTTTTCAGGCTGTCAAATACTTCTTTCCCGGTATTCAGAACCGGTTCAGGCATTATTTTTTTTATTGTTTTCTTCATGTTTCCCGATCACCAGGTTTTAAAGATATATTTAGATTGAGATTGTTTTCTCGATTATAACAAGTCATTGGGACATAAACATCCATTGATCATATCAACAATGATTTGAAAATATGAACCAACCTTGCGAATAGCAGATGAAAGAAATTACACATCCGATAATGAAAATTGAATTCAATTTTCGTAGGAATTGCTGTCAAATCAAAAATGATGCTGTAAAAGAAATGGAAAAGGCAGGACAGGGAAGGTCCCTGTCCTGCCTTTTCAACAAAATTTTTAATATTTCTTTTTTATCTCTTCAAAATTTGAAACATCATATCCCAGTGGGACCAATAGATTACGAATCGTATTCCAATGAACTCTTTCGCAAGCCATCGGGCTGAAATTCGAATTGTGCGGCGCTATCATCACATTCTTCATCGACAAGAGCGGAGAATCCAAAGGCAACGGTTCTCTCTCAAAAACATCCAAAGCAGCACCGCCAATTTTTCCAGCTTGCAGCGCTTCCACCAGTGCTGCTTCGTCAATTACGGGTCCACGCGATGTATTGATCAGAATTGCGGTCGGTTTCATGTAACTGAGCGTTTCACGGTTGATCAAATGACGGCTGGAAGGATTCAAATCAGTGTGACAGGTTACAAAATCAGATTGCTCCAATAATTCTTGCAAGGACACAGATTCAATCCGGTTCTCAATCAGAAAATCCGGTTTAATCGGAGCGATGTCATTTACCAAAATACGACAACCAAAAGCGCGGGCGCGTCTGACCATCGCTTGCCCGATGTTTCCAACACCGATGATACCCAGTGTGCATTCAGACAGTGTTGTGATCGGTGGCTTATTCCAGATCCCTGTATGCATATCATCATCCATAAAAGGCAGTTTGCGCGCAAAGGACAGAATGTATCCCATCGCTGTCTCGGAAACCGGAATTGTAAAAGCATTCAGGGTATTACCGACAAATACACCAAGACGGGTTGCAGTTTCTTTATCAATTGCATCAATGCCGGTTCCCCACTTGGAAATCACTTTAAGACGGGGAACACAAGCTTCAATGACTCTTGCACTGTATTCATCATCTCCACAGATCGTACCATCGAATTGACCGGCATAAGCGATGATTTCATCTTCTATCAGTTTCTGCTTGATATCCGGGACAAGCATCTCCATCCCGTAATATCCTTCCAGGACTTTACGGAAACGCTCAGTGGATGCCATCATATAGGGTGCAGAAAAAATGATCGTATGTTTCATGTACGTTTTCTCCTAATTTAAAAATTCAAGATAAGAGGTTCCGGCTTGTTTTTATTGCAGTTTTCCCTGCTGCCGAAGCATCATCAACATTTCTGTTACGTTGAATTCCGTTTCATCATCGATATCCTGCGCTTCAATCGCGGGAATTTCAAACATCATCGGGCGATCTCCAACCCGGTTCCGGTTTCTAAGCAGAATTTCACGTGTAAAAATATAAATACAGGAGTTTTCCTCATAAATTGGGGGAAGATCCTGAGTTCTCAACAAGATGGACATATTATGATTAATTGGTCTGGCAAGTTCATCATAAAATCGTTTTTGAACCCTGGTAACCGAAAAGAGAGAATCATACAGGTACGTTTTTTCCATGAAAGTCTGAATGGAACGAGATATTGTTTCAGCTTTCAGCAGTGGATTCGTGCTGTGTGTCTGCAGATAATAATCCGCTTGAATCTGTCCGCTATCATAAATCAGGATTTCATTCATGGGGACATCACCTGCGCATAATTTTTCCGGGCGCAACAAGGTCTTCACCTGAGGATAATCCTTCGCCAATCCTTCGATGACGACAGGACTGTCGGTATCCACCACGACTTCATCAATCTCTTTTACGGCTAATAGTGAGTCCATAATATGGTGAAAAAGGGGTTTTCCTGCCAACATACGGTAGTTTTTTCCCGAAACCCGAACTGAATTGTGACGCATTGGAACAAATGCGACGATTTTCATTTTTTTAATCTCCTTCAACAAAATTATGAATTTTTTTGCTTCTGATTAACATAAAATCATTTGTGAGGAATTACAAACGGTTTTCGATTTCGAATGCCCTCTTCAATGATTTTAAGGCTGGTATTTCTAATTGAATTCAAATCCTTATTTGAAAAGGATTTTAATGCAACATAACCATTCCATATCGGATCCGGCTCAATAAATTCTCCAAAAGATAATGCAGTGTGAAAAAATTGATAATACATGAACTTTCTGGCAGTCTGCTGGAATTTCGGTGGAACTTGCCAATCATCTTCAGAAAGCATTTTTTGCACCAATTGGTGAAATTCTTCAACCGACTGTGGAAAATATGTGATCGGAACTTGTGTATATCGAGATTGTCCTCCAGAAATTACAGCAGCTCCCATGATGGCTGCTTCCAATCCAATAGTTGAATTGTAAACCAAAACAAATTTCGCATTTTGGATCAATTCATAAGAACTGAAGTATTGATCCGGTCCAACATACAATACATTTGGCAGTAAATTCACGCGGTTGCGAATCACCCAATCTGTTACCGTTTCAAGGGACTCTTTTCCAGGACGAATTTCATCCGGATGTGCCCGGAGGACAAAAAGTGTTTCAGAATTTTTCTCTATCAGCGTTTTTACTTCATCCAGCCAATGGAACATATCGGAAAAAACCACATTTGCATGCTTTTGGCTTGTGTCAAAGATAACATTGGAAAATACCGGAACAATCTGACGAAACGAACGAGCCAAATTCCAGAATTCAGGCGTCAGACTCTCCATCTGAGGCCAAAATTGAATCCCGGCCGTCGTAAATTTGCCTTGCACCCTGTTGGATAAATATGCATCTAAACAGTCATTACGCTCTGGTGTCATTTCAAAATCATCGGGCAAATCAATTGGACAGGCCGTTGCTTCACCTTCTGTAAAAATAGCCGTAAAAGGCATCAGTCCGATCTCATGTGTGAATGTAGGGATGTTAAGATTTTTTCCCAGCCATTTTACAACAGCCTCCGGATATTGCAACCCATTAAAAACAACAATAGACTGAGGATTGTTGGCAGAAATCCAAGACTTCGCTTGACTGTAAACACTCCAGGCAGAACAGATGAATTTTCGATACAACTGAACCGCATTGCGCACACCGGATAAATGATGCCTCCGCATAATCCAGCGCAGCGATGGAAGTGTTAATTCTCCTAACGGTACATCCTGATAGACAAAAGACTCCAGAGCTTTCAGTTCCAGACCTTCCACTTCATTTGACAAGTTATTGTCAGGAAGAAACGTCAGCGGAACTGTATTTAATCCTTGATACATCTGTTTCGAGAGATGGATGCATTCTTTGCAGGGCAGGTCTGCCGCCAGATTTTCTCTTTGAGCTGCCAGAAGACAAGGGTTCAGGCCACTCATACAAACAAAAAAAGTCACTGGAATTCCACTGTTCTGGAGACTGTTGGCAGTTAACCAGGCAAACGCAGCATTCAGACTCGTTCGCGTCAGGCGAGCTGATGCGTTAAAAAATAATACGGGATGATCTGAATTTTGAACGTTCCTGCTGGATGCATGGTTAATTTGCGCAAAAAATTGCGCATTTTTCCTGTCAATTTTATCCATCACCCAATGATTCTGGATCTTTTTTAACAGATGCTTCCCGGTTGGGTTTGATTCAATCATGAAAGATTATTTCACTCGTCGAAGTTTTTGCAGGCTTGGCAATTCATCATCATAGACTTTTTTAATGCCATCGCCCAATGCTTCCTCTGTGACACGGATATATTTCACCAATTTTTCCATCCCCTGAGGTTCGACAGAGGCCGCTTGATCTGTACCCCACATGGCTCGATCCAGCGTAAAGTGGCGTTCAACCAGGCACGCTCCTAAGCTGACGGAAACAACTGAGGGGATCAGACCGACTTCATGTCCTGAATAGCCAACCGGGCAATCAAATTCCTGTACCAGGTTGGGGATCATTCGCAGGTTTAATTCGCTAGGATTGCAGGGGTAAGCACTGGTTGCATGCGTGATGATCAACCGATCCATGTCGCCAATCAGATTCACAGAAGACCGAATCTGTTCCATAGTAGACATACCTGTCGATAAAATAATTGGTCGATTGGTCGCCAGTAATTTTTCAAGCAAAGAATGATCAGTCAGACTTGCAGAGGGAACTTTATAGGCAATCGGCTGAAATGGTTCCAAAAAATCGATCGCTTCTTCATCCCAGACAGATGCAAACCATTCAATTCCGATTTCTCTACATAATTGATCAATTTCCCTATATTCTGCTTCACCGAATTCTACATGTTCCCGATATTCCAAATATGTCATGTATCCCCAGGGAGTTTCGCGCATTCTGGTTTGTTCTTCCAGGGGAACACATATTTTCGGAGTACGTTTTTGAAATTTCACTGCATTGACATGTGCGTAATGCGCAGCCTGAATCATCCGCTTTGCAATATTCAGGTCTCCATTGTGATTTATCCCAATTTCCGCAACAATATAAGTCGGATGATCTTTACCAACCATCTGGTTCCCAAGTCTTATTTCTTTTGCCATAAACTCTCTTTTTCTCCTAATATCATCTCACTCAATTCTCTGACAGCTCCAAAGCCGCCATTGTGTGACAAAATAATATCAGCGAATACTTTTGCTTTATCGTTAGCATCTGCAGGGACTGCAGCACAACGGACTAGTGGAAAACAGTCAATATCGTTGATATCATTGCCCACAAATATCGTTTCGTCCGCTTGAATCGAGTTTTCTTCCATATAGTCCTTTAAAACCTTCGCTTTATCAGCAATACCATGATAAACTTCAATCCCCAATTTTTCACAACGTCGGGCCACCACTGGATTTTTCTCACTGGATATTACGATGATTTTAATGCCTGCTTTTTTTAATAATCCAATTCCCATGCCGTCGCTGCGGCTGCATGCAACCATTTCCTGCCCTAATTCGTTCACATAAACACGGTCATCAGTCATCACACCGTCAAAATCCATCACAACCAGACTCGTTTTTCCGGGAATACCGCGATGATTCTGCTTTTTTTCAGGCATGACCATCTCTAATTTGCCATTATACACCAGCGATTCATAACGCGTCCAATCCGCCAGTGTGTCGATGTCTACAGTAAAAGCGGGATCAATCATAATCGGAAAGATAACTTTTCCGCTCATTAAATCACCAGCCATAAAAGTTTTTCCGGGACGAATTGCATCAATATGACCTGTTTGCCAATATGTTGTTGGCAAACTCTGACGCGGAGCATTGTACGGTTCATCAAGACCTTCCACTTGTATCAACCCGCTCATAGCCCCGCTAACTGGATCAATTTTCCACATTTTAAACGGATTTTCATTGGAAGGAACAACTCCCCGTACAGAATCCGCCTCAGGATGATCCAATAGTGTTTGAACAGCATCATCAACTAAATGGATCGGGCGTACGGGAGATGTCGGACGAAGCTGCAAGACAATATCCGGCAGGTATCCCTCATTTTCTTCCAGCCATTGTAAGGCATGCCGAAAAACCGGCAGATCCAGCGAATGATCAGCTGCAAATTCCGCAGGACGTAAAAAAGGTGTTTCCGCTCCCCATTCCCGTGCAACTGCAGCAATTTTCGCATCATCCGTGGAAACAATGGTTCGTGTGACAAATCTTGACTGTTTTGCAGCTGCAATGGAGTATGCAATCAACGGAAATCCGGCAAAATTCTTAATATTCTTGCCTGGAATTCCTTTGGAACCTCCACGGGCAGGGATAATCGCTAAAACTTCCAGTGGTTTTACCATGCAGTCCATCCGCCATCCACAACGAGGTTGGATCCAGTCATATAAGAAGATGCGTTGGAAGCCAGGAAAAGTAAAGCGCCATTCATCTCATCTTTATGAGCCATCCGGCCTATTACAGTCCGTGCAGAATAATGTTTCACGAATTCATCGTCATTCCCATTATAGATTCCTCCGGGTGTCAAGCAATTTGCCCGGATGCCAGTTCCCATATAATACGTTGCCAGATATTTCGTTAATCCAAGCACACCGGATTTGGTAACGGAATAAAAAACTGGTTTAAATTGCTTTTTAGAGGGATCCTGACCTTCTTTTTCATAAATCCGCTGATCCGGTCCGACCAGACCATAGGTCGAACAAATATTGATTATGACGCCATAATTCTGTTGCACCATCGGTTTTACAGCAGCCTGTGCACAGAGAAACAGACCGGTTAAATTTACATTTAAAGCATCCTGCCATTGCTTCAATGGATAATCTTCAAAGGTATTGAAATGTCCCTGGTGGGATGCGTCAAACTTTGGATCCATTGCAGCACTGCAAACAAGGATATCCAAACGTCCGGTTTTCTCAACAGCCAGATCGACCATCGATTTTACTGAATCGGGATCTGTCACATTAACCGTACACGAAACAGCATTTCCGCCTTCTGATTGAATTTGATCCGCTACATCGGCAGCAATTTTTTTATCCAAATCGGATACAATCACAGAGGCTCCTGCCTGAGCAAGCGTCCTGCAAAATTCTTTTCCAAGCAAACCAGCTCCTCCGGTAACCACGGCTGTCTGCCCATTCAAACTGAATTTCGAAAAAATATCATCCATTTGATTCCTCTAAATTTGCAAAATTGCCCCTTTATTATAATTTGAATAAGAAAAAATCCTTTTTAAAAAAAATAATCCGATCTGAATTTCGGAATCTGAGGAAGCATCTTACTTTATTCCAGTGATCCGAATTCCAGCGATCCGCAATAATATTTGCATTTCAAATCGCTGTCTTTATTCAAAGTACTGTCTGAATTTCGAATATTTGCAATTCCATCATTTCCCAAAAATAAAGACAATCGGGCGTTTTCATTTAATAAGCAATCAACGGAAAACGCCCGGGCAGGAATCGAGCATGTAAATTTTATTCAGCTAACCGATAGCAAATGTATTGATTCTGCTCTCACGCGCAATTAATCCAGGCTATAAAACGCCAAACCTAACGTTCCCGGTCCCGCATGAACACCGATAACCGGCCCAATTTCTACACTAAAGATTTCAAAACAGGAGTATTTCTGTCGGATGTGATTTTCAATTTCAGCGGCTTCTTCAGGGGAGTTGCCATGCAGAATCGCAATATGAATCGTCTTTCCGGCAGCTTTCTCTTCCAGAATTTCCAGTATTCTGGCGATGGAACGTTTCCGTGTACGTTGTTTTTCATAAGATTCAATTTTTCCATCTTTGAGATAAAGAATTGGCTTGATATGCAGCGCAGAGCCAAAAAATGCAGCTGCTCCGCCAATTCTGCCTCCTTTGTGGAGATATTCCAGCGTATCCAACACAAAGAAAACATTCATACGCTCTTTAATCTCTTCGATCAGATGGATAATCTCATCGACTTCTTTTCCCTGATCAGCAGCCCGGGCTGCAGCAATCGCAATAAGAGCTTGTCCCCAGGAAGCAGATCCGGAATCAACTGTGTGAACTGGAATTTTGGTAAATGTTTTTTGTGCCATTTCCGCAGATTGATACGTGGCACTTAGTTTACTGGAAACCGTGATCGTAATTATCTCATCAGCATCCTCTGCAATTTTTGTATACATTTCGACAAAGTCATTGGCTGTTGTCTGGGCAGTAGAAGGTAATTTCTTACAGCTCTTTTGAAGCTCATAAAATTCTGAAGCTTGAAGATCCACACCGGATCGATAGGTCTTTTCTCCAAAAATGACATAAATTGGAGCTGCATGAACTCCAAATTTTGCTGCCTCGTCCAAAGTCATTGAACAGGCTCCATCGGTGACGATCGCTATTTTCCGTCCCATTTTTTTCTCCATAATATTTTTGAATTTATTTTTGCTTTTTATAAGTTCGCCAGCTCACACCACGTTCATTTCCATCGAGCAAGCGTTGGATATTTGGTCTTAATGCCCAAATCAATAAGATTTCTGCAAGAAGTCCATAAATGAAATAACTCCAGGGAGATAGATTCATCCAGGCTCGAAGCGCGAAAATGATCATAATTGAGAATCCAATACTCATCGTTGTCACAGAAGCATAGCCGATAACAAAAAATGCAATCAGGGCGATGATTAAGAGATACCAGAAACTAGGCAGCCACAAACCTAATGAACCGCCAAATGCCGGAGCTCCTCCAGCGCCACCTCCAACGTGAATCTTGCCATTTTCCGTTTTTTCCACCAGAAAAATCGAATAATTATGGCCAATAATCGCTGCCAAAGGCGCAAAAATTTCAATCCAAACATTGCCGGGAACCAGCATTTTTGCAAGCCAGACAGCAAGGAAACCTTTGCTCACATCAAATATTAATGTCAAAACTGCAACCGGATAACCGCTTGCGCGCATCGTATTGGTCGTTCCTGTCCTGCCACTGCCAATTTTCCGAATGTCAATGTGAAAAAAAAGCCAGGAAAACAGCCAGCCAAAAGGGATTGCTCCAAATAAATATGAAATTAAGATTGTCAGCAACAATGTCATTTTTTTACCTTATGTAAGATTTTTAAATTTCCTGTATCCGTTTAAAAATTAACACATCAATTTATCAAAAGAATAATATGATAACTGGAAGATTAATACTTAGCAAATGTCAATTACCAAAAAGCTTTGCCTGATCTCCTCGTAAAAGTCTGCAAATGATGCTTAAATTTTCCTGACAGACTTTCTTTTATTATATTGAGAATCAAAAAACAATTTTGGTCAATGAATCTGTATATGACAGATATGCAAATTTCAAAAAGGTCATAAATTTATAAATGATTTATAGAACTCAAACAAATCATAGAGTTTTATTAGAAATGGCAGTCATGCATCGTTACAAATTGAATATAGGTATTCAATCTGTTATAATTTACGCGCATAAAAAAGTGAAATTTTTGCGTTTTCCGCACTCAGAAGAAACGAGGACGGGAGAGCGATGAATTATTAACCATACTTTACGTGTCCGGATTCACAGTGACCGTAAAGTTTACAAGGAGATTCAATGACAGGCTTAGAGATAAAAAATTTAAGCGTCAACATACACGATAAGGAAATCATTAAGAACTTTTCTCTGAAAGTTCCGAAAGGTGAAATACATGCCGTAATGGGTCCGAATGGAACAGGCAAATCCACACTTTCCTATTCCATCATGGGCCATCCGGCTTACCATCCCACTCAGGGCGAAATACTTTTAAACGATCAAATCATCAACGACTGGGCTCCCGATCAGCGGTCTCAAGCCGGATTGTTTCTTGCCATGCAATACCCGGTAGCTGTACCAGGAGTGAGTGTCGCCAACTTTTTACGCACTGCGATGAATATTCGGCGCAAAGCAGCCAATCCATCCGACAAAGGAATTCCAATTCCTGAATTTCGAAAAATTTTAAAAGAAAAAATGGCTAATTTAAAAATGGATCCGTCATTTTCAAGCCGGTATCTAAATGATGGTTTTTCCGGTGGTGAAAAAAAACGGGCAGAAGTATTACAGATGGCTATGTTGAAACCTGAAATTGCGATTCTGGATGAAATCGATTCGGGTCTTGACATCGATGCCCTGCGTGTTGTCGCAGAAGGAATTAATACGCTGGTACGGGAAAATCAAATGGGAATTCTCATCATCACACACTACCAGCGGCTGCTTGATTACATCAAACCGGATGTTGTTCACATCATGATGGATGGACACATTGTTCTCAGCGGAAAATCTGAACTGGCGCTTGAATTAGAAGAAAAAGGCTATGATTGGGTACGCCAGGAACAACCCTTGCCTTAAGCAGAATTTCCGGAGATTACCATGGAAAAATCGCAAGATATTCAACTAAAGGGAATCGGCGACAATGATTACCAATATGGTTTTCAGGATCCCGATGTCTCTGTTTTTAAGACCAGAGAAGGATTGGATGAAGAGGTCGTTCGGCAAATATCCGCCATGAAAGGTGAGCCGGAATGGATGCTCGATTATCGTCTGAAAGGATTACGTCATTTTCAGCAAAGACCGATGCCTTCCTGGGGACCTGATCTTTCTGATCTGGACTTGGACCATCTGATTTATTACGTCCGACCGAGTGAAAAATCTGAAAAATCCTGGGATGAAGTCCCAGATACAATTAAAAACACTTTCGACAAACTGGGAATTCCGGAAGCGGAACAAAAGTTTCTGGCTGGTGTTGGTGCGCAATATGAATCAGAAATGGTTTATCACAGCATTCAGGAACATCTTGAAAAAATGGGTGTGATTTTTCTCAGCATCGAAGATGGATTGCGGCAATATCCTGATCTGTTCCGAAAGTACTTTGGGACAGTAGTTCCCTATACCGATAATAAATTCGCGGCACTGAACAGCGCTGTCTGGTCAGGAGGATCTTTTGTCTACATTCCCAAAGGTGTCCATGTCGATCTTCCCCTTCAGGCATACTTTCGTCTGAATATCGCAAACATCGGACAATTCGAACGATCGCTGATCATTGCGGATGAAGGTTCCCAGGTTCATTACGTCGAGGGTTGCACTGCACCGCAATACACAACAAATTCATTCCACAGTGGAGTCATTGAAATTATTGTGGGGAAAAATGCCCGTGTGCGATACTCAACGATTCAGAACTGGTCGACTAATGTTTACAATCTGGTTACACAGCGTGCCAAGGTTTTTGAAAGAGGCACAATGGAGTGGGTCGATTCCAATTTGGGGTCGAAAATCACCATGAAATATCCATCCTGTTATCTTATGGAAGAAGGTGCGCATGGAGAGATTCTTTCCATGGCATTCGCAGGAAAAGGTCAAATTCAGGATGCCGGTTCTAAGATGGTCCATTTTGCACCGAACACATCCAGCAAAGTAACTTCCAAATCAATCAGCAAAAATGGGGGAAGGTCCTCTTATCGTGGTCTGGTTAAGATCATGCCCAAAGCGGTCAATGCCAAAGCCAACGTTGTCTGCGATGCATTGATCCTGGACGCACAGTCGCAATCAGATACATACCCGACTATGGAAATTGACCAGCAGAAAGTTTCTGTAGGACATGAAGCCTCTGTTTCAAAAATTGGTGAAGAACAGCTGTTTTATCTCATGAGCCGGGGATTAAGTGAAGAAGATGCAACGACCATGGTTGTTTCAGGATTCATCGAACCGCTTGTCAAGGAGCTGCCGATGGAATATGCTGTAGAGATGAACCGCCTGATTCAAATCCAAATGTCAGGTTCTGTCGGATGAGAGGAAAAATGGATCAAAACAGCATCATATCATCAAAAAATTCAAATCGCGAGAAATTGTTTGCCGCCCTGGATTCCTGCGGACAAAGTTACTCAGATGAATGTTTTGAATCAATCATCGGATTATTTGAGCAATATGACTCACACGGTGTGCAAGGCGCTACACTTGAACTCAAAGACGAAAATGAAATGACTTTAGCCGGGCGTTTTCTGTGGAATGATGGCATCAAAGGGAGTGTCCTGAACGAAACCAGTGAGGCAAAAGGCATCAAATTCACGACGTTGGATTTGATAAAACGAGAATCTCCGGCGATCTATGAAAATTTGACAGACTGGCAGAGCACGAATCAAAGCGATGCCAATCATAAAACCCTTTCAGCGCTTTCCAAAGAGACAATTGTTTTGTACATTCCCCAATATGTTTCTGCATCAAAAGAATTTCTTCTGGACCTGATTCTTTCCAAAGAAGGGAAGGGAGCTGCTGTACAAATTTGGATTTACCTTGAAAAAGATGCACAGGCTGTTTTTACACTCAATCTTCGATCCCGTGACACAGAAGCAGACAATTTCTTTGCGGGACTGCTAAATGTTTTTGTCGGAGAGGGAGCCCATTTGATTTTAAACGAAGTACAAGACTTCCACCAGCAAACTTATTCTTATACGAAAAAGTCAGCCGTTGTGGCAAGAGATGGTGATTTGCAGTGGAATATTTGTGAACTCGGATCTGAAAAGTCGAAAAGCAACAGCGATCTGATTCTTTCAGGTAAGGGATCCAATGCTGTTGTGAATGGTTTGTATTTTCCAAACAAAAAACAGTCCTTTTCTCTTTTGACCAGACAGTCTCATCTGGCAGCAAATACAACCAGTAACCTCTATTTCAAAGGCGCCGTGTCAGATGATGCACGTGCGAATTGGGAGGGGATGATTTATGTCGATCCTGTCGCAGAAAAATCCGACGGATATCAAAAAAATGAAAATTTGATGCTATCGCCGAATGCCCATGTCGCTTCCAAACCCGGGCTGGAGATCATCACAGATGATGTCCGCTGCTCCCACGGCACCACCATTACAGAAATCGACCCCAATCAAATTTTCTACTTAATGAGCAGGGGAATTCCTGAAACAGATGCCAAGAGACTGGTGATTCAGGGCTTTTTTGACACAGTGCTTCATAAAATATCATATGAGCCCATTCGAACAAAATTGCAAGAAAAAATTTATCGCAAGATGGATTAAACGATAGCAGCATAAATCATGGAAGAAAGATAATCAATTGAAAAAGATTATCCGGAAAAAATTTGTGGAATATAGCTGCCCTTGTAAATTAATAAATTGGAATTGCATAGAATTCCATAGGAGGTAAAAATGAGCGCAACACCAAGCATGAGGGCTCCTAGTCCGGATTGTTTGTATGAAGTAGGAGATTTGGTGGAAGTCAATTGCGATCATGACCGTGGTGGAAACCGGATGCATGGTTGGATCAAAGGAATTGTTGTTCAGGTCGATAATAAAATGATTGCAGTTCAATTCCGCGCAAATGTCTATTTGACAGATGGCTGGATGGTACCGGACCATATTCTATGGTATCCATTAACATCAAACAGTATTCGCCCATTTCAAAAAAGAATTGAAAAGTAGATCGGATTTTTTATGGCAATCGTGAATATTTTGCAGGATTTTCCAATACTAAACCAGGTGAACAAGGATGGGAAACGCTTGTGTTTCCTGGATTCTGCTGCAACCAGCCAGAAACCGGAAACTGTAATTGAATCGATGAATCATTATTATCGAACCATGAATGCCAACATACACCGTGGAATTTACCAGATTGCAGAACAGGCAACGGAAGCGTATGAGAAATCGCGCGAAAAAATCCAGGAGTTTATTCATGCCGGATCATCACGCGAAATTATTTTTACACGAAACACAACGGAATCGATCAACCTGGTCGCAAACACCTGGGGAAAACAGAATCTTAAAAAAGGGGATCTCATTATCCTGTCAGAGATGGAACATCATGCGAATTTAATCCCCTGGCAAATTCTGGCATCGGATAAAGGAATCAGTCTGGAATTTATCCCAGTACAGGAAAACGGGCAACTGAACCTTTCTGAATATCAGCGACTCTTAAACCTTCAACCGAAATTAGTTTGCGTGTCCGGAATGTCCAATGTATTGGGAACAGTACCACCGGTAAAACAAATGGCGGTTGATGCACACAAAGCCGGAGCTTTATTCCTCGTGGATGGGGCACAGATGATCCCTCATAGAAAGGTGGATGTCCAGGATATCGATGCGGATTTTTTTGCATTCTCTGCCCATAAAATGCTTGGACCGACCGGGATAGGCGCTTTATACGGGAAAGAAGCACTGCTGGAATCGATGCCGCCATTTCTGGGCGGCGGTGATATGATCAGCAAGGTTTTTCTCCGTTCCTTCACAACCAATGAACTACCCTATAAATTCGAAGCCGGGACTCCCTCCATCGCTGAAGCGATCGGATTTGGAGCGGCCATTGATTATTTAAATCAGATCGGAATGGATGCAATTTGGCAACATGAAGTTGAAATTACAAAGTATGCCATTCAGGAACTGCAAAAAGTGCCTGGTCTGAAAATTGTCGGTCCGACAGATGGCGTCAGAGGCAGTGCAGTCAGTTTCACATTGGATTATGCTCATCCGCATGATGTCGCACAAATTTTAGATTCTGAATATATCTGTGTTCGTGCAGGTCATCATTGTGCCATGCCGCTGCATACGCGTTTTTCAGTTCCGGCAACTACCCGTGCCAGTTTCTACCTGTATAACACATTGGATGAAGTGGATCGTTTAAAAACAGGATTGGAAAAGGTATACCATTTCTTCGGATAAAATCTATCTTTTCGGATTCTGAAACTTTTTTTACCTTTACTGATCAGGGATTTCATCACAAAGGTTTTGGTTTTACAATCAGTAAAAAAGAGGTAATTATGGACGATATGTATCGGGAAATCATCTTAGATCATTACAAAAACCCTTCATATAAAGGAGAATTGGACCCGTGCGACCTGAGTTTTGAAGATGAGAATCCGCTATGCGGTGACCAGCTTAAAATTTACTTGAGAGTTAATGAAGAGGGGATCGTGACTGATGCCCGATTCAATGGCCATGGTTGTGCAATTTCACAGGCTGCAGCAGATCTTGTGGTTGAATCCATTATCGGGAAAAATGTGGAGGATCTGAAAAAGATGACAAAGGAAGATGTGCTGGATTTGCTTGGATTCAATGATTTAGGTCCGGTCCGGTTAAAATGCGCTTTGCTTTCTCTTAAAGTGCTGAAAGGCGGAATTTACGGGGTCAAGGACGCTGAAGAATAGATTTTCTGCATAATAAATCAGCAATTCGAAATATATAATCGCTTTTAGAATAAAGGGAAAAAACTTATAGCTGTGTCGTTTTTACGCAAAGTGTAAAAACGACACAGCTATTTATATTTCTTCTTACTTTCGAGTTGCTGATTCAAAATAAGGACAAATGGCCATGCGAGCACTATCGTGCTGAATCCTGGCATTGCGAGCCACCCAGAGGCGAAGTCTGTCATTGCGAACCCCGAAGGGTGAAGCAATCTCCTTTCACGCAAGAATTCAATAGATTACCGCGTCGGGCTATGCCCTCCTCGCAATGACAAATGGCTATGAGCGCACTCCCGAGTTTCTCGAATTATTGGTAAGAATTCTCCTCATATTTCCAAAACCTGAATCACGAAAAAATCAAGTGAAAAGGCTATACTTTATCAAATATTACTCCTTGACTCTCCCCCAACGGGAGGAACTATACTGTTTTTTGTGAGAGGAAATAAATGTACAAGATCGGTTTGTTTTCAAAAATCAGTAAGACCACGATTAAAACGCTGCGCTATTATGATAAGGAAGGACTGTTAAAGCCAGAAAAAATTGACCGGGCAAACAACTATCGGTATTACACAACCGATCAACTTTTTGTTCTGCACCGGATCATCAGTCTGCGCCAAATCGGTTTTTCAATTCAGGAGATCCGAAATATCCTGGCCGGCCAAAATGAGGATCAAATGATTCTGCAGCGAAAAAAAGAGATCGAGGCGCTTCTGTCTCAGTCATCCGATCAACTCTCCCGAATCAACCAGTATATTTTAGAAAAGAAAGAAGGAGTTATGTTGCAATATCAGGCAGTTATAAAAGATCTTCCGGAATGTATCGTTTATTCGAAACGGATGAGAATACCCGGTTATGATTCCTATTTTCAAATCATCCCGGAAATCGGAGCGAAAGTGGCAGCTACCAAACCGGGAATCGAATGTACCGTTCCTGCATACTGTTTTAATATCTATCACGATAAAGAATATAAGGAAAAAGATATCGATGTAGAATATTGTGAAGCTGTAAACCAATTCGGGAAAAATGAAGACGGGATAATCTTCAAAAAAATTCCATCAGTAAAAGCTGTAAGCACCCTGCATAAAGGTCCTTATAAGAATCTTGGATTGGCATATAGCTTCATATTTCGCTGGATAGAGGAAAACAGTTACGAGATATCCGAACCTCCCCGCGAAAGCTATATTGACGGAATTTGGAATAAAGAAAATGAAGCGGATTGGCTGACTGAAATACAGATACCAATCCGGAAAAAAGCATAATTTTTCAACAGTCACCCCTTAAAGGTGACTGTTTTTTCAGTATGAAAAAGGTTTGTTTCGCCACGATGTGGCTTCCAATGATAGGATTCGCTACTGTGTGGCTCGCATAGTAGTCTGTCAATGCGAGGGCATAAGCTTGACGCAGCAATCTTAAATATCAGATTAAAAAGGTTATTCGAGATACTCAGGGTATGCACATGGTAAATTGTCATTGCGAGGAAGGCGCCAGCCTGACGAAGCAATCTTAAGTATCAGAATAAAACGGTTATTCAAGATACTCAGGGTACGCACATGGTAAATTGTCATTGCGAGGAAGGCGCCAGCCTGATGAAGCAATCTTAAATATTTAACAAAAATAATCGGTTTGTAATGCAGGGAGTTTATACCTTTCATACCGAATGAAATCGAAATCACGATTTTCCGGAATTGAATCGTTAAAATGAACCAGGACAGCGATTTTCCCTTCTTTTTTCAGTAATTCGAAATTTTAATTAATCTTTCGAATAAAAAAAGAAGATTTGTTGTACTTACCATATTTCGACCAACAGATGAAAAATATTTCACATTCAATAATGAAAATTGAACCCTATTTTCAAAGGAATTACTGTCCCTTTTCAGAATGCTTTCTAAAAATCCGAAGAACTGGAGCCGGGTGTTGATAAATGCGATGATTCAACTGGATGAATGCGGTAAATCCGCCAATGATTCATGGTACTTTCTCCAGAATCCCACACCAGGGTAGCCCATGGAGCTCCATTTTCAAATAATGTCGGGTAAGTGATATTGATCGTATTAATGACTCCACCCGTATCTGGATCCAGAACAAGCATATAAGCTACCACTCCAATCGGGTTTGCGAGCGCTTTGAAATAATCTGTATCATTCGAAATAAACAATCCTTTCGGATTTTTTACGGATGTAATTACCGAGAAACTGCTGCTTGAATCAACCATCACCAGTCCATTCGCAGCGTATTGATCAACCACTTCGGCAACAATTGGAGCATCATGCAGATAAACCCAAAAGCCATCTTTTTCTTTAATCGCATTTTCTTTTTCAGGTGAAAGCAGCATTGCACTGATCCTTTGCTCATCACCTCCGAATTTTTCATTTCGCATCGTCATCAGTGAAATCGGAGTTCCTGACATAAAAAGAAAAATCAAGAACAAGTAGAAGGGAATACGCCATTTGGAGCGTAAATTCTGGTGAACAATACCGGCCATCACTAATCCAAAGGGAGCAGCATAAAACCAATAGCGCATCCAATTCGCCAAAGATCCAAGATAGACCTGTAATATTGTGAACGCAGTAATACTGATCATCACAATGAACACGCTGAAATTGTTACGTTTTTTCGATCGAACTATCGTAAAAAAAGCCAGCAACCCCATTACAGGATAGGCAGGATTCTGTTGAAAAGAGCGGATAATACCTATGCGAATCGCTTCGATGATATTCCCATAAGCCAGGTATAAAGGATGGGTTAGCCCTGCAATTTTCGCAATATCAGGGGCATTCGATAAACTGTAAACACTGCGCAGGAAAAACAAAGGATCCCCCATCAATGTCCAGTTAAAAAACAGCCACAGACCAATTCCATAAGCAGGAGGCAACAATACAGCAAAAAGCCATCCTTCTGTTTTCTTGATCCAATCCGGTTCATTATTAAACAGGAGTACGATTACAGCGAATCCAACGCCAGCCATCATAGCCAAAGACTCATAACGAACGAAAAAAGCGCCTGTCAGACTCAATCCGGCGATGACCCAGGAACGCATCGTCAGCGGCATTTCAATCATTCCCAGGAACGTGGCAATCACAAAAAACAGAAAGATTGGTTCAGCCATGCCTGAAGAAAAAAGATAAAAAGTATCTGGATGAAACTGAAGTAATCCGATGAGTATCCAGCGAATCCATGATGAAAAATGGAATTTCGCCAATAAACGATTCATTAAAACTAAGCACAATGCACCAAATATCGATGAAACAATATTCCCGGTAAAATTCACAAATCCAAAATACTTTGTCAATGGTAATAACGGCAATTGCAAAAAACTGGGAAGCGGAGGCCAAACAAAACCGACTGCTGCTAAATGAGGTTCGCGTGAAAACAAAACATAAAACGCATTGGCAGTTCTTGAAAGGGCATCGCTGTTTCCGATTTGAAAATGAAAATACAGGACATATGCCATCATGATATTTAACAAAAAGGAAAAGGCAAAAATCCAGAATCCTTCATGATTGAAGAATTGACCATCTGCCATTGAATTCGTTAAACCGCTTGCGAAACTACTATCTCGCTGTTTTACAGCAGAGGAATAATAAGACTGAAATCTATTTTGACTCATCCTGATTCCGATCTTTTAATTCATTCTCTCCATGATTATTTTGGTATAAACCATGATGTGTCTTTTCCCAAAAATGGGGTTTAAAAATTAGCTGGATAAAACCTTTCCAACTGGCAATGCTGCTCATTGCCCAGTAAATCGGGCTGAGTATTGCCGCCCATACCATATCATAATAACCGCGTCGCATTGCGCCAGCTACATTCACATAAGTAAAAACAAATGTTGCGACATACAGACATATGACTCCCATATAAAAAACGAAAGGAGGGAATAATTTTTGTATAAAACTTGGCTGAAGAACAAGCCAAAGAATTGTGAAAGTCCAGTAAATTGGATTTAGTAAAGCGGAAAAAAAAGTTCCCCCCACAATAAATTGAAAACTCATAAAGTTTTTTATTCCAATTTCCTGTATTAACCGAATGGGATGACGCATATGGACAATCCAGGTTACCATATATCCCTTCAGCCATCGGGAACGCTGACGAAGCCAGTTTTCCGACTTACTGTTTGCCTCTTCATATGTTGTTGAATCCACGATTCTTGTTCGATATCCTCGTTTGAATAACCGGATTCCCAAATCCGCATCTTCCGTCACATTGTGTGGATCCCAGGCGCCAACCTCAAGCAGCGAACTTTTCCGAAAATGATTCGATGTGCCGCCTAATGGAATTGGAGCGTGTTCCGCATCCAATCCAGGTAAAAGAAGATCAAACCACATCGAATACTCTACCGTAAACCATCTTGTTAAGAGGTTCTGCCTTCGATTATAAAAATTCAACTTTGCCTGAATACAGGCAACATTTTCGGGCGCTTTTGAAAAAGCAATAACTACTCGTTTCAATTGATCTCGGTCCGGTACATCTTCCGCATCGTAAATCACAATATACTCCCCTTTGGCATGTATCAATCCATAATTACATGCTTTGGGTTTTGTGCGCGGTTCTGATGCGGGAACAATAATCTTATGAATAAAGCGGGGGGGGTTAATTCGATCGAATTCTGCAATCGTCTCAAAATCATCTGCTTCCAATAGAACCAGAATATCCAACCTGGCAGGAGGATAATCAATTTTCATCAACGAATTTAAGACACCTGATAGTACTTCACTTTCATGAAAAACAGGAATTAATATGGAAAAGATCGGTAATTCTGCATCGGTTAACTCGATAATTTCCTGGTCAGTTACTGGAATCTCTAAATTGGAAGAAACAGCTTTAAAAATGATTTCAAACTTATATAACGAAAATAACAGATAAAAGATAGTTATAACGGCATTTAATAAAACAAAATAGAAACGAGCATTTACGAATATGCCGAAGATGGAGAGAAGGATACAAAATAACAGAAATATTTGCTGTTGTTTGTCAAGTATATGAAAAGCTGAATCTCCAGGCGCTCTTTCCAATAATGAGGATATACTTTCATCGATATAATCCTGTTGGTACACACTTTCCAAAGCTTCCTCAAATTTACTCTCAGAGATCAGCACCAGTCTTACATTCCTCTTCAACCTGGATTTAGCTTCTTCGATTGCGCCATAATTCAACGGATCAACGGTTGCCAGAATTATTTTTTGTTGATCAGCTGAAACAGGTAGCAGACCATTGACACGTTCAAATTTCGCATCGAGCATTTGAACGACATTTTTTTCGATATCAGTTTTCTCTAAATCAAAATACGACAATCCAGATTGTTTTGCTAAGAATTGGAAGAGGACATCCTCCTGAATAAATTGCTTATAGATGAGTGCTTTACCAATTCGAATTCCGTTTTTTTGGGCATAATCCAGCGCATCGTTCAATTGTGAACGCGTTATCATCCCTGCCAGTAATAAAATCGATCCTAATGGAGGTTTTCCTAATTGCCGTTGAATCCCATCCTCTAACATTTTCCTGACAGTTATGATCGGAATTATCGGTTTATCAATGAATTGTTCAATATAATCAATTTTTCCTGGATCAGGTATATCAGAAAATGCGACAACAGTTTTATCATTCTGAAATCGAATTGGAAGCGCCCTCATCTGCTGAGCATCTTCATATGAAAGAAGGCAGGCGGCTGATCCATCTATCGGATCAGAAAATAATTCTCTCTCTATGGGATTCCCGATGGCATCGATTCCAAATTGCGTTTCTTTTCTTAATGAAATATCCTCATAAGGATATTGATAAAAACCCGCTATTGATTTTGCCAATTCTTCAGGATTGATCGAAGAATTTAATTCGATGGCTTCAGCAAGTGGGATAAACGATTTCTTCCGTGCGCCGATTACTGTTATGGCATTTTGACGTGTAATCAAACGTTTGTTAATCAGGTGTTCAATGAATTGGTTTTCAAGTTCTTCTGCGCCTGATCTGTTTTCCGGTTTGCTGTAAATATGGAGTATTTGAGTAAATATTGATTTTTGAACGATAATTGGAACAATTTGTCTTTGACTGATCTTTTGAAAATTCGACAATCCGTCCAAATTAAGAGGATCCGAAATTGCAGTCCAAATTCGAATTTCATCTCGAAACAAAGGGAATACTTTATTTCGATTCAAATCCTCCCAGGAATATTGGGCAATCAACGATTCATCAATAGGAAAATGATCCATACTGTAAAAGGGATAACCCGAAAATAAACTCAAAACTTCCAATAACTCAGAATTTCGGATATAACCCTTTTCTGTTGCAATTTTTAGCCAGGATTTATGCTGCTGGATTCCAACACGAATAGATTTCTGAATTTGATCCAGAGTCAGATAACCTAACTCAGTAATCAGAGACTCCAAATGAATTACCGGAAAAAGATCCCGATAAAATCTTGTCGGATAAATTTTATCAATCCATTTTAAGATGATTTCCGAATCCATCAGACGCAATTCAATCTGACAATGAGAAACAGCCGCTGCTAAATTAATATAATTAAAATTGATCTCATTGATACCAATAATCAAAGTACCAGCATTTTCAAAAATCGGTAAAATCTGAAATTTTCGAACAATCCACGCTGGGATAATATCTTTGCATCGTTGAAGATTCCGTAAAAAATCAGGCGGAATTTCTTCTGAGAGCAACGCTTCACATTTCAATAAATCAGCCCGAGTTTTCAGCCAGATATCCGGTTTAATAATTCGGTTTTCAATGAATAGTTCTCGACATGAGACTCCAGTTTGACGTTCAGTTTCCAAGGCATATTGACCTTGTTCCCGTGTAAGTAGTTTTTTTTGAATCAAAGAATCGATAATTACAGAATTTGAACAATTAATTATCGCAGGTCCGATAAGCGATGAACGACGGTACACAGAACTTAAAACTTCATGACTGGTTAAAACAAGCTGACATTGAAAATCCAAACCTCTTGATTTCTCTTGGAATATCCTGATATTGGATGGATCATCAATCAAACAATACATCATTCCGTCAATCCAGCACATTGGGACAAAATGTTCTCTGTTTAATGATTGGGGAAGCAACAAATCAAGGCCGCTTGCAGAGAACATACACTTGTTGTGAAGGTGCGGAATATTATGAATCAGACTGAGAATCTCAATTTGAGGCTGCATATTTTCTGAACGATTTTCATCAAAGAACAATTTTGAAAATGTATCCGCATCCGGTTTCATTTCCTGATGCGGATAACAGCGGTTTCGAAAATCGACGAAATCATTCAATGGACACAAAAAAAACCGAACCGGATGATTTATTAAGATCCGAATTTTCTCCATGTCATTACTGTCAATCGTTAATGGTCCAGCCAAAATAAGCGTTTTTTCTTCTAAATATAAAGGGACCAACGAGTATTTAATCGATAATTTTTCAGGGAAAATGTCGACGGCATTTCTTACCGGATCAACAGATATAAGACGAACAATGGATGGCAGATCGATTGACAGTTTCTTATTCAACTTATTAAACACTTTCGAAAAAAGATTTACTGTTAGTAGGAATTTCTATATATTTCCATTTGCTATCGAGTTTCAATTCGACAAGAGATCGAATAATTATTTCATGAACAGGAACAAACAGCGTTAAGAAAAAAATTATTTGTTGTGATACGAATTTTAAATAATTCTTTTATTATAAAGATCAACGATCAGAATTTTTCCAGACGCAAATGAATCTTTCAACGTATTTCTACATTCGAAACAATAATAAAAGAATTCAAAAAAACTCCTATTTTAACCTGCAGGCATATTCTTATATTTTGTGAATATCACTATAACGAACGATTGAATTCTCCGTGGTCAAGGCTGTTTGCAATGCTTCTTCACATGCTTCGATTAAAGATTCTGTGGTTCCAGCATCGGTAGGATAACTGACAATACCTATGCGCAGATCAATTGCGATTTTCCGCGATGCCTCCTGCATCAATCTTTTGGAGAAAAGAAACGCACCGATTGAATCCGTTTCAGGTAAGATAATCCCATAATAGTTACCGCCGAATGGGATATCGATATCTTTCCGGCAGCTGCGGGATAATAAATCTGCAAGTCCTTGCCGGATGATCTGTTCTTTTTCATCATCCAGGATTCCGCTGGGACGATGCACAGTACCCGTCATGATCAAAGAAAAGTTCTTTTTATACCGTAAAGAACGAGTCAGTTCATCGTCAATCTTTTTTCGAACATATTGCCATAACAGGAGATTCGTATCAGCATCGTATTGAATCAGATTTGACAAAATCTGGATTTCAGTCTGCATCTTTTGATAGGTCTTTGAGATTTTTTGCATGACTAATTTTCCAAGGAAGGCAGTAATAAAGAAAATTAAAGCCATAAAACCTGGAATATATATGTTCTTTGTGGTGAGTTTGAAAATACTAAAAAAGACTGTCCCATAAATAATCGAAGCCATTAACGCTGAAGTCAGCGAGCCATAGACGATTGAGACAATCGTTGAAAAAACAATTACCATAATTAATAGCGCCAACCCTAAAAAATAGAGTTGTTTATCAAGGAAAAGAATTCCTGAAACCGCTATTACAGACCAAATTAAATAGATAACAATTAATATATCTTGAATTCCATTGTTCTTTTTTGCCATAATTACCGTCGTTTATTAATCCAGGCTACTGTGATAACCGTCAACGAAATGAATAATATTGCGGCTGTCAGAATGACAACCCAATCCGGTTTTTGCAATAATTGATTGCCAGAGACCTGCGTTGATTCAGAGTCTTGGATAGCTTTGTCTATCATTGCGCCAGGAATTGTAAATGATGCTGTTTCATTTTCTCCTGAGATGACCTGCAGGTTCCCTGTAAAGTTTTTATAGATCTCCGGATTGTCTATGACCTTTGAAACCCATTCCAGGCTTTCCTGTGAATTCGCCGTAAGAATCAGTTGGAATTTTCCTGCCTCCGTCAGGATTGATTCGATAAATCCGAATTTCCCTGAGGATGAATAAACTGCGGCCATACTGTCGGGGAATTTTGGCTTAACACCTTCCGTATCAAAAGAAACAGGCAATAAATCATTCAGATCTTTGATTGCAGCATTATTGGATGGCAAACCGATCAGAATCTGATACGATCGTTCGAACCTCTCGGACGATTGGTCTGAAGCTGAAAAAACTTTAAGGAATAATTGATCCCCTTCTGCAACTCTGCCGATCCGATTGGCTGTGATAATTGTTGTTGAAATAGCTGCCCAATCAACGGTATCGGGAATAATCAACGCCAGATCGGTCAGCGATGAAGAGCTGATCAAATTCTGTGGAAATCCTGAAAGATTTGCCGATAGCTGACTGGTACCGCTCGGGAAAGTGAAGGAAGAATCCGGGTTAATCGTTAGCCAGGAATTTGAATAATAATCCTCTGTACAGTATAACGTACTTTGAATGTTTGATATATCCGCTTGAATATTGCTGGTGATTTCAACAGTATTATCGCCTAATTTAAATAATTTCAAGGGTATATTAATAACTACAGAAGTATTTTCACTGTCATGACTGTTCAGAGCAATTCTTTTAACTGGAACACTATTTACTGAAACATCCATGTATGAATTCTTAGCGTTTTCAATCGCAGAATGGGAATAAATCAGATGTAGAGCAGCTTCACCCAACGAATCAAATGCCATTTGTAAAGGAAGATTGAGAAAGACGGATTGTTGACGATTTCCTTCTGCAACAATATTCTTGTAACCCAAATCATCCAGCGAATAAACTAATTTATTAATCGATTTTTCCACTTTATCAGAAGCTGGAGTATCAACCACAATTCCCATTCTGCCGGAAAGTCTGTCAAAAACGGATGTTGTTGCAAAGGCTTCAGCAGCTTTTTGAAGACCTAAAGGAGAGTCGCCTGTTATTGTCATCGCAATTGATTTCGAATCAAAGGATGATGTTTGAAGCCAAAACACACCGGAATCCTTTTCAATCAGGGTTCCATCCAGATTTTTAAATGTAAGTTCTTCTGTTGAACTGGTGCTGTAATCAGGAATAATATCCTCAACGCTACTCAATAATGATTTTGCATTGCCAATATAGATGATGTTACCGAGAGGTTGTGTAATTGATAATTGGTCAAGTGAAAAAACTTCCAACTCCAGTTTATTCCAATCTGCAATTTGTCCCAATTTTGCGCTGACCAATGCGGCTGCATTGATTTCAGAAACAGAGGGTTTATCGGGTAAGACAAGATTAATCCTGTTATTCAATATTGGACTTGGGTCAATAAGGGAACTCGGAAGCTTGTATAAATCCAGTTTTGGTTCTGTAACAGTATAGTCAAAACGAAAAGCAGTAGAATTATGAATTACCGCCCATACGGCAGGATTATCAAAATCCTCACAAAAATCGTCACGAATACCCATATAGAACTGGAAGCTCAATTTATTGTAGCCTGGATTGATTTGTTCGGTGGGAATCCGAAAAGACAAACTACCATTTTCAGCATTTGAATCATCCAAGAGAACGCTCGTAAGTCGAATTCCATTCCAGTCTGCAGCTAAGCTTGATTTCGAATTCAACGAATTGGAATGACTGAAATTTACTATCAAATCGAATGGACTCGAAAAAGTCCAATTTTTCGGCAAATTAATATCATATTGATGACTTACCAAAACACCTCGATATTCAACATCTGTCGTATAACCAAAATCTTTTAACGTATACTCCGCTGCCTTAATTCGACTATCAGAGTAAATACCGTCGTTTACCGATTCATCCGGCAGAGTATGATTGGTCTGCTCAAGTTTTGTTTTCGAAATACTTGCTTCCCTGTTCACTGCAGTTGCAGTCGTTTCAATTTGAGCTGTCAACTGTTCGCCAGAGTGAATTGACTGAGCTGTTGTTGATTCGACAGTACCAGTTGACAAAGAAGATGGCTTCACAGTTTCGGTTGCCTGTTTCAATATTTCAGGAGTTGCCGTCCTCCTCGTTGTGGCAGTCACGATTGGAGTTGCAGTTTTCATCAAGGTCTTGGTTGCCGCAGGAGTATCAGTCTTCACAGCAGTATTGGTTGGAATATTTGTTGGAGTATCAGTCGGGGTAATCGCTGTAGGAGTTGACTCTTTCATTGGCACATCAGTAACGGATTGTGTCACAATAGCTATTTGAGAAATCATCTCAGAAGGACTTATCGGAGTTTCAGTCACGACGGCTCCTGAAAGGATATTCGAATTTGGCGATAGGATTATCTGTTCTGATAAATCAGAATGGACAACCTCATCCGTTTCGGATTGATTCAGCATGAATGTCGGGACAACAGTATCTTTTCTTGTCTTTTGAATCACAGGAACAATGCTTGCCATCACCTGTTCTGGTGTCTGATTGATCCCTGAAAGATTTAGATTATTTGTTTCTTCAACCGGCGTATCCGTCAATAAATCGATATGCTGCTTAACATCTTTGGTTCTCTCTGTCGCCATTTTCTGTGCTAACTGGATAAATTGGCTTGTTCGAAAAACCTCTTCATTTTGATGGTACAGCGTTAATAATATTTCTGATTTTGCATCCGATAATAAAGAAAAATCTGCAGGCAATTCCCCATGTATGATTCGTGTTTGCAGAATTGATTCCACAATTCTCGCTTTATAATTTTCAGCCGAATCTCCGGTATCAGTTTTTAAAGCAATTCCGCCTGAATTTGAAGCGAGTCTGTTCAGCCTGTTAAAATCAAATTCTTCATAAGAACTGGTATTTGTATTTCTCGTTACGATAACATTCAAAGAAACTCCGGAAGAAAATAATGCTTCTGCAATTTGTTTTTCACTAATTTTTGCATCGTTATAACCGGCTCCATCAGTGATCAGTATTATCTGGTTATTTACAGGGCTGGAAGTCTTTGTTTCATCAATCAGTTTGAGTGTTTCAAGAAGTGCAAAACTAAAATCCGAGGTTTTGGAATCAAAATTTAATTGATTTAATGCTTCTTCTACTTTATTTCCATCATTTGTCAGCGATTGGATTGAGTTGACTGTACTTCCAAAACTAATTATTCCCAAACGTGTTCTATTCATCAAGACTGAATCATTAATAAATTGATGAATTAAATTTTTAGGAAGCTCTTTTTCTGTTTCAAACACTGTTTTCGAAACATCAATCAGGAAAAATATGTTTATCGGAAGATCAGTGTTGTTTAATGTTTCTACCGCCACATTATCAAGACTTATTTGATCGACAGTCATCGCTGCACGGTCAAATTCCAGTAGTTGATCTTCAAAAAAATTTGAGCATACCACAGAAATTTCATTGTCAGTTTGAAAAAATCGGTTCGACGTGAATCATAATTAATGTTACCGAAGAAGTATCGGTGAATCAAAATAAATTGTTACCATAAGCTGCGGAGGA
>JAPKMT010000035.1 GCA_026645735.1 Flexilinea sp.
CTCTGTTTCTTTTTCCGGATATCCTCCATCTGAGCAATCAGATTTTCAATTGCAACTTTGGTAACCGTTCCCAGACCCATAATGTAGTTAATCGGTGCATAAATGTTTTCAGTTGGTACATGGATGTGCATGCGATACATACCATCACCCTCACCAACCTGGATGGACGTGCCGATATCCGAAAGCCGATCATAAAAAGGGGCGAGGTTTAATTCGTTTTTCGGGACAAAATCCACAACGACTTCAAAATCCTGCCCCGGTTCAATGGATTCGGCTTCTTCTTCCTGACTCATTAATGAGAGCGGTTTGATTTCAACTATGTTTGGATTGACATCCAGTGGTTCATTTTTAAGCCAGCGCAAGAATCCCTCGAAAATAAAAAATAGACCTTTTCCTCCCGAATCCACGACTCCAGCCTGTTTCAAGACCGGAAGCAGTTCCGGAGTATAATCGACAGATTGATTCGCTGCTTGAACAGTCCGTTCAAAAAGATCTTTAAAGTCGCTGCAAACGGCAAGGTCTGCTTCAACAGAATTTGCAGTGTCTTTCAAAACCGTCAGGATAGTTCCTTCCACCGGTCGAACGACACCTTTATATGCAGTATTCTTTGCTTCCGTCAGCGCTTTTGAAAAAAGTGCCAGGTCCATCACAGGCTGTTCATCCATTGCTCTGGAGAAACCGCGCCAAAACTGAGAAAGAATAACGCCACTGTTGCCGCGAGCACCCATTAATGCACCCTGAGCAATGGAACGCAAAATCACTCCGGCATTTTCTTCTTGTGAAGATGCAATTTCATTCCAGCCGGCTTGCATGGTTAACAACATATTGGATCCGGTATCGCCATCCGGAACGGGAAATACATTCAATGCATTGACGATCTGCTGATTTGTTTTCAGCCATTGTGTTCCGGCTTCAATCAGCGATTTAATTTGTTGTCCGCTCATCACGGTTAATTTGTCATTATTTTGAATGACATTATTTTTGGATTGTAACTCCATGTTTCTCCTATGGCATGTTGCTCAGATTGCACCCTGATTAATCAGGATTGCTGACTCGCAGTCCTCGAACATGGACATTGACATTTTCGACAGTTAACCCGGTTTGACTTTCAATCTGATAAGAAACATTATCCGCAACACTCGAAGCCACAGAAGTGATTCTGGTACCATATTCGACAACTATATATAAATCAATTGCGACGGTTTTCCCATCATATTGAATACTGACGCCTAAAGTCGGATCTTTAATAATTGCGTTTGCCAATCCGGCTGCTTTATTTTTGGGAGCTAAACCAACAAGGCCATAAGATTCCAAAGCCGCATAATAAGCAATTGTTGATATTGCCCGGTGTGATATAAAGATATTGCCTTTGTTTGTTGCTTCATCGCTCATAAGGTGCTTTATCCATTTCTCTATTGATCTTTTGAAGAAAGAAGCATGTCTGTCATTTTCGATTCAGACCATCCTGCAAATTTTTATTTAGCTTATTTTAACAGGAATACAACTGATTGGAAATTAATCGTGAATTCCGCAAGATACAGTTTGAATCACCCAATAAACAGAAGATTCTCATGCAAGAATGAATCATTCTCTGAACAAAATTTTACAAGGGTACATTTCTGTCAATTGTGTTGAAAACTGATTTCGAAGGAATCGAATTTCGAAAACTCACACGGAATTTCGTTTTGAATTCCGGATTGTCTTCCTTGCCTGCGCACACATTCGGGTGAATCCGGTGATTTGATACCAGGCTTTCTGATGACTTTTTTCATCTGAATAAATGGTCGAGATCGGAACCCAGCCAATTTTCCATCCCCGGGCCACGCATAACGTGATCATCTCAACCATAAAATTAAACCCTTTTTCTTTTGAACTTAGAACTAACGGAATAAATTCTTTGTCAACAAGGCGGTATCCGGATTGATTATCCGGCAGATTGGTCCCGACCGCCCAGGATAAAAGCAATTTCCCGATCGTATTTGGAATTCTCCGCCGCAAAGGAATCTCTCGATAATCACGATACCCTATTACCAAATGATGATGATTTGTCAGATAATCCTGAATCAGGCGATCAATCTCGCAAGGTAGATGCTGACCGTCGGCATCCAGCATTACCACCGCATCAAATCCTTGTTCCATTGCCCAGGATAAACCATCTTTGATCGTTTGTCCAACGCCCATGTTATATCCTCGTGACAGGACTGTCACGCCTTTTTCCTCTGCAATTTGTTTGGTTAAATCCTTGGATCCGTCATCCACAACGATAATGGCAGATATATGCTTCTTCAATTCATCCAACACACCGCCAATATGTTTTTCTTCATTATAAGCCGGCAATAAAGCTGCGATCTTTTCCATAAGCTCATCCTTCAGTCGAAACTCTTCCTTCATTATAACCCTTCCATAAACCGAAGAAAATATTTGAATTTCAAAGCAGCAATTCGAAACATGCGAAGAAGTATATGTTGTTGTGTTGTTTTTGCGCTTCGCGCAAAAACAACACAACAACAAGTTTTCTCAAGCGATTCGAAAGGTCGGTGCAAATTTCGAATTATTAATTTCAAAGGAATATATCGATTAAAGAGAGAAAAATCATATTTTCGGTTTTCGACTCAGAGATTAATTCAAAAGCACAATCAATAATCCTTCTCGAAATATTGAAATTATGTCATTTGACAGGTTACTTATCCGTGTAATATCGATTATGATAATATGGACGGCAATTTACAGGAGTGATTCAAATGAATGATTCAATGAAAAAAATATTCGGTTATTTCATTTTGTCATTTTCCCTGATACTCGTTCTGATCCCATTATTTAGAATACAGGCTAAACCGCTGCAAGAATCGAAAAAGATCCGTGTCGGATATTACGTTCTGGATGGATATCATAATTTCGACAAAAATGGCAACCGCTCCGGTTATGGATATGATTATCTTCAAGAGATAGCCAACTATACAGGATGGAGTTACGAATATGTCGGAGGAACGCTAAATACCTGTATTCAGAATTTAAAAAACGGCAACATTGATTTGCTTTCGAACGTCCAATATTCAGATGAGTTAGCTGAGGTTTTTGATTATTCATCTCAAAGTATTGGAACCAGTTATGGAACGCTTTCTGTTAGAAGTGATAATACGACCTATGCGCTTGAAGATTATGACAGTTTTAATGGAATGAATGTCGGAATCCTTTCAGGCGATTACCATAATGCGCAATTTTCTGCCTTTTGCCAGGAACACAACCTGAAAATTTCAACAGTTCTATTTTTCGATGCGGGAGTGATGGAAAAAGCTCTTCAAGCCGGCAAAGTGGACGGGGTTGTCAAAAGCAATTTTCTAAAAAAAGAAAATGAAAAAATCATCGCTCAATTCAACACCAGGCCATTTTATTTTGTGGTTAAAAAAGGCAATACCGAACTGCTTCAGCAGCTCAACAAAGCAATATCCGAAATTACAACCAATAATCCCGGTATTGAATACCATCTATACGAAAAGTATTACGCATCAGAAAGAACTGCCCTTTCTCTGACTAAAGAAGAAGAAGATTTTCTGAAGAAAAAAGGAACAATAAAAGTTGTATCCTCACCTGGAACGTTCCCGCTGATTTCGCAGTATGAGAATGGGCAGAAGGGGATTTTTATCGACATCATCAATCTAATGTCGAAAGATTTAGATATCAGTATGGAAATCATCCCAACAAACTCTTACAATGAATCACTCCAAAAAATTCGGAATGGTGAAGCAGACATCATTTTAGATATTGACCATAATTATTCATGGGCAGAAGAGAATCATGTTGATTTGACAACTCCTTACCTTTCCATGCCAATCAGTATGGTCACACGCGATGAACCATTGTCTGAAAATCCATCGATTGCAATTGTGGACGGATATATTTTCAGCAACAGAGATGTTCAAACGCTATATCCCGGGAGCAAAATAGTTCGGCATGAATCCTCACAGGAAGCGTTGGATGCCGTCAATGATGGAGAACAGGATATTACCTATGTCTCCAGTTATTTATATCAGAGACAAAAACTGGATCGAAAATATCAAAAATTAACATCCGATTTCAGCAACAGCTTTAATACCGATATTTCGATGGGTATCAACGAAAATCAGGAAAAAATTTTTACGATCATATTGAACAAAGAACTCGGTTATATCGGCAATGAACAGATTCAATCTATTGTCCGGCAAAACACATTAATTGAATCAAAACCGACAACTATCAGCGATTTATTTTATGACCATCCGAAACCTTTCCTGGCCTCCATTGGGGTATTATTCTTTGGTGTAATCGGTATTTTAGCTTTCTACTCGAAATCCAAATTAAACTCAGAAAAACGGATGGAAATTTTGGCTTATGGTGACGAACTGACCGGGTTAAAAAACCGTCATTGGCTGGAAAAAAATTCCCATTCCCTTTTATTGTCGGATCGCTATACGCAATATGCGATGATTTCTTTTGATATCAATCGATTCGACATTATCAATGAATGTTATGGCAGAGAAACCGGTTATGAAATTATTCGAAATATCGCTGAAGGACTGAAGTCATTTCAATCGGAAGGTGTAATCGCAGTCCGCTCAAAAAATGATAATTTCCTCTGTCTCCTGCCGTACAATACCAAAGAAGATCTGCTGCGATGGATCAATCAGATAAAAAGAAATTACAGCAGCTTTCAGTCGGAAGATAAAAACATTCTGATCACAATGAACTTTGGCGTTTTCATGATCCCGGATGGGAAAGCGGATATCACCAGTGCCATCGATAACGCTGATACAGCCAGACATGAAGCAGAAGTGGCCCCGAATGCCATCGTTTTCTATGATGATGAAATGAGAGACCGACTGGCTTTAGAGAAAGCCATCGAAAACATTCAGGAACGAGCATTGAAAGATGGTGAATTTCAAGTTTATTACCAACCAAAATTTGATATTCGGGATGACACTTTAACCGGTGCAGAAGCCCTCATCCGCTGGAGCAGTATGGACAAGGGTTTTATGGTGCCCTCTCAGTTTGTTCCTCTTTTTGAAAAAAATGGCTTCATTATCCAATTGGATTTCTTCGTTATGGAAGAAGTCTGCAAAATGATTCGAAAGAGAATGGATTCGAACCAGAAAATCGTACCAATTTCAATTAACCAGTCCAGAGCACATCTGACACAAAGCCAGTATGTCCAGCAGCTTCGAGATATGGTCCAAAAATATAATATCCCGCCCAAACTGATTGAACTGGAACTAACCGAGACGGCTTTCTCAGATGCTGCAGCCGCGAAGGAAATTCTAAATCAGATGAAAAAAATTGGATTCCTGACGTCGATCGATGATTTTGGGTCCGGATATTCATCGCTGACACTGCTGAATGATATTCCACTGGATATTCTGAAAATTGATAAATACTTCCTGACAAAGTCAGAAGATTCAGAAAGAACACGGTTAATCATCGAAAAAATTGTTGAGATGGCAAAACTGTTAAAAGTAATCGTGATTTGTGAAGGCGTCGAAAAACAGAAGCACATCGATTTTCTGAAGCAGGTGGGATGTTATTTTGCCCAAGGTTACTTCTATTCCAAACCGATCTCGCAGAAGTCATTTGAAAGTAAGCTGGATGATAATACCTGGAATAAACAATAATTGTCTGAAAGTCCGCAATTTTTTTAAGGATTTCTCTTCCATCAAGTCATTAATAATGTCCGAATTCTAATGACTGAAACCATTTACCTTAAGACTGCCGTTTTCCATGGATAGATTATACCGAAAGACACAGCTTTTCCCATGGTGTTTGGCTTCATATAATGCGATATCAGCTTTCCGAAAAAGCACTTCATAAGTGATTCCATCTTCCGGACACTCTGATATTCCGACACTGCAACTGATTGAGAAGTTTTGATCGAAATGGTTGATTTGACTGGCTGCCAGAGAACACAGATTACGAGCTAAAGCCACTGTATTATCCAATGAAGTGATGTTTTTTAAGAAGACTGCAAATTCATCACCGCCAACTCGTCCAACTATGTCAGTCGATCGGAAAGTCTCATAGAGCAACTTCCCCATTTCTTCCAACACCATGTCACCAATCTGGTGTCCATACGTATCATTGACGTTTTTGAAATTATCCAGATCAATAATCATCAATGCATGTTTTTCCACGGAATGGTTTTCCTGCAGGAAACTTTGGATAGACTGTTCTGTGTGCTCTTTATTCAGCAATCCGGTCAATGAATCGTGCTCCGATTTTCTTTTTAAAGCCAGTTCTTTATTTTTTTGTTGATGGATGTCCATCACAAAGAAAAATCCCAGGATTTCATTTTGAACCTGATCCGTAAACAAATATAAAGCTGAAAGCGCCCAAATCATCTCATTCGCTGCGTTGAGCCGCCGGTGCTCCATTTTTATTTCTGTCAATCCATGATGAACAGCATCTATCACCGATTGCCAGTTGTATGTTTTCAGATACTGCTGCCGATCTTCCGGATGAATCACTGTACCGACAATCAGATTCAGATCATCAGAGTATTTTTCGGAAATAAGCCCTTGAAACCGGTTCAGACAATCCCCTTCCATTTTCAAAATACGATTCTTTGAAAAGTTGATTTCATAGGAAGCCAGCGCATTCGATAAAAGCGCCGATCGATATTGATTTTCTCTTATAAACGCGAGTTTTGCATTCATTTCTCTGGTGACATCGGATTCGAAACCAATAATGCGCATGGAATTTCCTTCAGGATCAAGAATATTCGTTAAAGAAAGTCTGATCCATATTTCCATGCCAATTCGGTTTGCCCGAATCACTGCTGACGAAAAAAGAGCACCATCAGAAATTTTTTGAAAAACTCGATAAAATTCATCAACGGACTCCGGATGGATGACACCCTGCTGGACGATGGATTCCGGAACATTTTCCATCTTCTGAGGCAGCCCTAAAAGAATGTCCGCTTCAATAAGTGATTGTGATATTTTTGTCCGAGGATCATAATCAAAAATAACAATCGATGTCGTTGTCAGGGCGATGCGAAACCGTTCTTCCGACAGGAAAGCTTCTTGTTCCATCTTTTTTTGGATGCCGATATTCTCTCCGGAACAATGAATTCGAAATTCTCCATCAAAGTTTTCAATAGTACCCCGAATTTGTGTCCACAAAATAGATAAATCGCGGCATATCCAGCGTATTTCTGATTCAAAGCGAGATGATCCATCCTGGAATGCATTCTCAATAACCGCTCCCAATCGTCGTAAATCGTCCGGATAAAGGATGCTTTGAATCGTCAAGTCCCCATCATCAGCGAATGAATGGTCATTGATCCCCAATAAATTGAGAAAGAACGAATTCAAATGGAGGAATTTCAGTTTGCCTTCCAGATTATAGGAAAGATCAAACAAAATAATCGGATATTGATCGAGCAGTTCCTGTCTTAGTTCATCTTGAATCAAAATCAACCTCTGATATATAAATTTTTGATTGAATTTCCTTTATCCCACACGAATCCCAGTAATTCGAAATTTGGAAAAGCCTTTTGAGAAAAAAAGAAAACCTTAAAGGATCAGCATGAAGTCATTGATCGGAATCGGTTTCGAAAAAAGGAATCCCTGACCGAATCTACAGCCGATACTCATCAGGAAATCAGCCTGATCCTGTTTTTCCACACCCTCACAAACAACCTGGATTCCCAAAGTATGAGCCATTTCAACAACCAGATGAATGATTTCACGTGTTTTTTTCGAATTATTGGACTCAGTTAAAAAATTCCGATCGATTTTCAAGGTGTCCAGAGGAATGCGGTTCAGCATAGTTAAAGATGAATACCCGGCGCCAAAATCGTCGATTGAAATTCGATAATTCAGTTCTTTGGCCTGGTTTAATATATTTTCCACATCATCAATTTCAGAAATCGCCGTTTCAGTTAATTCGAGTTCAATCAAACCATCCGGAATTGAATATTTTTGGATAATCTCACCCAACCGGTAAATATAATGTTTCTCAGAAAGATGAACGCGCGACTGATTGACTGATATTGGAACGACTTTTTCACCGGCATCGATCCGGGAACGAATAAATTTGCAGACTTCTTCCAAAACAAAAAAGTCCAATGGAATGATAAAGCCATTTTTTTCAAAAATCGGAATAAAATCGGCTGGCAGTCTGAATCCATGAACCGGATCATTCCAACGGATTAACGCTTCAGCCCCGATTATGGAATTCTCTTCCATGTTATATTTTGGCTGGTAATATACTTCAAATTCATGTTTTTCGAGAGCAGATTCCTGTTTTTCTTCGATAGTCTTATAGATTCGCAGTTTGTCCCTTAAGTAATCATCAAAAAATACAATACCAGAGGATATATTTCTGGCTTCCCTGCGCGCCGTTTCAGCATTATCAATGCAAGCCATGATATCCTGATCGTTATCGGAAAGCATGTAAACACCAACATGAATTCCCAATTTAATTACAGTATCATTTTCGCTGTATGAATTCTTTTTCGATTTGATTTCGGTAATTTTCTTTTCAAGAATTTCTCTGGAATGATAAGGAACCAGACAAAGGAAGTGATCAGCCTTGACTCTCGTACAAATCATACCGGGAACTTCAATAGACTGAAGCGTATCTGCCATATATTGAATAATCTGATCACCGGTTCTCCTTCCATAATATTCATTGATGATATCAAAACGATCCACATCGAATGAAATAAAGGCAAATTTTTCTGATCGGTTCTCTCCAATGATTCTTCCCGCATTTTTTTCCATCCAGTGAAGGTTTTTTAATTGCGTCATATCATCGACAAAAGCCAGGTTAAAGATCTGTTTTTTGTCCCTCTGATGCGAATCGATCCGATATGCCAATAAATACAAAAACAGGATTGGAAAAACAAGAAAAATAAAGAAAGCATAAGCAGGTTGTGTATTGATAAAATCAATCAATCGAATCTTTTGCGGCGCGATGAACACGTTTTGATTGATGATTGCAAATCGTTGGAATGAACTGATTGAATTGACTGCCTTCCTCAAAATTTGAATCAATCGCGGATCCGCATATTGACTGACAGCATATGAATATTGAAAAGTGAATCCTTGATTGGGATCAATCATTAAATCGCGGTATTTCATCTTCCCCAGATTTTTCTGAGCCACCCAGATATTCATGAAACTGACGTCCTGTATGCCTGAATTCAGTGCATCCAGACATGCTTTATCACTTTCGAAATAGTTTACTTCTGAATCGCGAAATATTGAACTCAACGATGAGGAAAGCGGAAGAAAACCGATCGGTTCAGCAATTTTGATATGATTTTCCGTAGAGAATGCGTGGTTCTTTCTGAAAACCGCTACAACTTGATTTTCGAGGAACGCAGGGGATAACTGTAATTTGTTTTTCTCTGCAAACCCCTCATCAATTAAAAAATCTCCGATGATGTCAGCTTCATTTTGCTGGAGCTTGTTCAGCGCTTCTTCTAATGAGGTGACCATAACTGGTTGAATTTCGACATGCAGGTCTCTGGCAGTTTTTCCCAAAAAATCAGCAATGATCCCATGCAAAGAACCGTTTTGATAATAAGATACCGGATCTCTGTCAGGAGAAGCAATCACACGAAAAACTTTTTTTTCTGAAAGAAAATCCATTTCATCTTTTGTGAGATTTAAGACTTCACTGTCCGCATGGAAAAAGTATTTCTCAAACAAACGAACTGCAAATAATGGTTCATGCAGGCTGATCGAATCCATCGCGCGATTTAATTCACTCAGCAGACGATCATTGTCTTTTCTTACAGCAAAATAAAAAGGCCGCATTGAAAAACGAGCAATAACCCTGGCCTCGGGGAAAACCGTTAGTGAGGAAGAAAGAATTCCATCAATTTCTCCATTTTTCAAAGCCAGATAGAGGTTTTCTTTAGAATATTCATGCAATTCGGGTAAAAAATCGAATTCAGACATGTTTTCCGTAAGAGGTTTTATAAATTTTGATCCCTGGATAACACCCACTCGAAATTTTGCAGGAAATACCTGGGCCATTGAATTCATCGGAAAATTTTCTTCTAAGACTGAAATAACTGCATATTCAGTTCCGGATGCTTTAAGGGAAAATGAAAAAACGTTTTCGGTTTCCGCAGTTTTTTCGACATAATTGACAAGATCAATTTCTCCAGATGCAAGAAGTTGAAGACATTCTTCATAATCACATTGTTTAAAAGAAAAATCCCACTCAGCATATTGACTGATTTTCTGTAAATAGTCAAAACCAAAACCGTGATAAATTCCAGATTCATCCTCTTCCTGAAAATGATCCATTGAAAAATAACCTACCTTCACAAGCCGCGGAGATGGAACGAAAGTTATAAATATTAAACTAAAAAATAAATCAAGACAAATGACCATTACCCACAAAAGTTTTTTGCTGCAAATTTTCATATCGCGGCTTTCTTTGATCTACAAAGTAAATCAATGGAAAAATGGAATTGGTTTTGCTGATCAATCAATTGATATTGCCACTGCAGGAAGGGAAAATCCTATTTCTATTTTATATCTATTTTTATTTTATTCGTAAGTCAATCATGAAATTGGTAACGCCGAAACTCCCGAATAATCAAGACAAAAGTCAGGATCGATCCCAATTCCTGCCGTGGCAATTGGACAGAAATATTTTTTCATTCCCCGGCAGGTCAACGCAAAGTGCCAGTTTCGTAATTCGAAATATTGACTTGCTATTCGAATTAATCGGGATAAACTTGTTGTTGTGATATTTTTGCGCTTCGCGCAAAAATATCACAACAAAGAATCCTCTCCATATTTCGAATTGCTGTGCCGGTTATATATTGACTTTTTAAAATCATTATTATATAAATACTTAAGTTCTGCATTCGGCGAAAACAATGTGGAGCGGTGTCTGGCTCGGAATATGCTGAGAACGTTCCTACTATACAGCATTATCGTTCCCTGTCAATATTTTTGATGAAAACATCAACCTGACCACAAGGCTTTGTGAGGAATTACTCCACAAAAAATCCAGAAAGGAAACACTCATGGCAAAAAAACAAAAAGGCGACCTCATTTCTGACATCGCTGAATCCCTGATTTCCGGTAAAGGGCCGGATATCCAGAATCTGATTGAATCGGTTACCGATAATTTATCTCAGACAAAAAAAAATCCCACCTATCCGACGCTGACTGCATCAAACTGGTCAGAAATTCGGGATCGCTTTAAGAAAAATGTGCCTGCAACAATCACGAAAAAGTGGATAGCCGATGTTTTGGATATCACAACTGCCAATGCTGAAAAAAGTATTTTTCCGGATCTGCAGCTAACAGGGATTATCAATGCATCCGGGAAAACAACCGACCGTGCGAAAGCATTATCCAGCGATACCAGTTATGCCCGGGCATGTGCGAAAATTCTGACATCTGTTTATCCGGAATCGCTGCTGGAAATGGATACATCAACCAAGACAGCTCAAAATAAAATTGTTGCATGGTTTAAGAAAAACGCCGAGGCATCTGATTCAACAGCAAAACGGATGAGCAACTTCTATTTACTCCTGCATGATGCAACGGCCGAAGATGAAGAAAGCAGCACAAAAAAAACACCGGATAAAAAAGATTCATCATCCAAGTCCGGCAGCAATTCCTGGATCATTAATGTCCGCATGGAATTTCCTTCTCTGAACGCGGCAAAACAGTTTGATGAGATTCTCACCAAAACTGCTGAACAGGTTCATGCAAAAATTGAGAATTTGAAATAACTCAACGACAATTCTGTTTCCTTACCATCCAATCTGTATTAATGTCAATTCCAGATCCGGAGTTCGGGAAACAGAATTGCTTTTTAATCATAAAAACAAGTTCAGACCCGTTTGTTCCAATAATTTGAAATTAAGGCCATCGTTACAAACAAACAGTACCGATTCCAAATATGGAAAGAAATATTTGTTGTTATGTAATGTTTTCTCTTTTTATTCGAAATACATGTCCATATTTCGAATTGCTGAATAAACAGAAGAAAAATTATCAGTCTGGAATCCAGACTGGATTATGCCAGATGGTTTTGATCTTTCGGGAGATTTCCGACTGTATAAATCTGAATCGCACCATCCGAATAATATGGGCAGACGGAAATACATCGACCGCAACCACTGCATTTTTCAGGCTGAACTTGCGGGAAGAATCCCTCTCTGCCAATAACAGTAACTTCTTTAAAAGCTTGCTCAGGACATACAGCCACACATAAATTGCAGCGTATACATGCAGAATAATTCACCTGAGCCAGACCAATTCGATATTTTCGCTTTTCAGTCGCTTTGAACGGAACAATCGCTCCGCTGGGACAGCTTGCACCACATTCAGTACAGGCAGGGTCGCAGTAATGACCCATATAATAGATAAACGGTGTGTTGAATCCCTCCCACCCGCTTTCATAAACCGATGGTTTGATGATGTTCTGCGGACATGCCAAGGCACATTGGCCGCAGCGTATACACAATTTCAAAAAAGTTTCTGGTTCTGTTTCATCCGGACGCAAGCTGCCAGGCGGACGCAGTACATTCCCAGGTCCAGGGATCAGTGCTTTTTCTTTCAATGTCATCAGTCCTGCAGCAGCAGATCCCATCAGAATTGTCCCAACTAATTCGCGCCTTCCCGCATCAAATTCATTATGAAATCGAAAAACCTTTTCTTTGTGGAAATCAATGGCGAACTTTGGACAGACGTCAGCACATTCCATGCACAGAATACATTCTGCTGGATCCGAGCGAAAACCGTTTTCGGCGTCAATGGCGCCTGTCGGGCAAGTTTTTGGACACTTATCGCATTGAGAACAGGCATGTTGATCTACATGTCGTTTTTTGAAGGAGAATTTCGACAAAAGGGCGAGCAGTCCACCAAGCGGACAGATATAACGGCACCAAAATCTCTTCTCGACAAAATTCAAAATCAGTGCAAAAAACATCGGCAGGGCAGACAACCACCAGAATGCACCGATAAATCGAAATGCCCGTAAGAATCCTTCATTGAGATATTCTGAGGCTGGTTTGAAAATTAATAGTACCGGTTGAATCGCCATCGAAATCGGATCCAGCCAGAGAAAGGCCAGACTGCCAAATATTGCCATAATAATAAAAACAATCAAAAAAATCCATTTAAAGCGCCGAAGATTTTGAGAACCGATTATGCGATCATTTTTTCCATAAGATTGAAGGATAGTACCTGTCGGACAGATCCATCCGCACCAGAAACGGCCAAGAAACAAAGTCAGGATTAAGATCAGTAATGCCGGCCAATATTCGATTAATACTTTCCGACTGGCAATCGATGTCAGGATTGCCTGAAACGGATCAGCTAGAGAAAATAAATGATTGGGCAGAAAACTGAGTGAAATTCCTGTGACAGACAGAAACATCAGAATCAGGAACAGACATAAAAATAATTTATTGAAAAAGCGGCGGTTTAATACCTGATTGCGGTTGTATTTCTTAACACGTTGTCCAATGTTCAATCCAAGACTTTCCGTAAGCGCACCGGTTGGACAATACCGGATGCATTGATTACAGGAATCACATTCCCTGGAAGGCTTTCCATCATTCGTAGAGACGAAGCGCTGATTTCCTCTGCCATAAAAATCAATAACTTTTTTCCCTTTTGTTTGACAGACCTGGACACAATTTCCGCAGGAGATGCAGTTCGCTTTGGGAATATCTATCACTTTTACAGGTTTTTGAATACCATAATGCGCTGCAAGTTTCTGTACTTCCGGGAGAGCAGGACAGAGAGACAGCAAAAAATTAGCCATTTCTGCCCGCGCATCAATGGCTTCGATAGAATCCGTAAAAATTACCATGCCATCTTCAACCTTCGTGTCACACGAAGTGACAATTTTTCTGGTTCCATCGGGGAAAACCACAGAAACCAGGCACATGCGGCATGCACCGGAAGGAATCAGATTTTCAATATGGCAAAAAGCAGGAATTTCAAATCCATTGGCTTTTGCTGCCTGTAAAATCGTATTTTCTTCATCGGTCTGAATTTTCAGATGATTTATCGTAATAGCTGTCATCATTACTCTCTTTTTTGATAATGGACTGCATGGTCATCACAAACCTGAAAACATAACCCGCAAGCAACACACAGCGTAGCATCAATTTTTCTTGCGGTCTGATCCGAACCGGCAATTGCCTCAGTCGGACATACTTGCTGACAGCGACCACAGCCGCTACAGCGATTTGTATCAATTAAATAAACTGAGAATGCCTGACACCGTCCACCGGGACATTCGCCAATGCAGTGAGACTCGTATTCTGCAGCAAACGCATTCATCGATGATAAAACCATGACAGGCACATTCTTGCCAAAATTACACTTTGCTCCAATTTGTATCTGGATGGCAATTTCTTTTAAACGAACCAGCGTCTGCTTTTCAGCTTTATTTTGAAGCAACGAATCCAACAAGCTGATCAGCAGTGGAATTCCGGCCAGACAGACTACACAGCTTCCACAGGATTCCTTTTCGGCAAACTTTAAACGGTTTTGTACCTCCTGAACCATGCAGCTATTTTCCGGAAAGCTGTGAATCACGGATCCGAGAAATGCTCTGCCATCTTCGAACTGGATGTAATCGTAGGGTATATCCAGCTGATCAACCGGGATGATCGGTCCAAAGGGAGAACCAACTTGTACAGCCTTGATTGGATGATGAATTGGAACCCCGCCAATTTTTTCAACCAGTGTTTTTATGGACATTCCAAGCTGAATTTCTGCAATACCGGGATGACTGACTGCACCCGTCAGTGATACCAGTGTTGTACCGCTGCTTTGTACTGAGCCCATTCTGGAAAACCATTCTGCACCATAATTCAAAATAAAAGGGATGCAGCTCCATGTCTTGACATTGCAAACAACCGTTGGTTTTCCTCTCAATCCGGAAACTGCCGGATATGGCGGTTTTTGCCCGGGTTCTCCAATTAGTCCTTCCATGGCGTGAATCAGATTCATTTCTTCACCGGAGATATACGCACCAGCAGCCGGTTGAATGACAACATCCAAACAATAACCGCTGTTTAAAATATTATTACCAACCAGCCCATGTTCCGCTGCATCATGAATAGCTTTCTCCATCATTTTCACGGCACTCGCGTATTGCTTTCTTATGTAAAGGTATCCTTTGGATGCATGAACTGCATAGGCGCTAATGATCAAACCTTCCAGGATCAAATGCGGATTGGAACACATTAATGCCTGATCCTCAATCGAACCAGGATCCCCCGCATCCCCATTGACGATTACATACTTCGTTTCACTTTCCGTGGATCTGCAGCTATCGAGTTTTTTCCAGGTTGGAAAGCCTGCGCCGCCCCTTCCGCGCAAATTCGCTTTTTTTATTTCTTCAATAATTTGATCCGGATCAGAGGATAACGCATTTACCAACGCCTGATAGCCTCCATGGCAGATGTAATCCTCCAAAGATTCCGGATCTAAATCCATCTCGGACTCCGTCAATACACGGGTTTGATATGAAAAAAAAGGGATTTCTTTTTCAAGCAGAATGATTTTTTGATTTTCCGGATTCCGGTAAAGGAGTGATCGGATCAAATTTCCATTCATTAATGTTTCGTCAACGATTTGCTGAACATCTTCCGGTTTGACGTTGACATACAGAACTTTGGCTGGCAGCAGCATGACCAGCGGACCTTGTCCGCAGAAACCGCTGCAGCCGGTTCGCTTAAGCACAACAGCTTTTCCAATTGGCAAAGATGCAAGGATGCGTTGAAATTCTTCAAAAACTTTCTGACTACCCTGAATCATGCAGCCATCTCCCAAACATACCGAGATACAGGGAAGTTGATCATCCCCTTCCTGATCCGATATTAATTTTTTAAGTAAGGGATGAATTGAATGAATATCAAATTTTATTTTTTCAGTATCACCGGTTTCTTCTTTTAAATTGGGTTGGATTTCGGCTGAAATTTCGGGCGCTGATTCCTCAGAAATGGGTGATTCTGAGAAAAGATGAGAAACCGTTAAGAATTCCGCCTCATAGGCGTTGGCAGAACTTCTCTCAGCGATGACTTTAGAATCCTCCATAAGAGATTTGGAAACAACATTTTTTTCCGCTTTAAGTGATGCAACAGTCCCCTGCTCCAAATCAGAAATCCGCTCCAGCCCGAGTTGATCAAGCTCATGGGGAGGCCGAATTTTGAGTGTACCGGGGATCAGAACTGGCAAAAAATCCGGGCAAACAGATAAATCTGTTTCCCGAAACTCATCCGCTTGCCGTTCAGCATCGTTTTTTGCGTCAAATGAAAATGAATGCAATCGGATGAAATCAGAGCTTGAAGCAACCTTTTCATCCGACTGATTTTCAACTACGGTTGTTGCCTCGATAGCTTTAATAACAGTATCATGAGGAGTGGAATCAGGTTTGACAGATTGAACAAGGCAATCCTTCTCCGGATGAACATTCTCCGTCTGTTTACTACTGTCGAACGATTTTTCAAATGGACTTCCAGGATGAATTTCGGTTTTTTGTTCCGTGTCCCTTTTTTTTGTTAACTTACGTAATCCCAGGAGGAAAGCACCCAATAAAGTATCGCCAAGTGTGTTTTTTTGAGGATCGGATGATTGCGATTGGCTCTTTTTTTCATCCAGTTCTTCCGCTGCAGGAGGTTGATCCACAAAAAAGAGACCGGATTTTTTCAATTCAGAAACAAAATGATCGATGATGTTGTCCACATCCAGTAAGCGTACCTTTGTCAGCGATTGATTTGTCGGTGATAGTATTACTACGGGACCGAATGCAGAAATTTCGTTGATGGCTGTTTCCATCATATCCACGTTGATTTTTACATTTCTTTTCTTGACAGCTTTTTCAAAAGCTTTTAATAGATTTACTTCTTCAAGTCCTTCTCCATCTTCAAATAAGCATATCGTGACGGTTGGTTTAGCAGGATCATGATCCTGATACATTTGACGTGTCAGCTGGTTTAATAATTCAGATAATTGCTCTTGATTATTCATTTTAAATTTTTCTTTTCAGTCAATGGATAGGTAAAGATTTCAAGCAGGATATTATCTGCTTTTTCTCCCTGGGACAAAGCCTAAGTTCTTCAACGTCATTGTATCAAAAAATAAATCAGATAAAATCTTTTCAGCTTTTTCGGCAGTTACTCGGGTATACACTTGATGATTAATAACAATAATCGGACCGAATCCACATAAACCCTGACAAGGAATCGTCTCTACAGAAACATTGATATCTGTGCCAATGGTTTTCTTTTCTGCAATCATCTGTTTCATTTTTTCATATAAATATAGACTCCCTTTTTCACTGCAGCCAAATCCTCCACATATACGAATAATATTTTTATTCCCGAAATCCGAAGCAAACTCATCATAAAAATGAAGTATTTTGTTTATTTGAATCCGGGTGGCAGCAAATTTCGACAATAGAACCGGATACGCTTCCTCCGGAATACAGCCAAATTCTTCATGGATCTTCAACAAAGTCGGAATAAGCCCTCCGGGATCGGACGCGTGGCTTTCAATAATCTCATCAATTATTTTATTGCTTCCTTTCATTTCATGCTCCATGATTCCATTGATGAATCTTTTTTTTGATCGATGATTTAAAAGTTTTTATTTTTCTCCGGAATAGGCACAGCGAAAACCACGACTGTTGGAGATGGATGTTTCTGAATTTCCGGATCGGACAGAAACACGCACATACCAGGCTTTGCTGCCATAAGATCCGCCACGCAGAACCCTGTAGCTTCCATTTTCAGGGCCTTCCGGATCGGAAATCAACGCATTTCCGATATCCTGATAATAGGTATCCGAATACCAGTCGGAAATCCATTCCCACACATTGCCGGACATATCCAGCACTCCGTAAGGACTTTTTCCAGCCAGATATTTCCCGACTTCGACAGTATCACCAATTTGGTTGTCAAAATTCAAACGGTATTCATCCGGTGGGATGTGTCCCCAGGGATAGATACGATCATCATTTCCCTTGGCAGCCTTTTCCCATTCAGCCTCTGTTGGAAGGCGTTTTCCTTTCCAATTACAATACACAACCGCCTGAGTCCAGTCCACATTAACCACTGGAAAATTTGCGTAAGCCGGATTCTGATAATAATCCGAACGACTTTTCGTATTTTTTTCTGCCGGCTCCGTACAAATTCCGGAATCAACACACAATTGATAGGCCTGATTGGTCACCGTTGTCTTATCGATCCAAAAATCGTTCAGCCAGACTGCATGCAGCGGTTTTTCATCACTATGCGCATCCGCAGCATCGGATCCCATCATGAAATCTCCGGCTGCAATTTTCACCATCCCCGCTGTGACTGGAACTTCACTGGCTTTCGGTTGAATACCTGCAGCAGTTAATTCAGAACCGGTCGGCGGAGGAACAGTCCATAAAATCAAGGGTGTTTGCGTCGGCACAATCGTTTCGGTAGGATATCGAGTTGCAGACGGAGTAATCAGCTGCGCCAACAGAAGCAATCTTTTCTCAGACTGAATCCTGTCAACCACTAATGTTGCAGATTGATCTTCCAATTCTGAAGAAAATGAATCCAAACCGGTAATTGTTTTTTCCAAAGCTTCAATTTGATTGGCATGAAGTGCACTAACAGCGGTTTGTTTCATCCAAACCATTTCCAATTGCTTTTGCGTATGAACATAAAAAGCATACCAGACAATTGAAGCAGAAATCAATCCAACAACAATTCCATAAAATAACATCCAACTGAAACCGTTTTTTTCCTTCTTATTTCTACGACGCAGCAGTTTGATTCTGTGGGCTGAGGGGATCAGTACCGGTTTTTCCTCTTCGGGCATCTCCGTATTAACATGCGGATGGATAGAATTGGAGTTTTTTTGTTCAACTTGATTGTCTTTTTCTTCCATCGAACTTGTCCTGATGCCCTGAAATCTTTGTCCCTTCTCTCATTTTACTGCAAATTATGCTCCTGAATTTGTTTTTTACCAGCGAATCGAAATATGGGGAGAATTATTTGTTGTTGTGTTGTTTTTGCGCAAAGCGCAAAAACAAAAGGACGATAAATTGTTTGCTTTATTCCAATGGTTCGTTAAAATTTTGAATTGCTACCGCAGCATACTTAAATTAGAATAATAAAATGAATGGGATTATGACTTTCTCTTGAGAGAAAACCATAATCCCATTTTATACGATTTTTGCTGATTTCATCTACGAACCAGCGATTCAAAATATGGATTGGCTTTTCGAATAAAGAAAGAAAATATGTTGTTCTTATGGTTTAGCGCTTCGCGCTAAACCATAAGAACAACATAGAATTCTTTTTATATTTTGAATTGCTGCTACAAACCAGAGATTTAACATATGGAAAAAATAATCGTGATGTGTTGTTTTGGCTCTTCGAGCCAAAACAACACAACGAGTAAGAATTCTCCATTTTTCCGATTCCTGATCCATGAACGCCAATCGGAACCATGCCGCATTGGATCAGGACACTATTGAACTACGATGGAGACCGGTGCGGACATCATCTGCTGCTGCGGTATTTCGAGTTTCCAGCTATAGACACCCGGCGTTAACGCCTCCGTTGGAATATAATACGCCTCTCCGCCGGTGCAATTCACTCCGCTTTCACCGCAGATCAACGGTCCAAATACCACTTCCTGCCCATCGCTTCGAATCAGCCGGATCTTGTAATAGACCAGATTTACCGCGGTTGTGCCCCCTCCATCCACCACTTTCCAGCGGAACAGCGGCCGGGTGGGCACCGTCTCTCCTTCTGCAGGACTGAGGGTCAGAACCTGCGCGCTTTCACCGACACTGAATACCAGGCGCGCCGATTGACCCGGCATGCCCTGACCCGAAAGCGGCGTGACCTCAATCTGATAATTCAATGCCTCCGGAATCACGGTGAATCGAAGCGTACAGGCTGTGCCGTCGCACCAGGATGCATCCCGCGGTTTGCTCGTATCCAACAGAACCTCCTGCTGGGAGCCCCATAACTTGATCTTGAAGGACAGGACGGCTGTACCCGGATCCGTCCACTGGATTTCCGGCGCTGTCTTCGGAATCGTCCCACCATTTTCAGGGGCGATAAATCGTATCGCTTCAGCCGGCATTACGATTGAGAAGTTGGCGCTGGCAGATCCCCACAGAACTCCGGCCGGTGTCCCGCCGGATATCTTCCACGAATACAATCCGCTTCCGGGAAATTTGAATCCCGGCGCAAAGTAGCAATAATCATAGTTGCAGTTTGCTTTGTCAACCGGAACATCCAGCAGCACGATTCCAGTGGCATCGTATGCCGTCAGCCAGTACGCTCCGGCTCCGGTTATGGCGCGCCAGATGAATGTCGGAATGTCAGTCTGAATCGCTCCGACAGGATATGTCGGCGTCGGATAGGTGTTGGCATATGTCTCCGGTTGCCATCCGCTCGCACATGTCGAACAGATTATTGAGAATTGCAGCGGATTCGACCAATGGCTGACAGACGTCTCGCTGTAGCCGCGAACCGACCAGTAATAATTGCCGGTTGGCAGTTTCAGATCCACCACGATGGCACATCGTTCCACATCACAGGTAAAGCCTTCCACGTTCCAGGACCGATCCATCATCACTTCGCCCGTCGATGAATTATTAACCCGGATGCGATATTCATACACATAATCCTCGACGTTGGAAAACTCAAAACGGATTTGTTCCGGATCATCCAGTTGACCACTCGGCAGGTATCCTTCCGGCGTGTTGATATTGGGATTCACCTGGAATTCCATCGGACTTGAGTTCGTCGAACCAATCGTATTGGTTGCGACCACATACCATGAATATTTCCCTTCGGAAGGCAGTGTTGTTGCGATCGTGCAATGACCGCCCAGACAACTGGCATCCGATGCCGACAGGTTCAGCTCGCCGCTGCCTCCCCCTTCCAGCGTCCACACCACCTTGTAGGACTCGGCGTTGGATGATGGCAGCCATGTGAAACTTAAGGAGCGTGTCGGATGTTCTCCACTCGGACTTTCCAGAATCGGCGCCGATGGAGCTGTATCTAATGACAGAATCGTAAAGGGAATGGGATCGGTATTAAGATCTACTCCTCCTAAATCTCCAAAAATCTGCCAGGTGTAATTTCCGGGAGGTAATGTTTTTTGATACTGACAAAGCCCTTCGGAACAGGAATAAAGCTGCATCAACCAAAAGCCATTCTCCTTGAATCCGAAATGGGGTTCCTCATCAGTACTTCCGCTGACCTCATATTCCCACGCAAAGTTGATCATGCCGGGGGAACTGGAAAATCCTGCGTTCGGTGTAATCGGAGTGATAGACTCCAGAACGGCATCTTCCCCACCCGGGGGCAGCGTAGCGATCTCAAAAAACGGTAAATCTTCCATAACCCCGATTTCCCAATCCGGGATCGGCGTAGCGATTTCGAAAAACGGTAAATCTTCAATTAATCCGATATCCCAGGTGGGAACCGCTGTGGCAATCGGGAAAAACGGTTCAAACGGCATCACTTGCCAGACCGGTGCAGGCTCGGTCGGCGGCGGTGGCGGAGGAGGTGGTGCCGTTGCGATCGGCATAATCGGCTGTATCGGGAGCATTTCCACAACTTTGAATTTTGGCGTCGGTGTCGGGGTAGCTGTCTTCACCAAAAAAAGCTGATTGGGAATCTTGATCGTCAAGTTGTCGCTTGCTTTACTGATGATTCCAATATCAGCAAAAAGAAACATGAGAATGATCAGTAAAAACAGACCTGATCGAAATTTTATTTTCATAGACCCTCCAATCTTGAAATCCAATTTGCTATTGCAGTGCATATTTACAGTTTATTTCATGCGTTAATGACATGAAAAAGCTATTTCACACTTTAAAAAAACGGTTTGACTTCAGCAATTCAATATTTTTGTTCGGTTTTTAAAATCAAGCGAGAAAGTTCCCACTCACTATTAAATTGCTGACCTGACTTCCGATTCCGAAAGTTCTTGTTAACTTCATTATCCGATTTTTCAGTTGTTTATACAATAGAAAATGATTTCCCGGACAAGACTGAAGAACCAATTCTTAAAAATCAAATACCATCAGGAATCAAAAAAGACTCATCCCCCGCTGTCCCTTTCACGGGAGATTCGGAATGAATGAGTCTTTCTTTTGTTCGGTTGCGTCTTATTTTGGTTAATTCTTTTTCGTTGAAAAAATCCTATTCGACTGTAATCACGGCCGGTTCACTGGATGCATTGAGCTCAGGACTAAACACAGTCCAGGAATAGGCACCCGAAGGCAAAGCATCCGTCGGGATGAAAAAGGCTTCATTCTCAGTGCAAGTCAGCCCGGATTGGCCGCAGGAGACCGGACCAATCTGTGCTGTATTGCCATCTGAACCGGTGACCTGAATGACAAATGTCAATGTATCGCCCGTAGACTGCGGAATTTTCCAACGGAAAAGCGGTCTTGGCTGAACGGTCGAATTATTTTTAGGATAGATAATTTCAATCGTCTGTGAAACATCGGATACGGTGAAATTTAAAGAAGCCGACGCAGCCTGTGTTCCATAGGTGGAATTTGGAGTCACCTCAATTCGATACTGTCCGGCAGGGATCGATGAAAACTCCAGGGTACATTGAGTGCCATCACACCATAAGGTTCCCCGATCCATCATCGTATCCAGCAAAATCTGATTGTTACTATCAAAGATGACAACAGAAAAATTTTCAACGGATGATCCGGAATCAGTCCATACAATCTCAGAGCCGCTTGACCCGATCACTCCGCCATCAACAGGACGGATAAAGGAAATCGCCTGAGGAGCATCTACCAGCGTAAATGTTGTACTGGCGGAACCCCAGGTGACACCCGTGTTTGTCCCGCCGGTTACCTGCCAGGAATAATTCCCGGCTGCCGGCAGCGAAAATCCGGCAGAAAACGTGCAGGTTTCATAATTGCAGATCGAGCTGTCGCTCGTATTGTTGTAGAGCACTTTTCCACTGGCATCATACAGCGTGATCCAATAGAAATTCGCGCCGGTCAGCGTCCGCCATTGGAAAACCGGAATCAGGTCAGCAATTGAGCCGGTAGGACTGACCGGAGTCGGCACGGTATTGGTCTGAAAAGCAGATACGGTCGGAGAAACAGGGCTTGTGTATGAAGAGGTCCCTTCGGAACCGGTACTGTAACCGCAGGTTGTACAATAGACATAAAATCCAAGTTCATTCGACCAGTTACTGGCGGAGTTATCGCTGTATCCGCGAACACGCCAGACATAATTTCCGCCAGGCAGAAATGTATCGGTGGTGATTGAACATTGATATGCTTCGCAGGAAATCTCATCCACGCTCCAATAGCGATCCATCACAACGCGTGAAGAATAGACATCCAGCACCCGGATGCGGTATTCTTTGACATTATCCTGAACATCGGTGAAAGTGAACGTGGTGAAGCGGTTATCGTATACGGTACCGGATGGAGAATAGGCGTCCGGCGTTGAAATGTTGGAATTTAAAGTGAAATCAATCGTGTCCGAATTGACCGTACCTTCCGTATTGACTGCGGCGACATACCAATGATATTCCCCTTCAAATGGCAGCGTGGTTGAAACCGCACAGCGCCCTCCGCCGCAGCTTGCATCCGAAGCGGAAAGCGGCAAATTTCCGGAATCACCGTTGTCCGAATTCCAATAAACGGTGTAATTGTCGGCATTGGCAGCAGGATTCCAATAGAACGTAATCGTCCGCGAAAAATTGTCATATCCTCTCGGGCTGACCGGATTGGGTTTGTCCGGTACGGCCATGAACGCCGGTTCGGCAGCGGCTGCAAAGAAATTACCTGTCACACTGATGACAATGATCGATACAATGATCGCGATTTTAAGTTGATTTTTCATATGCACCTTCCTGTTGGTAAAACGAGATTCAGGAGAATTTTGTTTCACCCCTCCCCAAAATTTCATTGATGATTGACTCATCTCTCCATTATAGCCCCTGCCGGTGAATCGAAATATGGAATGGCTTTTCGAATCGATCGAGAAAATTTGGTGTTCTTATGGTTTTGCACTTCGCGCAAAAAACACCGCAACAACAATTTTGCTCCTTTCATTCAAAAGAGGTCTCCCGGCTATAGAGAGCAATTAATTCATTACGTGTGTCCACTCGCAATTTTTTCTTGGCTTCCTTGATGTGATAATTGACGGTATCCGTACTGATCCGCATGGCGACCGCAATCTGACTGGCGGATTCGCCGCATGCCAGGCGCCCTACGATTTTTATCTGCTGAGGAGTCAATAAATCGAACAGCGTCTTCCGGCTCTGACCATAGATGACAACCCATGCATCGATTTGCAGCACCTTCGGCGTCTCATAGCGAAATGGAAATTGCCATTGATGATCCTTCATTTTTTTCAGGATTTCGTCCTTTGAGGCATCTGTTTTGCTGAAAAGCACGTTCGTTCCGTCGCATATGTAGATCAATTGTGTCATTTTTATCCTGTATTATTTAGAATTTTTGTTCTATAATTTTTATTAAAATATAGAACACTTTTACTTGCCTGTCAATGTGCTTTTTGGCATTTTTCAGAAACAAAATTTCTAAATAATAACCAAAATAGTGCTTTTCTATCTGCCCCATTACGAATATTTTTGTCTAATAATCTGGAATAAAACAAAAAACAGACTCTTTTCAGTCTGTTTTCATTTCCCCGGCTAAAGGATTTTTTGTCGGGGCACTGAGATTTGAACTCAGGACCTCTTGCACCCCATGCAAGCGCGCTAGCCGGGCTGCGCTATGCCCCGTACAACGTAACTTATTATACACGCTTTTTTTGTTTCGACAAGGAAAATGCCTGGACGCCAGAAATTCGAAACAGGGATACTGTTATGTTCTTTTTTGCGCTTCACATATAAGATTTATTTGATAAATGATTCATGGATGGTTCTGTCATTGCGATCATAGAGAAGCAATCTTTTTTCGTATAGCACACTTTGCATATTGTTTAGGAGATTGCCACGCCCTTGCAGGGCTCGTCCCTACAGGACTCACAAGGTTCGCAATGACAAATAGAGCACCTGTGTGCATTACATGGCACCTGTCATTGCGATCATAGAGAAGCAAACTCTTTTCGAACAGCGTCCTTTACACAATACAGCGTGGAGATTGCCACACCCTTGCAGGGTAATAACAATGACAGGTTTCATCCATCCTAACCGTCAACTAAAAATTGGCAATACTATATTTGGAGCTCCTGGGCATATTGGTAGGAAATAATTTCACCATCTTTCGTATTTCGATACCCTTTTTCCTGATGGGAGAAATCCTGGATTTGTCTGGCACTGTATTTTAGGAACTTATTCTTGACAAATGCGAGAGCCGCCAGTTCTGAAGTGGAGAAAACTGTCCAATCAGGCTCGCTACTGGTGTAGACTTCGCCAACAAAATCGCCAAAAGCTTGTTCCTCGCTTGATATTTGTTTGTCCCATTCTAAAATGGCAGTCAGCCAGGTATTAAATTGATCAGGGACTGGGCCATAATAGGCGTGGGCGTAACGAGCTCCGGAAATTGAAACACCATTCTCTTTAAAGTGTTTAAAATCCGCATAGAACAGCAGTTTATTGAGCTTTGTTTTCAAAACCTGATCTTTATAACAGAAAAATTTGATCGCCTGGAACAGTTTATTGGCATTAAAGCGAATGAATCCGCTCAATAAGCTCGGAGAATAACTGCCGAATTGCTCAATCGCTTCTTCAAGCAAATCCCCGCAATCTCGTTCTTTTTCCTGGAGACGTTGAATGATCCGATTCCTGCTATATTCGGAAAGCAATTCTGGTTTTTTTTCCAGAAATTGTAATAAATTAGCCGGTTGCATACTCAATCGGATAACCTGATCATGGGCTTCAGATTGCAATGCTCCATTTTCATACCGATTTAAAGAAGCGATTCCAATTCCAAGAATTTCACTCAATTCTTTTTGAGTGAGTCCTAACTCCTTGCGATATTTTTTGATCTCTTCTGGCTGCACCATTCCTTTTCTATTTCGATATTCACGATAGGCTGCATCCAATGGATCATAATCGGGGCGAGGGATTTCAAAATCCTCGCCACATTCTTCACAATGATAATACTCCATATGAAGAGGGATCATTTCACCCCGGATGTCGATCTCTTCAACTTTGTTCACAAATTTTTGTTCAGTTTCTTTTTCGCAATTTGGACAAAACGTATTCATTGCTTTTGCCTCATCTTCTTTAATCATCGCTAATACTTTTTTTTATCTACGAAACGGGTAGTTCAAAGGGTTTTCTGAAAGATGGAATGAATAACAAACGGCCCGTTCATTCCCGTTGTTGTAAGTAACAATCTTAAGTTTGATGTAAATCTCAATTGAATCAATGTTTTTGCCAAAAATCCAATAATAACCGGGATGATACGCATCGGGATTGGGACCAGATGAATAATCCTCCATAGCAACCGAAAGAATTATTTCGTCGCGTATTCTGGCAGTAATTCCCAAATCTCTTAGTGCTTGAACGTTCTTATAATGTCCTTTGACAAAATAGTAACCTTGACCCATCAGTTCCTTAAAGTCTTTCAGAAAAATAAGGATTTGACGACGTAGTTCTTCTTCTGAAAAACTTTCCATGTACGCCTCAATGATTGATCTTTTACAGGTCTGATGTTAGTATATCAAATAATAAATATAATGTAAATATTTATCAATTGATAAAAGGAATGAATTAATAATTCGTGAATTGAAAAAGTTAATGCAAAGAAATTGAAGGAAATAAAGTCCGAATAGAGTCTGTATTTAATTTGTGAACTCATTATTAATACAGGGAAAGAATGATATGACTTTGCGCTGCTTTTGCGCAGGATCCAGCCTCCTGCTGATAGGATCCCGATGACGTAGGATCCTATCAGCAGGAGCAAAAGAATACTATTTTGCCAGCTCGTACATCGCCATGGCACAGATCACACAATGATCGATAAAGGCGTCAATGGTGACATGTTCATCCACATTATGGACATTGGAAGCTTCAGCACCCGGAAATTCCGGGCCAAAGGCTACGAATTGCTTTCCCAGCGCTTTGGCATAGGTGCCGCCGCCAATGGTGAATGCTTCGGTTTTTTGATCCCCGGTGACATCACGATAAACCTGCAAAAGTTTTTTGACCACATCGCTGTCCTTTGGAACATAATGCGGTTCAGAGCATTCAACCAGCTGATATTGCAAACCAAAGCGCGCTACCATCGGTTCATATTTGCTCTTCAGTTCACTTAAAGAGCTGGTTACCGGGTAACGGATATCGATGCCAAGCCAACTTGTGCCAGCCGTCAATTCGATATAGCCCAAATTCAGACTTAACCCGCCGGAAATCTCATCACGATATGCTAATCCCAGGGTTGTACCATCCGGTTCTCTTCGGATCTGATCGCGCACAAAGAACAACATACTGCCAGCCTTTTCACCCAGGAAACGGCACAAAATGATGGATGTCGAAACGATGGCATTGACACCTTTCTCCGGTGTACTGCCATGCGCTGCCAGTCCTTTGACCACCAGGATGACGTCTCCATTCGCATCGCTTGAAACTTCAGCGCTGTACCCCAGCGTATCAGCGGCTTGAATGGAATCTTTCAGCGCCTGCGCAGCTACTTTTTTGCCATCCAGTTTGGTGATACATTCGGAACATACGGCATTGAATGCGACACCGCCTTTGATTTCCAAAATGGGAGTCTCTTCGATCGGGAAAATCAATTTTGTCCAGAAATTACCTTTTTCACCATAGATGAGCGGATAGTCGCCATCGGGAGTGAATCCCATGGAGGGAACCGGTCGATGCGCAGCGTAGTATTTCATACAGGATGAGCCCTGTTCTTCATTGGTCCCGATGATGAGACGAATATTCCGTTTGATCGGCAGACCAAGATCACGGATAATCCGCATTCCATACAAAGCAGCGGTCACGGCGCCCTTGTTATCCACTACACCGCGGCCATACATGCGGTCGTTCTTGATGACCAGTTCAAAAGGATCAGTGGACCACCCCTTGCCTGCCGGAACAATATCCAGATGTGCCAGCACACCGATCGATTCATCAAAGTCGCCGTATTCAATAGATCCGGCATAATTATCAACATTGTCTACTTTAAAACCATATTTTTCGCCCTGTTTCAGCGCAAGTTCCAAAACTCGGGCTGGCTCCGATCCGAATGGCAGACCGGGTGCCTCCTCACCACGCACACTGTTCACAGAAATAATTTCTGCTAAATCCTGAAACATTTCTTTTTGATAAGCCAAAAATTTCTCTCGAATTTGTTCTTTCATGATCTTCATCCCCTCAATTTGATAATAGTATTATATTCCATCAAATCATTCCGGCTATTTGTTTTCAGCAATTCGAATTATGAGAGGTATTATTTATTGTTGTGTTGTTTTTGCGAGGAGCGCAAAAACAACACAACAACCGGTTTTTCCTGATTGACCCGAATAGCAAATCGATTTTTCGAATTACTGAAGAAAGATCTCCTCAGTGGTAAAATCTTTTCATGAATCCATTCCTGCGCAAGATTTCCAGAAAAATTCCCAATCCAATTCTCAGCCGATTGACATACCTTTATTCATCCGGTATAAAATCCGCTTTCTTTCGGAAACCTCAGTATGAGGATGAAATCTTGCGAAAAATGTCATTTTACACGAATCAGAAAGCACCCAAAAGGCTGTTGATTGATGTAAGCCACCAGGTCTATTCTTCCCAAAAAAGTGGCATTCCGCGAGTTGTCAACAAAATTTCTACTGCCCTTCTGCAAACAGATCAGTCTGATTTTTCATTCGAATTTGTGATGATTCTGAACGGAGAACTCTATTCAGCCCGCAGATTTACGGAAAGAATTCTGTCTCTCGAAACAGGTTCACTGGGAATTGACGAAAAGATTAAGCTACAAAGAGGGGATCAGATTCTGATCCTGGATAATGCATGGGACAAATTGCCTTCCTACCTGCCCTATTTTGAAAAAGTAAAAGCGCTTCAGGGGAAAATCGGCACTGTCGTCAATGATCTTTTACCGACACAGCATCCGGAATGGTTTCCAAAGGACTTTTTAGCGGTTTTTCTGAATACTTTGCCGTTGATCTGCCAATGGAATGATCTGCTTTTCTGCATATCAGAAACAACGCGAAACGATATGAGAGAATGGACGCAGCGCAACTGTCCGCAGGAAATCAGTCGCTTACAATTCCTTACCTTTACACAGGGAGCTGAAATCGGAGAAACTGACGCGCAGAAATCGCCAATTCGCGAGTCATTGCAGCAATTCTTACAGAACGCAAAAAATGAAAAAGCGTGCATATTCGTTCAGGTCAGTGTAATTCAGCCGAGAAAAGGTCAGGATTATGCGCTGGATGCCTTTGAGAAATTGTGGAAGCAGGATGAAAATTATCGGCTCGTTTATGTCGGCAGCAAAGGCTGGATGGCGGATGAATTATACGAAAGAATTCTGAATCATCCGGAAGCCGGAAAGCGATTCTTCTACACAGGGAGAGCCAGCGAACCGGAATTGGTTGAAATTTTGGATCAATCCACTGCCCTGATTTCACCCTCACGCGGAGAAGGATATGGGCTGCCGGTGGTTGAAGCCGCCTTGCGCGGTCTGCCGGTACTTGTCAGCGATATACCCATATATCATGAAGTGGTTGGAGAAGGCGGATTGTTTTTCTCACTGGAGAACATAGACTCACTTTGCGATTGCGTGCGCGAAATCAGCCAATGGACGGATGCAATGCGGAAAGAAAAAGCGGCAAAAGTACCTGTCGGAACCTGGCAGCAAGGCGCAAGCGAATTGCTTGCCGGTTATTTATAAGATCCTTGAATGATTCAGTGTGGCAATTTATGAAACAGAAAATTTATGAAAATTGGGTTGAAATTGATTTAGAAGCGATTCAAACGAATATTCGCCTGATTCGCAAAATATCCGGTTGTCCGGTAATCGCGGTCATCAAGGCAAATGCCTATGGTCATGGTGTTGTGCCGGTTGCACAGGCAGCTTTGGATGCCGGAAGCAATTTTTTTGCTGTTGCCCGATTTTGTGAAGCGATGGAACTTAGAAATGCAGGATTTCAAATCCCCATCCTGCTGTTTGGAAGATTGTCCCCCAAAAATGCTGTTGAAGCAGCCTCAAAAAATATACGTGCTGCCATCTTCTGCCGGGAACAAATCGCCGAACTTACGGAAGCGCTCGGTGCAAACGGCAAGAAATTGCTCGTTCATGCAAAAGTGGATACTGGAATGGGACGACTTGGGATCCTTGCCGATTCAGGTCTTGAACTCGTACAAGCGATTCATAACGCCCCGGAGTTGGAGATAGAGGGCTTGTATTCACATTTTGCCCGAGCCGATGAAGAAGATCCAGCCACAACCGATCTGCAGATCGAGCGATTTGATCTGCTGGTCAATTTACTGACCCATAACGGTTTAAGGCCCAAAATCGTGCACACTGCGAATTCAGCCGGCGCATTATTTCACCCAGCCGCCTGTCGCTATGACATGGTCCGTGGCGGGATCGCGATCTATGGGTTACATCCCTCATCGCAGACCAGACTGCCCGCAGGATTTTGTCCGGCTTTAACCTGGAAAGCACAAATCATTTCGATAAAAACACTGCCAGCCGGATCGGGAATCAGTTACGGGCACAAATATACGACGAAACAAGACGGAGATCGGATTGGCGTCATTCCTGTCGGTTATGCGGATGGTTATCGTAGAATTGCCGGAAATATGGTTCTGGCAGGCGGCCGACGGCTACCGGTTTTAGGAAACATCTGCATGGACCAGTGCATGATTGATCTGAACCGAGTACCGGATGTCCAACCAGGAGATGAGGTTGTTCTCATCGGATCCCAGGGAAGCGAGACCATCACGGCTGAGGAAGTGGCTGAACGGTGGGGGACAATCAACTATGAAGTAACCTGCGGAATTGCCAACCGCGTAAATCGCATTTATTGTTAATAAGCAACAATTCGATTGTCCTTTCAAATAAATAAAGAAAATATATTGTTCTTATCGTTTTACACAAAGCGCAAAACGATAAGAACAATATTAAAATACTTTTCATATTATAAATTACTGATTAACAAGGATCCGCTTTGGCTAATTCACTTTATCGATGGAACCTCTATCCTGAAATTCCGGTGGATATATCGGAAGCCTTATCCGCATATCCACGAATACAAAGAAAACTGCTTTTCAATCGAGGCATATGCACAGCGCCGGATGCCAGTATCTTCCTCAGACAGCAAGGGTCATTGTATGATCCCTTTCTGCTGGAGGATATGGACAAGGCGGTCAAAACCATTTTTTCCGTAATTCAAGAGGGAAAATCCATCGCGATTTATGGTGACTATGATGTCGATGGGGTCACGGCAACCAGTTTGCTGGTTCAGGTCTTGCGAAAGTATCATGCGGACGTACGGGGGTATATTCCGAACCGATTTGAAGAAGGATACGGTGTAAATATGGATGCCGTTCAGATCCTTCACGATGAACAAATCCAGTTAATGATCACAGTGGATTGTGGAATTCGATCCGCAAAGGAAACCGATTTTGCCAAATCGTTGGGGATGGAGGTTATCATTTCAGATCACCATGAACCGTCTGATGAACTGCCAATGGCTGCGGCAGCAATTTTATGCCCGAAAAAAGCCTCTGATTCCTACCCGGACAAAAGTTTGGCTGGTGTCGGACTGGCATACAAAATTGCAGAAGCACTGTTGAAAACTGAACCAATGGATGGAATCTCTGCGGATGACTGGCTGGATCTGGTGGCAATTGGAACCGTCGCCGATATGGTCCCATTGGTTCATGAAAATCGAAGCCTGGTAAAAAAAGGAATTCAAAAATTACAGCAAACCGTCAAACCCGGGATTCAGGCGCTCGCCGATGTCTCCGGTATAAAACTGTCCGGCTTGAAAGCTTCCAATATCGGTTTTGCATTAGGACCGCGCTTAAATGCAGCCGGCAGGCTGGAAACGGCTAAACTGTCCTTTGATTTGTTGATGAGCGGAAATTATGAAGAAGCACGCAATTTTGCCCTGGCATTGGACGAGCAAAACAAATTCCGGCAGGAATTAACAAAAGACACACAAGAAAGCGTCATCTCAAATATCGACTCTCAAAAAATTCCGGATCTGATTGCGGCATCGGATCCTGCCTTCAATATGGGGATTGTCGGACTGGCAGCTTCCAGACTGACTGAAAAATATTATCGGCCGGCGATTGTCGGTGCCAGCGGTGAAGAATTCACGCGGGCATCCTGCAGAAGCATACCGGAATTTCATATTACCCACGCATTGGATCAATGCGCCGATCTGCTGGAACGTCACGGCGGTCATGCAATGGCCGCAGGGTTGACTGTGAAAAATGAAAACTGGAACAAACTGATCGACCGGCTGCTCGAAATTGCTCAGCATGATTTATACGGGAAAGACCTTTGCCCATCGAAAACGGCCGACATGGAAGTCTCACTGGATTATTTACAGGGATTTGTTCTGGACCAGATTGCAGAAATGGAACCTTTTGGTTACAGTAATCCGGAAGCTGTTTTTATCGTCAGAAATCTGCAAGTAAAATCTGCCCGACCTGTTGGAACAGACCTGAACCACCTGCGTCTGTCGTTGATCTCAGAAAACAATATCAGCATCGATGGCATCGCGTTCCGACAATCCAGTTGGGCTGAAGATATGCCCGCCAAAATTGATGTTCTGTGTTATTTTGAGAAAAATGTCTGGCGCGACCGGGAAAGCCTGCAGCTGAATATCATTGACATCCGTCCTGCTGATGAAAATGGCAATAAAAAATAAAAAAACGAATCGATGAGCACAAGGATTCGTTCCAATATTACGATTCGAAAACGCTATTTTTACATTCCAACAGCGCGCTCTGCCAGGGTCTTTAATCCACAAAGCGATATTTTATCAGCGTCCAAACAGCGATAAAACCATCCCGGGCTTTAATCTTTTTCCCTTCTGTGTAATAGCGGGGAGTGAATTCTATTGGAACTTCATATAAACGAAAACCGCGTTTCAAGACTTTTGCAGTAAACTCCGGTTCAAAATCGAAACTGCGGGAATGAAGCGGTATATCCCGAATCATGGATACTTTAAATAACTTGTAACCGGTTTCCATATCGGACAGAATATTGTTATACAAAATATTCGTCAGAAATGTCAGCAGGCGATTTGCCACCATATTCCAGAATAAAATCGGGCGGCGAGCTCCTCCCAAAAAACGGGAACCATATACAATATCGGCAATGCCGTCTTCAATCGGTTTAATCAACTTCGGGTAGCAATACGGATCATATTCCAAATCCGCGTCCTGGATAATGGCATATTCACAGTGCGCATTCTGTATCCCTTTTCTGACAGCAGCACCTTTTCCTTCATTTTTTTCGCTGGTAATGACGCGTACCAGCGGATCGGACCCATATCCCTTTAATATCTCTTTTGTCCCATCCGTTGAACCATCATCCACGACTAAAATCTCTGTAGCCAAATTCGTTGCCTTGACCCTGGAAATTATCTCTTTCAGCGTTTTCTCTTCATTCAAAACCGGAATTATGACAGTTAAGTCCATGTGCAACCTTTCCACCTTCAAAGTTGTTGTTAGTATAATCGAAAAAAAAAAGTCGCGAAAGGTCGTCACTCAACATTCAGCGATTCAAACTATGGGGAGATTTATATATTGTTGTGTTGTTTTTGCGCAGA